>CAJOMG010000046.1 GCA_905235595.1 uncultured Desulfovibrio sp. | reverse complement strand
CCCGGCTCCCATTATTTTTGGTGTATCTCAATGATCACCTGTGGTACTTGTTGATACCGGTGAGCTTATAGCTCCTTGGGTGCCGGGTCTATCCCATCAGACATGCCTGCAAACATTAATTCTTGGAAAGACGTAGACGTAGTAGCAGTTCTTATATCTCTATCCGATAAAGCTGTCCCTTGATTTACAGGACAATGTGGAGGGAATGGCACCGGGACTAAAATGCGAGAACAGCGTACACGGTTATTTATTATATCAGTATGTTATTTATATTTCTGCCGTACACAGGTCTTACCTTGCAGGCTCGGGCTTGCTGTGGCATATTTTCTGAATGAGCTCTCGTAAGGATCTGGCATGCAAGGTACTTGCTGCCTTAAAGATACGTTATCCATATTCCCACCCGCACCTTGTGGCAGCTAACGCTTGGGAATTGCTTGTGGCCACTGTGCTGGCAGCCCAGTGTACTGACGCAAGGGTGAACACCGTAACGCCTGAGCTTTTTCAGCGTTGGCCTGACCCGGCATCCTTGGCTGAAGCATCGCTGGAAGACTTGGAGAAGGTCATTCGATCTACCGGTTTTTTTCACAGCAAGGCAAAGAACCTTCTTGGGGCAGCTCGGCGAGTGCGCGACGTCTTTAAGGGGGCGGTTCCACGAAGCATTGCAGAACTCATAACATTGCCTGGTGTTGCCCGTAAGACGGCCAATGTTGTGCTGTCTGGTGCTTATGGCATCAACGAGGGTATCGCGGTGGATACGCATGTCAAGCGCATTAGCTACCGTTTGAGTCTTACGGATACTACTGATCCTGTGTCTATTGAACGTGATCTCATGCAAGTGTTTCCCCGTGAGGAATGGGGCGATGTGAACCACCGCATGGTTTCCTTTGGCCGGGATGTGTGCCGTGCCCGCAAACCCAGTTGTGGAAAATGTGAAATGTTTTCATTTTGTCCACAACGGGATGTTCCACGAGCGGCAACGGCTCGAGAATAATGGGCATGGCATGTTATACTCTCTCTGCCGTTACAGGCAAGAACCTACAGCGTTGCCCTTAAGGATATGCCACTTTTGTCGATGAACCTGTAGTGGATTGTTTCTCGTGGGAAATCGAAGATGGAGATCAGATCTTCGGCTGTACAGGATGGAATGCCATGTCGCAAATCAGCGTGCTTGACGTTACCCACAATGAGCTAGAAATCATTGAATTCATTATCGACGAAAAGCAGCCCGACGGTTCAATATACAGTGGGCACTACGGCATCAATGTGGCCAAGGTGTTGGAGATTATCCGTCTTCCTGGCATTACCAGCGTACCCACCAAGAGTGACCCTTGTGTTCTCGGTACCTTTAACCTGCGTGGCAAAGTTCTGCCCTTGCTCAATCTGGCAACATGGCTGGGCAAGGAAATGGCTTCAGAAGAGAGTACCAAGGTTATTGTAACGCAGTTCAGTGGGGTACAGACGGCTTTCATGGTGTCTTCGGTCACCAGCATACACCGTATCACATGGGATCGCATTGAACCGCCCAATAAATTCGTACAGGCCTACTCACGCGACAGTATTACCGGCATTTTGCACATTGATAACCGGGTGCTTTTTATTTTGGACATGGAGAAAATCCTCGCCGCCCTGGACACTACGCTGGATATGAGCCAGGTGGAGGTGGACACTACCCCTGTGCAGGATGCAGAGCAGTTCCATTTGCTGCTGGCTGACGATTCCAATTCTTTGCGGCATATTGTAAAGTCTGCGCTGGAGAAATCTGGTTTTCATGTGGACGAAGCAGCCAATGGGCGTGAGGCATGGGATTTTCTTGTCAATACGGATAAGAATGCCGAAGCCAAGGGTAAGGTGATCACCGATGTGATTCATCTGCTTATTTCTGACATTGAAATGCCAGAAATGGACGGGCATACACTTACTGCCAAAATTCGTGACACACCACGTCTGAATAAATTGCCCATTATTCTTTTTTCTTCGCTCATTACCAACACCCTGTTTGATCAAGGCATCAAGGCAGGTGCGGACAGGCAAGTCTCCAAACCTGATCTGCCTGGCTTGAACAGGATCATCCGCGAGCTCATTGCTGAAAAGTTGCACAAATAGGATGCAGGTTTGCTGCAATACAGCAAACCGTACGTTTTTTCACAAGCATGATCTGATATTTTCGCTGCCAGAGAGAATCTGGCATCGCATTGATGCATGGCTAGCAACCGATGCTGCCATAAAACGTCTGAATAAAGATCAGGTGTTTTTGTGCATGATTTGTAGAGTGTAGAATGCAAGCGTATGATGGCCTATGTTTGTGGCATCAAAAAAACTGATCTAAAGGCGTATATCTGTCTGGGCTCCAATGCAGAAAACGCTCGCCACATGCTGCATCTCGCCTGCGAAAACATAGCCAATTTCCCTGATATGCACCTTTGTGCGCAATCACCGGTATATCGTACCGAACCACAGGGATATGCAGATCAACCTTGGTTCCATAACCAGATTTTAGAAGTCGAGCCAGGTTCTTCCTGGAACCCTTGTAGCCTGGTGGATGCCTTGCTCATTGTGGAGACAGATCTTGGCCGAGTACGCAGCTCTGATCCTGCTCTGCGTTTTGGTCCGCGAAGCATCGATGCGGATCTTCTGCTTTTTGGGCAGGTCCGCAGTACGCATGCACACTGCATGGTGCCTCATCCACGACTGACACAACGGGCCTTTGCTTTGATCCCTCTGTTGGATGTGGCTCCCCATGTGCGTATTAACGGGCGTCCCGCCATCTGGTGGCTGCAACGCCTGAAGTATCGCAGGGAAGGGGACTGCATTTTTCAGTGACTGGCAAAGACCTGTATGCTATCTTGGCAAAGTGACATAATGGGCAGTTGTGTCAAGGAGGGCAACTATGTGGAAATGGCTTATTTTGCTTATTGCAGTATATGCACTCTATCGTCTGTTTGCCAATGATCTTCTGAAAAAGAAAAAGGAAACGGCACAAGAAGAAGCGGTAGATTTGGAGCGTAGGGTGGCTGCCGGGGAGATGGTCAAAGATCCGGAATGTGGTGCCTATGTGGTCAAGGCTGAGGCAATTTCCGTGCGCGATGGCGACAAGGTGTACAGCTTTTGCAGCTATGAGTGTCGGGATAAGTTTTTGCAACGCCTCAAGGATGGTGGCCGTGAGCTCCCGCCACGCCACAGCGCTGATGCGTAACACACAAAGGCGTTCAGTAGAAACGCGACGCTGCCAGATCAACTATGCTTGAGCTGGGTTGATGGGCGGTTTGCTGCCGCTCCTGTTCGTGCTCACGCGCAATGGCCATAAAAAGACGTATGCGGTTGAGCAGATTGGCTTCGCTGCTGCCAGGGTCGTAATCCAAGGCCATAACGTTGGCCTCGGGGCGTTGGCGGCGTACAGCTTTGAACGATCCGCGTCCCACCACATGATTGGGCAGACAACCGAAGGGTTGCAGGCAAAGGATATTGCTTGCCCCGTGCTCAAGGAATTCCAGCATCTCTGCAGGCAAAAGCCATCCCTCCCCAGCCGCGTTGCCAAGTGAAAGCACACGTGCACCCAGGCGAGCCAGCCTGTCAATATGGGCGATAGGCATGACCTTTTCGCTTATGGGGGATGTGTTGAGTGCCGCCCGCATGTACCTGCGCATGCCTTCAATACGGCGCATAGCCAGGCTGTTACCCAGCGCAGGCCACATGCGGCCTCCCTGGTGTTGCCAGTCATAGACGGCATCTCTCAGACAATAGAGCATGAAATTGGCAAGGTCTGGCAGGAGAGGTTCTCCCCCCTCGTGACGAATTTGTGCTATAATATGTTTGTTGGCATCCGGATGGTAGTTGAGCAGGATTTCACCAACTACAGCTACGCGGGGGCGATGTTCCTCATTGAGAGGAATGGCTGCAAAGTCATGAGTGAGCACGGGCAACAAATGGCGCAATGCGCTTTCATCACCGGCACGAATAACGGGAGTGAGGCGGTTAAGCCAGTGCTCTGTCAGGTCTTTTGTCAGTCCCTTGTGGCGTTCATAGGTTTCCGTGTACAGAGAAAGACGCTGCAACATGTCGCCCGCTAACATCCCCAGCATAAGACGCCAGAGCATGCTCCTGTCAAGACGCAGGGCTGTTTGTCCCTCCCCATTGGAGGCAGTCAATGTAAAAACAGCAATACTGTCATGCCCGCTTTCATGCAGAGCCTTGCGTAACAGGGCGGGATAATTGCTGGCTCTGCATGGGCCACACGTTTGTGAAAGCAAGAGGGCTGTGCTTGTTGGGTCCACATCCTCCTCTTCCAGAGTGTACAGCAGTTGCCCAATGGCTACGATTGCCGGATAGCAGGCGTCGTTATGCACGAAGGCTTGTCCCAGGCTAATGGCTTTGTGACAGACCTCAGGCAGCAGGCGCACAGTACGTCCTGTGCCTGCGAGAGCTCCCGCAATGAGGGGAAAGTGCAGAGGGGCCATTTGAGGTATGAGGATCGTGCGTACAGCATCCGTCAGCTTGGAAAGAGGGGCTATGGTAATTCCTTCCCGTTTGCGTTTGGCCTGCTGGGTCTTGCGGCTGACCGCCAGAAGTGAGCGTATGCGTATACGTGCCGAAGCAAGGGCATTGCCTTCATCCATCTTGATCAAGGTATACAGTTTGCCGTGCGCCCGCAGCAGCTCCTTCATTTGGTCTGCAGTTATGGCATCAATGCCGCAGCCGAAGGATGTCAGTTGCACAAGCTCCACGCGCGCATCACCATGGTTTGCCTCTGCCACCCAGGTTGCCGCTCTATATAGGCGTGCAGGGTAGGTCCATTGGTTGCGTACCCTAAACTGCGTATTAAGGCGGTGGTTGGCCCAGCTACCAGGTAGAGCATCCTCGCTGATGACCGTAGCGCCCAATGAGGCGATAAACTCAGGAAGTCCGTGGTGTACCTGAGGGTCAACATGGTAGGGTCTGCCAGCCAACACTACCAGTATCCCCCTGTGGCGCCGCACATCCTCATACATGCGTTCGGCCTCAAGATGCAGTTCGTTTTGATAGCGCGCCTGTTCTTCTCTGGCGGCGCGGATGGCTGCCCGAACCTCTCCACGCGGCAGGCTGAATTCCTGGCACAGATTGCGTGCAAGTGACGCTGTGTGTGTCACATTGACAAAGGGAGTGTGCAGCTCGGCCCCTCTGTCCTTGATATCTGGCAGATTGTCACGAACAACCTGCGGATAGCCGCAGGCCACAGGGCAGGAGAAGGAGTCGCACATTTCTGCGAATTCCTTGGCCTCACGGGGAATACAGGGAAAGAAGATGTGTTTGATGCCCTGCTCAAGCAAGGCCAGTACATGGCCATGTGCCAGCTTGGCAGGGTAACAGACGCTCTGTGATGGCACTGAGGCTAGACCGGCAGCAAAAAGGGCACGGTTTGTGGGTGGGGAGAGTTCAACCCTGAAACCCAGCGTCGTGAACAGCGTGAACCAAAAGGGATAGTGCGCATAGACATTGAGTACACGGGGGATGCCTAGCCTGCCGCGCGGTGCCTGATGAATAGGTAGGGGCTCATAGTTGAAAAGGCGTTTGTTTTTCCATGCGAAAAGATTGGGAGCTGGGGTGACATTGTTTACATGCGCTTCACTAAACTTATCGCAGCGATTGCCGGCAATATGCCGTGCACCGTTGGAAAAACGCGTTTCCGTGAGAAGACAACGATTGCCGCACTCGCGGCAGCGGAAGCTGCGCGTGCGCATGCCGAGGCCGCGTATCATGGCAGGTGAAATTGCCGAACGGGCAGAAGCGCTGTGTGTGTTTTCCTGCGCTTCCAATGCTGCTCCGTAAGCACCCATGAGACCGGAGGTGGCGGGCCGATGCACATGTCGTTTAAGCGTGCGTTCCATGGCGCAGAGCAGGGCATCGTTGAGAAAGGAACCACCCTGTACCACTACATGCGATCCCAGTTCTTCCAGATTTTTGATGCGCAGCACCTTGTCCAGCGCATTGCGCACAACAGAGTAGCAGAGTCCTGCGGCGATGTCGGCCATCTGCATGCCGTCTTTCTGGGCCTGGGTGACGCGTGAATTCATGAATACGGTACAGCGGGAACCCAGGTCTGCAGGGTGTTCAGCAAAGAGGGCAATACGAACAAATTCTTCCATGCTCAGGTTGAGGCCACGGGCAAAACTCTCCAGAAATGCACCGCAGCCGGCTGAACATGCCTCGTTCAGATTGACGTCACTGATAACAGCTTGTTCGATCTTGAGGCACTTCATGTCCTGTCCGCCAATGTCAATGACGTAGCTCACATCAGGCACAAGGCGTGATGCTGCCTTGAAGTGGGCCAGAGTCTCTACGGGTGTGACATCCACCCCCAGAGCTGATGCAGCAAGACGTGCGCCATAACCCGTGGCCCCAGCGGCTGACAGCCAGGCAGTGGACGGAATGTTTTCCAGCATGTCAGCCAGTGGCGGCAAGAGGGTATGCAGGGGGTTGCCTCCGTTGGAAGCATAACACGAGCCAAGTATGTGCCCTGCACTGTCTGTCAGTACGGCCTTGACTGTTGTGGAGCCGAGGTCGAGTCCAAGGTAGAGTGGACCGCATGCCTGCCTGATGTCTGCCGTGGGCAGGGCATTGGTCGTGGCATGACGTTCACAAAAGGCAGCATATTCCTTTTCGTTGGCAAAAAGGCGTGGCAGGGTTGATGCGAGGGATATAGAAGGTTTTGAGGCCAGATTGGCCGTATTCTGAGCCAGAACTGACAGCTGGATGGGGGTGAAATCCGTATCAGCCATGGCACAGCGGGCTGCACCAATGGCGGCCGTGCACTGTGCATCCGCTAGTGTGACGATATCTTTCTGAGTCAGCTCCAGATTGCTGATGAAAAGTTTTTTCAGCTCGGGCAGAAAGTGCAGGGGGCCACCGAGGAAGGCAACCTTGCCTGTAATGGGCCTGCCGCAGGCAAGCCCACCGATGGTCTGTTCCACAACGGCCTGAAAGATGGAAGCTGCAATATCTTCCCGTGGCACACCGCCATTGAGCAGGGGCACGATGTCCGTCTTGGCAAATACTCCGCAACGGGATGCAATGGGATAGAGCGTGGTATGGCGAGCCGCCAGGGCATTGAGGCCGCCTGCATCGGTATTGAGCAGACGGGCCATTTGATCAATAAAAGCCCCGGTGCCGCCAGCGCACGACTCGTTCATGCGCAACTCTACATCCTGTCCAAGGTAGAGCAGTTTTGCGTCTTCTCCTCCCAGTTCCACGGCTACAGTGGTATCTGGCGCGCAAAAGGTCACGGCTCGGGCTGTGGCCAGCAGTTCTTGTACGAAGGGAAGAAGGCGCTTGCTCAAATCAAGGGCACCCGACCCTGTAATGGCACAGCTGGCCGTGATGCCGGGAATGAGGGCGCAAACCTCGGCCAGCAATGCGGCAAGTGTGGCACGCACGGCAGTGCCATGACGTTCATAGCGGGTGGCGACCACCTTGCCCTGGCTATCCAGCAGGGCAAGCTTGACAGTGGTGGAACCTATGTCCAGACCGAGAAAAAAGTTGTTATGTGCAGACATGCGCGCATCCTCATCCTACAGACTATACCTCATTGGCAAAAGAATACAAGCGCAGTGCTGTTGGACCTGTACGATAAGGGAGAAGATGACAGGTGCGCACTGTATGGAAGGTGGTCAGGTGGTCAAGCAGTAAATATACGGAAGATCGTGCTTGCATCGGCATCCACTACGGCAAAGCATTGGAGAATATCTTGTGGAATAGGCACAGGCTTGCCATTTTTCATGTCAATAAACACCCACTGTGTTTCTGCTTCAGCTAGAAATGCTTTGTCGGCCTGTCGCCAAAAGGCATATCGACGCAGGCAACGCCTTGGGGCATATGCTGCTATCCAGGTGGCGACGGTTACCATGTCACCGGAAAAAGCGGGGCGTTTGTAGGTTATGGTATGTTGCCGCACCACCCAGCCCTGGCTGAGGGAGGCATAGCGTTTCATTGTCCAGCCGCGATCGGTTGAATGCGCAACGGCTGCATCCTGCATCCATGCCACATAACGTATATTGCTTACCCTTCCCTGCATATCTATATCTGTATTGTCCACAGCAAGCTGCAGGGTATACACGTTATCAGGCCTGGTCATGGAAGGATGCTCCGCGCAACGTATCGGGAGCGGTTGCTGCAACACATTATGGCTGAATTATTTTACGGTGGAAGCTGTGGTGCTCAGGCGACGGCTGGCGCGCAAGGTAAGCTCTGCGACAATAGCCCTTTCGTAATCCGGGGCTATCTCCAAATTGGCCTGCAGGGCTGTTTGCAGCATGCTTTCGATTTGCTGCGTTTCTTCCCATATTTCCAGCAGTTCGTCATCTGCCAGTGTTTTGACACGTTTGGAAAAGGGTTCATCGTCGGTAAAGGGAATACAGGATCCCATGGTAAATTCCTTATCAACAGCGGTAGTTTGCCGGCCGTGTCCTGCCGTCAGGGAATATCTGCGCCGTCTTGCACAAGGCTATGTGGGGCTTCAAGGCATCCGGCGTACCCAAGGGGGCCAGCACTGCCATACAAAAAACCAACGGCGACAGGTATACTGTACTCCAGTCTGCAACAAATGTCACCACCGGTTTAGCGCTATCATTATCTTCATGGGACTTGGCATCCCAATGCCGCAAGATGGGGCGAATGTCCACAGTGCGAGGCCCCTTTTTTGTCTCTCGCGTAAGGATATGGTCTTGTTGACGGGCGAAATCTGCAAAACAGTCCTGCGCCGCATGTGCCTGCTCCGGTGAGGACAAATGCAGTACAAAGACCTCGGCCATGGCCTGTGCGGTACGATGTTCCTTGTCTGCCTGTTCCAGGTCGTATACGGCTATGCCGCGTGGCAGAAAGGGGGTAACTCGGGCTGTTATGTCCTCGGGAGGCATATGGCGGTGCAGGGTAATGGCAAACCATTCGGCAAAACTTTCCACACCCACAGGCAGTGCACGGCCGAAAGAAAGAAGGGGCATGGGGTGAAAACCTTGCGAGAAGGCCAAGGGGATGCCGGCACGGCGCAAGGCCCTCTCAAGAGCAGTCTGCAGTTCCAGTTGACTCAAAAAGGCGCTTCCACCCGTTTTTGTGTGCCATATGCGGTACTGTACGGCCTTGACAGTCAGTTCTGCCGTGACAGCGGGGCGTTGCTGCTGCCGAAAGATAATGTGCCCTTGTGCATCGCGGGCAGGGCTATGAGCCTGCTGATCACGTTGTGCAAAAACCAGCCGATTGCAATGGAGGTGTGCTGCAGGATCATCAGGATTGAAATGGGTGGCATGGGGCAGGCGTGATGGCCCTGCCTTGGTATCACACGCGCCGCATTGGTGGCAGATGCTGTAGCGACAGTCGCTGGTCACCTTGCCTTCCAGTGCTCTTCGCCATTCACGCAAGAGAAATGCTTCGGAAACCCCGGCTTCCAAATGACTCCAGGGCATAGGCTCTCCTGGCTCTCGCGGCCCTGTATATTCCTGTGCTGTGAGGCCGCATTCTTCCAGGGCCTCCAGCCAGGGGGCCAGGGTAAAATGATCCATCCAGCTGGCGAAGATGGCACCCTTGCGGTAGGCTTTTTCCACAACGTCGGCCATGCGCCTGTCCGCACGGGAAAGAATGCCCTCAAGGTGGCTCATGGCCGGCTCGTGCCAGCGCAGCTTCAAAAGTTTCTGCCCCTTGAAGCTGCGGCGAACTATATCCACACGTCGTTGTATCTCTGCAACACCAATTTGGGCGGACCACTGGAAGGGGGTAAAGGGTTTGGGCACAAAGGGCGAAAGGGCAGCCGTCACCTGCAGGCGCGGACCGCCGGGCCCGGCCGCGTCACGCACCTTGCCGCATATGTCTGCAATGGCGTTAAGGTCGTCATCCGTTTCCGTGGGCAGGCCGAGCATGAAATAGAGTTTCACCATGCGCCAGCCGTGCTCCAGTAATTTTTGTGCGTGGAGCAGCAGTTCCTCTTCGGTGATGCCCTTGTTGATGACATCGCGCAGGCGTTGACTGCCTGCTTCCGGAGCCAGGGTACACCCCGTACGACGTATGAGAGACATGCGTTCAAGAATAGCGTCATCAATGGAGCCCACGCGCAGCGAAGGCAGAGAAAGGCTGATTTGCTCGTTTGCGCAACGGTCGAGCACATTGAGGCTCAGACTTTTCAGCGCTGAAAAATCGCCCGTGCTCAAGGACAGGAAGGATATTTCGTCAAAACCAGTTTCCTTCAGGCATTTGTCAAGCAGTGCATGGATGTTGGTAAGGGCGCGTTCCCGCACTGGCCGGTAGACCATGCCAGCATGGCAGAAACGGCAGCTGCGGGTGCAGCCGCGCGCAATTTCTATGGAAAGGCGATTGTGCACAGCCCCTAGCGGAACAACCTGTTTCGTAGGATATGGGGCATTATTGAGGTCGGCTACGATGCGTCGTGCAGGACGCGCATATGAATTCCTCTGCGGCCGCAGGGGGAAGATTGGTTTGCCGTTGCTGGTATGGTCCTGCACAAAAAATGAGGGCACATAGACGCCCTTGATCGCGCACGCTTGCTCCAGCAGTTGTGTGCGCGTCCAACCTTTTTGCTGGGCGTTTTCCAGCAAATGCAGCAGCTCGGGCAGGCTTTCCTCGCCGTCGCCCAAAACCATCATGTCCACAAAGGGAGTCAGGGGTTCGGCACTTAGCAGGGCGCCACCTCCCGCAATGACGAGCGGGCAGGCTTTGAGGTCCTGTGGACGGTCTTGCGAACGCAGAGGCAGATGCGCAAGGTCGAGCATGTAGAGCACATTGGTGTAACAGAGCTCATGCGTGATGGAAAAGCATAGGCAGTGCATGTCCCCGAGTGGCGTGTCGCTCTCAAGTGTTGCCAGAGGCGTGTTGTGGGCACGCAGCAGCTCTCCTGCTTCTCGTTCCGGTGCCATGACACGCTCGGCCCACCATTGGGGATGGCTGTTGACAATGCCGTACAGTATTTTTTGCCCCAGGTACGACATGCCTACATCGTATGTATCAGGAAAGGCCAGAGCCACGCGCAGGCGTATTCCGGCAGGATCCTTTATGCAGGCATTGTCTTCAATGCCTGCATATCGGCTGGGTTTGGACATGAGGGGCAATAATGAGCGCATGTTTTGCCTTGTTTGGAGGAAGCTCAAAAAAAAGCGGCGCAGAACGCCGCCAAAGGTTGCTTGCTTGCCTTACGCAAACAGACTTGCCTACTTAATCAGGCCACTGCCTGCATTGGCAAAAGGTTCAGAACTGAACTGCAACTTGCCCAAGCCGCCAGCAACAGTGAGGTTGCTGCTGGCTTCAATATACTTGTCTTGCAGTTCCTTGGGGGTGTTGGCGTAGCGGTAGAGAAAATTTTTACCCTCGATGGTGCCGGTGAATTCTGGCTCAAAGGGGTAACCATAGGGCAGCATGACCATCTGTACGCCCTGTTGGGTGGGAATGGACTGGATCGCAGCCACTTCTGTCAGACAGTCCTTTTCCGCATTGTATTTGCCGATGGTCAGTTCGCCTGTGACCAGTTTCATCAAACGAATGTCGTACGCCATGCTCACTCCTCATTGGCTGCAAGGGTCCTTATTGGCAATGCTGTCCCGGCAGGCGTATGCTGCCGGAGTGCAAAACATGAAGTACTGTTCACTAGGCCCTGGGGTAGCACATGTCAAGTCTTTTTCTATTGCCATGTGGCATGAAATGACTACAGTAATGTCATGATGGATACTTCGGATATACATGACAATATCTTACGTCTGGAAAAGGCCCTTGGCCATACCTTTGCACGGCCGGAATTGCTGACCTTGGCTCTGACCCACAGTTCATGGGCCAATGAACGGGGCGGTGGGGAGCATGAGCATAATGAGCGGCTGGAATTTTTGGGAGATGCAGTGCTTGAGCTGTGCGTCTCCGCACAGCTGTACCATCGTTTCCCCCAGGCACGAGAAGGGCAGCTGACGCGAATGCGGGCGCATTTGGTGAGCACGGTGAGCTTGGCAGAACGGGCCAGAACATTCGGCCTGGACAGCTTGCTTGCATTGGGACATGGGGAAGAAAGCCAGGGGGGGCGCAGCCGTGATAGCGTGCTGAGTGATGCTTTTGAGGCCGTGCTTGCCGCTGTATATGAGGATGGGGGCTTTGCCGCAGCCGCACAAGCAGTGGAGCGTCTTTTTGCCGACAGATGGCCGCAGTCAGCAGTTGAGGCCGTGTCCAAGGACTACAAAACGCGTTTGCAGGAAGTCTCGCAACAGCGTTTTGGGGCAGTGCCGCAATATGTGCGCGTTGGCAGCCACGGTCCGGAGCACGCCAAGATCTTTGAAATCCTCTTGCGCTTGCCCGACGGAACGGACATCGTTGCCACAGGAACCAACTGCAAAAAAGCCGAGCAGGATGCCGCGCGGCAGGCGCTTGGGCATCTGGGCCTTGCCGATGGTTGCTGACTGGCCCTGCTTCGCACGTGGCAGTTCGGGTTGTGCGGTTCGGGGGCACGGCCCCCGAACCTCCCGTCTCTGGTCTGCCACAGCTTAGAACATGGCGGTTTATCCGCCGATGAGCTGCATCGCCATTTGTGGCATGCTGTTGGCCTGAGACAGCATGGCCACAGCTGATTGCGTGAGTATCTGGTTACGTACGAACTGCGTCATTTCCGTTGCCACATCCACGTCGGAAATGCGCGATTCTGCGGCCTGGAGATTTTCAGCCTGCGTGGTCAGGTTGGTGATGGTATTTTCCAAACGATTTTGCATGGCGCCCAAGTGCGCACGGATCTTGTCCTTTGAGACAATGGCCTGTGTCAGACCCACCAGGGCGCTCTGCGCGGCCTGCTGTGTGGAAACAGTGTATGCCAGGGAGTGGGGGTCCGCACTGTTGCCAACGCCGAAGGCTGATGCTGTCGAGTTGCCGATACGGATGTAATAGTAGTCTTCCGTTGAGTCGTTACCCGAGCCAAAGTGTACCTTCAGCTTGCCGGTTGAATCGAGGCCCGAATCGGCACCATTGCCGCTGCCATCGTGCGTGTCGCTGGACAAATTGCCGTTGAGCAGGTGGATGCCGTTGAAATCTGTAGCATTGGCGATTCGGGTGATTTCTGAGGCCATGGCCTGGTATTCCGACTCGATCATCAGACGCTGGGTGGAGTCGTACGTACCGGTGGCCGCCTGTTCCGCCAGTTCCTTCATGCGGATGAGCTTTTCATCGATGATGCCCAGGGCGCCATCCGCTGTCTGGATAAGGGAGATGGCGTCGTTGGCGTTGCGCGCACCCTGCTGCAGGGCGGCAATGTCGGCCCGCTGCAATTCCCGGATGGCGAGTCCGGCGGCGTCGTCGGCTGCGCTGTTGACGCGCAGGCCTGTGGACAGTCGCTGGGTTGACTTGGAAAGATTTGCGTAGTGAGAGTTCAGATTCCGGGCGACGTTTGCCGCCATCATATTGTGGTTAATGACCAAAGACATGGGACACCTCCTGGTGTGTTTGCTAAGCTGTACCCACATCTCTGCAGTATGTGTGCCAGTATTAAAATAAACAATAATTTCAGTATATTATTTGTTAATATTTATTAAGAGGGGAAAAATCTCCCCTTTCACGGCGCCGATTTTTTGACATTCTTTCGGCAGAGCTTGCCGGCATGTGGAGTTGCGCTGCCGCCCCCAATGCAATCCGGCTCTTGTCCGGCACTTTTTTGTCATGTAGACTTGCTGCATACGCTGTGACCGTCTGCCTTGCGACTGCTTGTCATAGTATTTGGAGCGTTGCCATAGGCAGGGCCAATCTTTCTGTACTGAGTTTTTGTGCTCGAACCCAAGGCGAGCTGTGCGCATGTATATCCCCCGTGACAACACCAAGTCCGAGACGCGCTTCCGCAATGCCGGATATGACATTATCGGCGACATTCATGGCCATCTTGCATTGCTCATCCGTCTTTTAAAAAAGCTGGGTTACGTTCAAAAACGTGGCGTATGGCGCCATCCACCCGAAAGAATGGCAGTCTTTGTGGGGGACATCATCGACCGCGGGCCGCAGCAGGTGGAAACCGTGCGCACGGTACAGCGCATGGTGGAAGAAGGGTCGGCGCTCTGCTGCCTGGGCAACCATGAATTCAATGCCCTATGCCATGCCCTGGGACTGCGCTGCTTGAGCCCCACGGATCCGCACCACACGTTTCTTGCAGAGGCACCCAAGGGCAGTGCGGCATACAGCGCATGCCTGCACTGGTTTCTTACCTTGCCTGTTTGGCTGGAGCTTGACGGCTGCACGGTGGTGCATGCCTGCTGGGATCCGCCTTCCATGTGTCGTCTGACCAAGGCGGGCGTAACGGGTGAACATGTGCTGGATCGTGCCTTCTACCACTTTGCGGCCCGCGGCAAAAATGCACCTGAAGGAACGCCGGAAAGCCATGCCTACCACGCATTGGATACGCTGCTTAAGGGGCGGGAAATTCCCCTGCCATCCCCATACTCCTTCACCGACAACGATGGGAGAAAGCGCACCCGCATGCGTATCCGCTTTTGGGATTCCGCGGCTGACACGTATGCAAGGCTCGCCCTACAGCCGGGTGTCCATGATATTCCCGATCTGCCCCTGCAGGAGCGTGTAGCAACGCACATGCCGGAGCAGCCGTTGTTCATCGGCCATTACTGGTTGTCTCCGCAGCAACCGCCGGAGCCGCTTGCCCCGTTGATTGCCTGCGTAGACTACAGCGCCGGGCATGGTGGGCCATTGGTTGCCTATCGGTGGAATTGTGGGGATGCGGGGCCGCTGCAGGCAAGGAACTTTGTGACAACGGCAGATGAGGTTTGCGCAGGCGGGTGATTTCTCGCACATCCTCGCACATAATTGCAAAAAAGGCAGGTCAGCAAGAACACTGACCTGCCCTGGATTGGGCCGATTACGCTCTGTCAATAGGATGCAGGAAAAGGGACAGACACGTTTTCGTGAGAAGCATCATTCTGCAGCCAGCAGCTGGATGCGTTCAAAGCCCGTCACGGTTATTTCATCGCCCGCTGCCTTGGCAGCCTCACGCACCACATCGAGGATGCTTTTTTTGTCGTCGCGTATATAGGGCTGTTCCATAAGGCAGACTTCCTTCTGGAATTTTTTCACGGCCCCATCGGCAATTTTGTCCACGATCTGCGCGGGTTTGCCTTCCTCAATGGCTTTTTGGCGATAAACCTCGCGTTCACGAGCAACAGCAGCCTGATCAAGGCTTGAGGCGTCCAGCGCCATGGGATTGGTTGCAGCTACCTGCATGGCCAAATTCTTGGCGAGATCCAGAACTGCGGCATTGCTTGCGCTGGCAGCTTTGCCGCATTGCAGGAACACCATTACGCCAATCTTGCCGTTGGCATGAATGTATTGCCCCACCACCTCAGCGTCATTCGTTTTGCTGTGGCGTGCAAAGTTCCCCAGCTGCATGTTTTCACCCACGGAGGCAATAAGCTGGGTGATTTCGTCACCAACAGCGGCATTCAGGGCTTCGGCATCGGTCGGTGCCTTTTCAAGCACGGCCTTGGCTACATGAGCTGCAAGGGCCTGAAACTGCTCGCCGCGTGCCACAAAGTCCGTTTCGCAGCGCAATGACGCCATGGCAATATCCTTGCCGTCAGCACTTGTAGCCACAGTCACAAGACCTTCACTTGTGGCGCGCCCCGACTTTTTGGCAGCCTTGGCCATGCCTTTCTGGCGCAGCCAGTCAACGGCCTTTTCCATGTCGCCATCGACTTCGACCAGGGCCTTTTTGCAGTCCATCATTCCTGCGCCGGTTTTTTCGCGCAGTTCCTTCACCATCTGAGCAGTGATAGCCATTGTATACTCCACACAGTCCGGAACAAGGCCGGAGTTAGCAAATCTGCAGGATCAAGCGGGCAGTTGGGCATCCCACATTCCCGACAGGGGCGGCGCAGCCTGAAGAGCTTGCGCCGCCCCTGGAAAACACGAGGAAAGCTTCGGGGCTATTCGGCCGCAGGGGCCTCCTGCGCCGGGGCAGGAGTAGATTCGTCGGCTCCTTTCTGCATGGCTTCCTCGGCATCGGCAGCATCGTTCTTGCCATCCTTGCGCATGGCCTCGCCTTCAAGACAAGCTTCGGAAAACGCGGTTACAAAAAGTTTGATGGCGCGGATCGCATCGTCGTTGCCGGGAATGATAAAGTCAATGACATCCGGATCGCAATTCGTATCCGTCACGGCTACAATGGGAATGCCCAGCTTGCGGCATTCCTTCACGGCAATGTCTTCACGGTGGGGGTCAATAATAAAGGCAAGCTGCGGTAGACGGTCCATTGCCTTAATGCCGCCCAGCGTATCCTCCAGCTTGTGCATCTCACGCTCCAGAAGCAGCACTTCCTTCTTCTGGTAGCGGTTGATGGAGCCGTCGGCAAACATGCCCTCAAGTTTTTTCAGGCGTTCAATGCTTTTCTGAATGGTGACGAAGTTTGTGAGTGTTCCGCCCATCCAGCGGTTGGTCACGTAAAATTGCCCCGAACGGGTGGCTTCAGCTGCAACGGCTTCCTGCGCTTGGCGTTTGGTGCCGATAAACAGCACCTTGCCACCCTTGGCAACGGTATCCACAACCTTATCATATGCCACGCGGAACAGTTTTACCGTCTGCTGCAGATCAATGATATGGATGCCGTTGCGGGCACCAAAGATATACGGGCGCATTTTGGGGTTCCAGCGTCGGGTCTGATGACCAAAATGCACGCCGGTTTCGAGCATTTGCTTCATGCTGACATAAGCCATGGTAGTGCCTCCAAAGGGTTTGCTTCCACTCCGGCCCTGACCTTGCAACCCACTTTGTCCTCTAAAGGGCATGGCCATCAGTGATGACGTCAGCCGGGCACCCTAGGCCGCTGTCGGAGTGTGCTTATTTGAAAGGTCGTTGCTACATTATCTTTGACGAAAAGACAAGCAGTTATTGGGCGTTCAGCGTGCAAAAGGCAAAAAAATCCGTGGCGTTTACCAGATTCTTTGCGTATAGTGCAAAAAAAGCGAGGAGAATGATGAAGACATCCGTAACCAACATGAGTTTATCCAGCCCGAGTGTTTCTGGTGTGGATATGGTCATGCTTAATCTGAACAACAAGCTCAGACGGGGCTTGACTCTGAACAGCGGTGAAACGCTAATTCCTATTACGGTTGGTGCGCATGCGGCCAATTACGCTTTTGGACCGGATATGGCCCATTTTACCGTATCGGCCCCTGAATTGCCAGAGATTGCCAAGGGAGCGTTGGCCAACTACAATAGCTGATTACGCCCCGAAAATTCGGGTGGGCCGCTGTCAGCAGGAAAGAATATCACAGGGAGATTCTGCCATGAATGCCATTCTGGAAAGTATGAAAACCCGGCGCAGCTGCAGGAAATTCAAACCAGATATGGTTGAGGATGCCGTATTGCAGCAAATTGCCGAGGCAGGCACGTTTGCTGCGTCGGGAATGGGGAAGCAGCCGGCGCGTATCATTGTGGTCAAAGACAAAACCGTGAGAGATCAGCTTTCTGCAATGAACGCACAGATTATGGGGGTTGCTTCTGATCCGTTCTATGGGGCGCCAGTATGCTTCGTGGTGCTCGCAGATAAAACACGTCCCACATATATATATGATGGCAGCCTGGTTATTGGCAATCTCATGCTGGCTGCACATGCGCTTGGCCTGGGCAGCTGCTGGATTCATCGTGCCAAGGAAGAATTTGAGAGCGATGCGGGTAAGGCGCTGCTGAAAACATGGGGCATTGAAGGCGATTACGAAGGTATTGGGCATTGCGTCGTTGGCTATGCTGCTGCTGCAGCAGTAAAGGCAGCGCCCCGCAAGCCGGACTACGTGACATTTGTATGAGCGCGAACTGTGGCAGGCATCTCGGTGCCCAACAGTGCCACGGAAAAAGCGGGAAGAGATCACTAACCCCTTCCCGCCTTCTTTTACAGACCCAAAGAATGGAGTCAGGCCTGCCGTAATGGCATTGGCCTGTGGCCTTCTGTTTCTCCTGAATCTATCGCCGCCGAATCTTTTCCTGAACAACGTGGAGGCCGGAAGAATGCCCTCTGCGCTGCTGCACAACGAATTTGCCAACCATCCTGTGATTACGCGTCTTGAATTTGGCTTCGACAACCCAGGCATGCTTGCCGTTGAATCTGGTGTCAGCCGGAGAAGACATGGAATCGGGAGTGGTATGATACTTGCCATTGATGTGTGCTGCTACACATGCGCGGATTTCATGCGCTGCGACATGGCGGGATGGGGCGGCAGGAATTTGCTGCGCAACACAGAGCATAATGGCGACAAAAGAAAGGATGATGCATTTCTTTAACATATTTCCTGGCTCCTTCTTACAGGGTGTTACCACTATGGATTGCCGCATCAGTGCGGTCGCATGCCGATACCACCGGCATGGCTGCAATGCTTATTTGCGCTGAGCCGCACATTCGGCGGCCAGGCTGAGCAAACGGGCATCATCCGGCAGTGCCTTGAGCCCGGCACGCACATGGCCCAGCGCTCGCACAGGTTCGCCGGCATCAAGCATTGCGCGTGCCATCATGGCAAAGATGGCATGTTCGTCCTTGTAAAACTTGAGGGCTGCTGCAAAGCAGGCATCGGCTTCCGAGGGCTTTCCCTCTTCCAGGAATTTTTTACCGTCCTTGAAGCAGCGATCGATCTGCAATTTGCGTTGCAGTGCTGCCTGGTATTCCTCCTCGCTTTCTTGTCCCAAAAGGCGACGGTACAGCTTGGAAAACAGCTGCAAGAGGTCGCGCTCGCAACCTGGTGAGTAGTTCAGCGCTTTTCCTGCGGCATTCTTGATTTCGGGAATGACAGAAAGATCTCCCAATGCATTGCGAAAGTCGCTGCGCATATCCGTTGGCGCGGTCTGTCCTCCCAATTCCTTGAGTGCGCCAATGGCAAGAAAAAGCGCACGCTCTGCCTCACCCCGCATGCAGCAGGATTTGATGCGACCCAAATTTTCTCGAATTTTGCGTGTATTCATTGCCTGTTCCTCATTTGCGGGCCTGACCGTGCCGGGCCATCACCGTTTGCACTGCGGCAGTTGCGGCCTCATTTGGTCTGAATGACATGATGTGCTCGCGAAAAGCGGCCTGCAGCGGTGCCGTTGCCTGCGCTAGGTCGCGTTGAAATTCCTTGTACTCACGGCGTTCCGACAAATGAACCCGTCCCTGGGCATCCACATCGTCAACCCTGTAGCGACGCATAGGTTTGAGAGAACGCAAGCCAGCCTGGTAAAAAAGTTTGTTCATCAACAGCCGCCCCATGCCCATGTTATCTCTGATGGCAAGTTCACGGTGCAAGCGCCGTTTGTCAATGCCTCTTGAGGCATAGGTGGCACGGGCGTCATCTTCCTCGCGGATGTTTGTAAAATAGTCGGGGCCGAAATAATAGTACTGGGGCAGGCCAGCGTTTTGCATGCGCAGGCCGTAGTCGCCATCTTCCCCGCCATACAGGCCATATTCCTCATTCCAAAAACCCAGCATGTCGGAGACTGCCTTTGGCACAAGCACAGCCTGGCCTGGCAGGTTGCCCACGCACAGGCCCAGTTCGCCGTCAGGTGTCTGCAGGCAGCCTGGCGTTTTGTGCAACATGGCGGCGTCAAAGGCGCCTCCCAGGTTGGATATCGGGTGCCCATGGCTCCATAGCGCCATCAGGTCCCGTAGCCAATGGCGGCGTGTCATGGCGGTGTCGTTGTCGAGTTTCATATACAGGGCGGTAGGCACCAATTCCCATCCCACATTGGCTGCGCAGGCCACGCCCATATTGCGCGGCAGGAGAAAAAGGTTGTCGATCAGGCCCTCTTCCCGCAAACGGAGCAGTGCCTTTACAAGGGGCGGTTCACTGCCGTTGTCCACCACGGTGATGCAAAACGGCGTTTCCCGTGAAGTGGCAGCCAGTGCGCGGATGGCACGCTCTGTCGTCGTTGGGCGGTTAAACACTGGCATGGTGACATTGCACAGCACGTGCGAATCCAGCATTCAGGCTCCTTGCAGGGGAAGCGTTCGGTGGGCTCATTGTTATTCCCCTGCGGTCACATGACTACGTTGCAGCCATGGTAAAAAACGCCTGCCCGGGCGTCAAGGTGGGAAAGGCGTTTGACCTCGCCCGGGCATAGGGGTAGACTTGCGCTTCGATCACGCACAGGGAGCACTATGGGGCGCATTCTCTACGGCATTCACGGTACGGGGCACGGTCATGCCATGCGGGGCCTGACCATTGCCAGACGTCTCAAGCAGCACGATTTTCTCTTTGTGGCCAACGATGACGCGCCGGAGGTGCTTGAGCCGGAATTTCCCGTGCGGCGCCTGCCCAACCTGGGCACGGTATTTACGAACTACAAGGTGGATCTGCCCGCCACCATACGTCGTGCAGTGCCCCTGCTTGTGCAGCGGCAACGCTACATAGACGCAGTGCGCCGCATCATGGATGATTTTAAGCCCGACGTGTGCATGACCGATCTGGAATACTTTGTGCCGCGAGCGGCAGAAGCGGCGGGCCTGCCCTGTCTTACACTCGATCATCAGCACATTATCACCTGCTGCCGTCACCGTTTGCCACCCGCCTTGTGGTGGGATGCCCTTGTGCAGGGCTTGACCCCCAGATATCTGTTCAGGCCAACAGACTGCACCCTGATTATTTCTTTTTATGCGCCCCCGGTTTTATCAAAGTACAGGGCACGGATTGCCCCGCCCATACTGCGGGACAAAGTCCTCTCCCTCTCTCCTCGGGATGACGGACATGTTCTCGTCTATCAGAGCAATTCCACACATCGTGCCCTTGTGGACTTTCTCAGGGCAGCCACCAGCAGAACCTGCTATGTCTTTGGCTATGGTCAGACAGAAGGGCGGGAGGGGAACGTCGTCTTCATGCAAAAGAGCGAAGAGGGCTTCTTGCGCCTGTTGGAGGGCTGCTCCTACGTCATTCAGGGCGGCAGCCATACGCTTATGGGGGAAGCGCTGTATCTGGGCAAACCCATATTGACCCTGCCCCTCAAGGCCATGGTGGAGCAGCGTTTCAACGCACTGTATATCGAGCGCCTCGGCTATGGCATGCAGGCCGACATGCTCACGCTTGAACCTGCCCTGCTGCGTCGTTTCGAGGCCAATCTGTCGGCCTACAGGAGCGCAATCGCCACAGGCACATTCTGTGGCAATGAAACGGTGTTCGGCCTGGTGGATTACTTCATCCGTCACGGCAATCTGCCCCTTGAGGGCACTCCTGTTGTCGCGGAATAGCTGGCCGCGGCGACGGGCCTTTCTGCCGCAGAAATAGAGGCATTGCGCACGGTGCAGTAGTGCAGTCACACGACCCAGCATACAAGCAGTTTTTCAGCGATCCGGCCATGATATCCAGCTTGCTGCGGGATTTCGTTGACGAAGATTTTTATAGTGGTGCTGCGGCGCAAGAGCATTGCCGGCACGCAGCCCATGCCGGAGATCGAAGATTTGCAGGAGGTGGACGCCATGCTGGAAGAAAACGCCGCCCGT
>CAJOMG010000045.1 GCA_905235595.1 uncultured Desulfovibrio sp. | reverse complement strand
CATTTTGGGTGTTATCCACCAGCGTCACCACCCACCATCGTTTGACGCCTCTTGATCTGCAATGAAAGAGGCCAGCTAGATTTCCTCTAACTGGCCTAATTCATTCATTTTTCTGGTCGGGATGAAAGGATTTGAACCTTCGACCCCTTGAACCCCATTCAAGTGCGCTCCCAGACTGCGCTACATCCCGCCTGAAATATGATTCTTATCTACGGATGGCAAAGTGTCAAGAAAAAAAACTGGAGATGAACAATTCTGGTGAATTATCCTGAAATCACGGATGATTAGGACACTGGATGGTCATACCAGTTCAACATGCCGAACTTATATACGGCGATGGTATTCCACATTTTCATCAAAGGCTCAATGCCGGATTTTCTGGCTCTTTCCACCCAGTCGGTAATCGCTTTTCCAGCAGTTTCCCTGTCTGGCTGTTCCCAGCATTGTCGCAAGTCTTCTTTCATAGACCCCAACAAAAAAGGTTACGCTTTTGCGTAACCCATTGATTTTCTTGTGGTACGAAGGGCGGGATTTGAACCCGCAAGCCCGAAGGCGCTGGATCCTAAATCCAGTGCGTATACCAATTTCGCCACCCTCGCACACCTATGGTGAGTACCACACGTTTCATAAGGCTGCAAGGCATCTACAGCCCATATGGCACAATTCACCTATTTGGCCAGTAGAACCCAGGCCGGCCCCTTGGCATCAAGAAAACTGGCCACATAGTTTGCACGCCGGTCACCGCCGCAAAAAATGTCAATACGGTTGCGTTTGATAGCCCCACCCACATCCTGCGCAAAGCCAATACCACGCAGGGGGATACGTCCCTTGTCCTCGTCAGGGGCATTGACGCCATAGGCCACAACGGCCCCCAATGGTATAAAGTGCCTGTCTGTGGCCAGTGTTCGCCAGTCCTCTACCTCATAGCCCATAGCACCGGTAGGGCCTTGCGTGCCGAACTTGAAAAAGACGTAGCTCGGATTTTCGTTAAGAATTTCACGCACCCGGTCTGGATTGTTTTTGAACCACTCTCGCTGTTCAAAAATATCTCCGCGTTTGAGCAGACCTTTTTCGCGCATGATACGCCCCGAACTCTTGTATTTATGGCCATTTTGCCCGGCATAGTTCACATAGGCCTGGGTGCCGTCATCAAACAGCAGCCTGCCGGACCCCTGAATTTCCAGATAAAACGCGTCCACCGGGTCGGCTGCCCATGCGATCTCAAGCCCCTTGCCTGCCAGTATCTGCCCTTCTTCAATAGTACGTCGGTCATAATACTTGCCACGCCTGGCCATCACCTTGTGCAGATCTGGCGGCACCCGGTAAATGGGCTGCGTGTACCCTGGCTTGCGCATACGGCTGGCGCGCACTGTGGGCTCATAGTAACCGGAATAGTTGATGCCACCCGGCACCTCGACCCATTGAAAGTGCTGCAGCAGCAGCTGAGGTTCCGCATCCAGCCTGGGAAGCAGTGTCTGCAAACGCGTGAGTGTCTGCGAAAGATCCCCCCAAGTCACACGAAGGCCGGGCCGCTGTACGGCAACTGCACTCTGAGGTTTGCGGTTGACGTAGGCAAGAGACTTGCGCACACTGGATGCCAACTCGCTCCAGCTTGTCAATTCCTGGTTACGAGGAAATAGGTTGGCCACAAAGAATTCCGGGCTTTCAAAGCTCACCGGTGGAGATGCAGGATACTCCGGAGCCGGAACCTGTTTGGCGCAGGCGCTCAACATCAGCAACAACAGCAACCCTGCGCAACGCAGGCTGCGATAATACCTGTGATCATCCCCGCGGGATATAAACCAAGGAGATTTCCAGTGCATGATCAGTTTCCTACCCCCGACATCTGGTTGCAACACCGCATTTCCTATGGAGAAACAGACGCCATGGGCGTTCTTTATTATGCAGAATATCTGCATTTATTTGAGCGTTCGCGCAACACATACATCCGCGCCTGTGGCATGAGCTATGCCGTTGTGGAGGAGCGCGGCTTACGTCTGCCCGTGCGTGAAGCTCAGTGCCGCTACAGAGCACCGGCCCGTTATGACGAACTTGTGCTGATTCGGGCTGGCATCAACGAAAGGCGCCGGGCGTCCCTGCGCTTTATATACGAGATATGGAATGAGGACAAGACGCTCCTTCTCGCAACCGGCATGACTCAGCACGCCATTACCAATGCACAAGGCCACCCCGTCGCCATGCCCGACTGGTTCCGTGAGCTCACGCCACGGCTTGCGTAGTTATAAACAGCAACCTATCGCAAGTCACACCTTTTGGGCACGCAAGCCCGCAAAGGCCAGGATAACTCCCAGAGCTACACCCAGCAGGGCAGCAAAAAGCACGCGAAAATGCACGGGCAGCATAAAGGTGATGGTGTGCGCAGGAATCCAGAACAAAGGAATGGTCTTCTTGAGCACAAACCCCCACATGACGTTCCAATCCACTGTACGCAGCAGGGCCGCAACGTCAGGCTTACGGAACAACCCGCCCAAGGTACCACCGCCTGAAGCAATGTGCAGGTCCGTCAGCTTGTGAACCACCATGAGCACCGGTGCGAACAGAGAATTAAGCAGCACGCTGATGGCAAATGCTGTAAGCAGGCGAGGACAAAAGCCTGTGGCCTCGGGGGTTAGCAAGCCAAGCCCTGTGAGCAGACGAGGCGTTCCCCCGCCATATACGGTAAAGGCCACGTTGATGAGCATGCCCAGAAAACCCCAGACCACGGCCTTGGGCACGATGCCAAAGCCAGGCCGATTGTAAACGCCAGTGGTAATGCGCAGGGCTATGCATTCTCCCAGGGTTGCCAAAACCGCAAATTTGATGAAACTCATGGCATAGGGATACGTCGCAGTCAGCCGGATAAAGCCATCCAATGCTCCGGGAAGCAGCAACAATCCTCCAAAGGCCGTTGCGCTTACCGCTAATACAGTCTTGTCATCACGTCGCATAGGTTTCTCCTTACTTCCATTTTCTATGGCAAGGGACTTTGCTTCAAAGGGTCACGCTTCTGCAAGTGGCCCTCGCAGGCAGTTTTTTTCTTGTCAAACTAACGCTAGTCAGGTAGTAGGTTAGGATACATGTAGGACAACGAAGCGACTCCAGCTTCCTCTATCAATCTACCCGTATTCTGTTCTCGCAATCCTGCGTCCATATTTTCTTAGCGCACGGAACCACAAGGCGAGATCCATGCATCGAAAAAAATTTATTTTCATTTTTTTTCCTTGTATAGTGATTGTCTTTGCTATTGCAACATATATTGCAGGCAGAGCCATCATTTTGCAAGGTGTGGATGCCATTGAAACCCAAAACGCCGAACTTGCCATGCGTCAGCTGCATCGGCATCTCCGTGCTATGGTAGCTCATGTTTCTGGCTTAACTGTTGATTGGGCCTGCTGGGATGACATGTACACCTATATCCATGCTAGAAATGCAGATTTTATCGAAAAAAATTTTGACGATCTTTCTCTTAAAAAATTGTTCATTCACACTGCCGCCATATATGAGAAAAAAAATTCTCCAATAATTTTTGTAAATACTGAAAAAGAAGATAATAATCGAGACTTTATTACAGAAGAATATATTTCGTTCAATACGTTATCTGATAAAATATATCGTACTGATATAACTACTCTTTCTGGTTTTATTAATATACGTAATAAACCTTTTGTTATAGCAGCACATAGAATATTTGACAGTAAAATGCAAAAACAATCCCATGCTTTGCTCATACTTTCATCAGCTATCAGTGCAGAATATATAGAAGAAACTCGATACATGTCCGATTATGATTTTTCTATACATCCTGCAAAAGTTTTTTCCGATATAAAAACGATTGCAACGCATGAAACAGGATACAAAATAGTACAGGATGCTACGCAAACTCATATTTATTCAATAATCTACGATATCTTCGGCAATGCCGCTTTTTGTGTAGAACTCCGCCATGACCGTTCCATAGAGGTACTCGGCTTGAGCCTGACAAGTAAAAATTTTCTGCTCATGCTGGGGCTAGGACTCACCATCCTTTTATTGAGTATCATTATCTTTCGCCGAGCAGAAACAGGCATCATGCGTCGCGAAGTCGCCTACAGATTGGGGCATGACAGCCTCACCGGACTCGCCAACAAGACACTCATTCCCCAACGTGTAGATATGATCCTGCAGAAAGCCCAGAACAAAGGCAGCATGGCTGCTGTGTTGTTCATTCATTTAAACAGAATCAAGGAAGTCAATGACAGCTATGGCTATGATAATGGTGACCGTATTATCAAGGAAGTTGCCACAAGGCTCAGCCGTGTGACCTCCACCGGATGTGTGGCACGTTCCGGTGGAGACAAATTCCTCATTGCTGCAGAAGGAGCACAAAAAGAATACTTTGAGACACTGTCCCGGTCAGCACTGAATGTTCTGTTACAGCCATTCTCAATCGACGATGACAACGAAGTGCATCTGGGGGCAAACATAGGTATTACCTGCTATCCGACCAATGGCAAGGATAGCAGGCTGTTGATCCATCGGGCGGAACTCACCATGTATGAAGCAAGGGCACAAGGTGAAAATATCTGCTTGTTCTTCACTGATGCCATTGAAGAAGGCGCTTCACGCAAGCTGAAGCTGGAAAGCGCTCTCTATGACGCTGTCGAAAACAATGCTCTCACCGTATACTACCAGCCCAAGGTCCGTGTCACAAGCAGGGATGTGGCCGGCTGTGAAGCGCTGGTGCGCTGGCTTGGCAAAGACGGGGAATTCATCCCGCCCCCGTTATTTATTCCTTTGGCAGAAGAATGCGGTTTGGTGACGAAAATAGATATGTTTGTTCTGCGAATGGCCTGCCGCCAAATACGGGAGTGGCTCAAGGAAGGCATTGCCGTCCCGATTGCTGTAAACATGTCCACGCGCAGCATCCTTTCCCCTGGATTCAGTCATGCGGTTTTGCAGATTTTGCAGGAAGAATGCGTCCCCACATCCTTCATAGAACTGGAAATTACTGAAACTTGCCTTATGGCAAATCTCAATTCAGCTCTTGCCGTTGAACAACTGCACGCAAATGGCATCCACTTCGCTCTCGATGACTTCGGTACCGGCTATTCTTCCCTGCAATATCTGAGCTCCATGCCCATCTCTTGTCTTAAGATAGACAAAAAATTTGTAGATGACATTTTTTCCGGCAAAAAAACCGCCCAGTCCTTGATCAAAAGTATTCTTTCCTTGGCCTCAAATCTCGGCATGTCTACGGTCTCTGAAGGGGTAGAAGATCAAGATCAGCTTGATTTTCTGCTTGCTAACGGAGCAAGCATCATCCAGGGCTACCTCTTCTCCAAGCCCCTGGATAGTAAGGAGTGCACCGCCTTCCTCCGTGACAGAAAAATGAAAATTGCCTCCATCATGGAACCTCACGCCAGATGAGTCTGTTCAGATTACAGGAGCTGCCGTCCAGCTCAGGAAGTTGATGCCTTTTATAGCTGCGGCCGCCCGTTACTGTGCGCATACATGCCATGACCGGCTCCGCCATGCTTCATTTTACCCATATGCACAAAACGTCGTGCAAAATGAGGCAATTCCTGCGGCACATCCGAGGCTGCATTGCTTTCTTTGCCATTAGCAGCGTGTTTTTCGCCCGCTGTTTCGATAGCACCCCCCAGCCGCAGACTGAGGACATGCATGAGAGATGCAAGATCCTCAAATTCTTTGTTCTGCTCCCCATCATACAGATGCCAAACTGTCCGGCTGCGAACCATTTTCCCGCCGGCAAGCTGACACTCACGCTTGCTCAGGCTTATGCACAGACGTTCCTCCGAAAGGGTCAATACAAGCTCTGCTTCACGCGCACTCTGCTGGCCGATCTGAACAACTGCACTATCCGGCCCGTAGCCTGTGAGTTGCAAAAGGTCCTCTATGCCTGCTCGGGCTATACACAGATGCTCACCAACAGTCATGCGGTTCTGCTCTTCCCAGATTTCTTCCTCTGTCTGCCGTATGCGTTCCTTACTTCGCACACGATCATCTTCCAGAGTGACCGTCCCTCTTCGCTTGAGCCGCAGACTAAAAAGTATTGCTGCCACAAAGGTTGCCCCCCCAAGGGCAACCCATACCCATACCATCATGCCACACACTCCGGCTGTTATACTTTTGTTGCACAATCCAACACCACTCACAGTCTGTCAAGCATACTCATGCTGAAACTTCCCCTCCAGCCCCTTCCCTTTTGCTGGACAACCCTGTAACGTAGAAAAATATATGGTAACAGGAAGCAAAGGCGCTTCTTTCCCGCTTTCGTTCATCCGGCCGCCACGGGCTGGCCATACACTATAGGGAGATCACCATGCCTACTCCACTGGAAATGCAACGCACCTTCGCACTTGTCGGCACTGGCGGTTGCGGCAAAACGTCTCTGGCAGAAATGCTGCTGTACAGAGCCGGCGCCGTCAGCCGCATGGGCTCTGTTGAAGACGGCACCACATGCCTGGATTACGAACCGGAAGAAATACGACGCCGGGGATCAGTGCAACCCGCCTGCGCAACATATCTCTGGAACAAAAACCGTCATTTCCTACTGGATATCCCCGGCGATGGAAACTTTACGGGTGACATGGAATGTCTGCTCAAGGGGGTGGACAGTGTGGTTTTTGTGCTGGACGCCGTTGACGGTGTACGCCCCCTGGCAAAAAAATTCTGGGGCATTGTACAAGCCGCTGGTCTGCCCGCCGCTATTGTGATCAATAAAATGGACCGTGATCGCGCAGACTTTCAAATGGCACTTGACGGTCTGGCAACGCTGGGAGTGAAACCCGTGGTGCTGCAACTGCCTATCCGCCAGGGCGAATCCTACGTTGGCGTAGTGGATATACTCACCAACAAAGCCCATATGTTTGGTGAGGACGGTGCCACAGTTGAAGCGGCTGTCCCCGCTTCACTGGAAGATGATGTCACCCTGCTGCGCGATGTCACTATAGAAAATATCGCAGAAAGCGACGAAACCCTTATGGAAAAATACCTGGAAGAAGGCAATCTCTCCCAGGAAGAACTCAAAACAGGACTCAGGGCTGGTGTCATCAAAGGAGAACTGACCCCGGTATTGGCCTGCTCCGCGCTGGAAAACAAGGGAGGCAAAGCACTGCTTGAGGCCATCGAAAATCTGCTGCCCTCACCTCTTGATCGAGCTCCTTTCATCGGGCAAGAGGGCACGGAGCGGGCCCCGGTCGCCGAAGGCCCCCTGGCCTGTTTTGTCTTCAAGACACTTGCCGATCCCTTTGCTGGTCAGCTCTCGCTGCTGCGGATACTCTCCGGCACTCTCAACGGGGATGCCACGCTGAAAAACATGCGCAGTGAAGAAAACGAGCGTCTGGGCAACCCCCTCTATATTCTGGGCAAAACACAGACGCCCTGCAAGGAACCCCTTGGCCCGGGTGCGCTGGTAGCCGTGGCAAAGCTCAAGAACACCCGCACCGGAGACACGCTCTGCGACGAAAAGAGCCCCTTTGCACTCCCCATGCCAGACCTGCCCCCACAGCTCATCACCTATGCCCTGGCCCCCAAGGAAAAGGGTGAGGAGGACAAAGTCTACGCAGCCATGCAGCGTCTGCTGGATGAAGATATTACCCTGCGCCTGGGAAGGGACGAAGAAACCGGAGACATCCTGCTTTCCGGCATGGGGCAGCTGCACATTGAGCTTTCCGTGGAAAAGGCCAAACGTCGCTTCAAGGTGGATATTGTGCTCAAGACGCCCAAGGTGCCGTACCGCGAGACTGTCCGTGGCAAATGCCAAGTGCAGGGGCGTCATAAAAAACAGTCCGGTGGACGCGGACAGTTTGGCGACTGCTGGATTGAAATGGAGGGCATGCCTCGCGGTACCGGCTATCAGTTTGAAGATGCCATCGTGGGCGGAGCCATACCGCGCCAGTATATCCCCGCTATTGACAAGGGCATTCAGGAGGCCGCAAGCCGTGGTTTCCTGGCCGGATGCCAGGTAGTCGACTTCCGCGTCAAGGTTTATGACGGCAGCTACCATACAGTGGATTCTTCCGAAATGGCCTTCAAGGTGGCTGGTTCGCTAGCGTTCAAGAAGGCTATGGAAACCCTCAAACCCGTCCTCTTGGAGCCCATTGTGCTCCTCACCGTTTCTGTACCTGATGAAAGCATGGGCGACGTCATCGGCGATCTTTCCTCCCGACGCGGCAAGGTCCTTGGCTCAGACTCCACAGCGGGGGTAACAGAAATCAAGGCACATGTGCCCATGAGTGAAATACTGCGCTATGCCCCTGATCTGCGCTCCATGACGGGCGGACAAGGGTTCTTCACCATGGAATTTGCCCATTATGAAGAAGCACCGCAGCCCGTGGCTGAAAAGGTTATTGCCGAGCACAAGGCGCATACACAAGCAGAATAACACCTGCTTACTCTCCTTTGGGCAGTGCCGGGGCCTCGGTGGCCGAGGCACTGCCTGTTTTATGCACCGCAATATTTGCACTTTTCTGCCATTGCTTTTTACAACACTCTGCCGCCATGCCGCATTTTCACATTGTCACGCTCTTCCCGGAATTTTTTACCTCTCCCCTGGGCACAGCCCTCATGGGCCGCGCGTGCCAAGCAGGGCTCGTACACTGCAGCTTTCACAATCCCAGGCAATACAGCACTGACCGCCATCACCACGTGGACGACAGCCCCTATGGCGGTGGCCCCGGCATGGTCATGGAGGGGGAACCGCTGGCCCGCACACTTCGTGACATTACACATCCCGGCCGCATGCTGCTGCTCAGCCCGTCAGGCCGTCCATTCACACAAAAACTGGCACATGAGCTGGCACAAGCCGAAGATATAACCCTCATTTGTGGCCGTTACGAGGGCATTGACGCCCGACTGGGACAAATATTTCCCCTTGAACCGCTCAGTGTGGGCGATGTTGTGCTTAACGGCGGAGAAACTGCTGCCCTTGTCGTGCTAGAAGCAGTGGCGCGGCTTGTACCAGGTTTCATGGGCAAGCCGGAATCAGGTGATGATGAGAGTTTTGCCACAGGGCTGCTTGAATATCCGCAGTACACGCGGCCAGAAACTCTGGAGGGACTGCCAGTACCCGAAGTGCTGACTTCCGGCAACCACAAACGCATTGCCCGCTGGCGCAGGCAGGAAGCGTTGCGAGCCACGCTCTGTCTGCGACCGGAATTACTCAACGAGGCACCGCTCACCTTTGAAGATGCCCTGCTTCTGCAAGAAATACCCCGCGAACGCCCAGGTCGCAATCTTTCCTTCTGCCTGATACATTATCCAGTCATGCTCGATGCGAAAAAATCTGGTGCATCATCTTTGACAAATCTGGACATACACGATATAGCCCGTATTTCCCGCAGCTATGCGATGGGCGATTTCTATGTGGCGACCCCGTTGCACGATCAGTTACGGGTACTGGAAGATATTTTGCGCCATTGGACCCAGGGGCCAGGCGGGGTAAATAATACCGACAGGGCACATGCCCTCAGTCTTGTAAAACCCGTCTTATCTCTGGAGGAAGCAACGTCGCATATGGCCGAGCATTTTGGTGTGCAGCCCAAGCTGGTGGCAAGTTCCGCAGTCTGGCTCGGTAAGGGTTCGGCACATCGGGCCACACACCCTATACTGACACCGCGCGATGTGCGCGACATGTGCAGTCAGGGGCCGGTCATGCTCTGCTTAGGTACCGCGCGTGGGCTCGCCCCTGAAGCATTGAATATGTGCGAGGGCATTATGCGGCCGGTACGCTTTATGGGTTATAACCATCTTTCGGTGCGCAGTGCGGCTGCCATTCTGGCTGACAGGATACTCGGCGACTATTTCTGACGCTGATGGGAGCAACCTTGGCCTAGGTATGCTCCGTACGAATTTGCAAGGAGTTCACGATGGACATCATCAAGAAGATTGAACAAGAAAACCAGCGCATGGATATGCCCGTTTTTCGTTCCGGTGACACGGTGAAGGTACATCTGCGCATTGTAGAAGGCGAAAAAGAGCGTATTCAAGTCTTCCAGGGCAATGTTATCCGCATCAAACGCGGCACAACCAATGCCACTTTCACAGTACGCAAAATCTCGGACGGTGTGGGTGTGGAACGCATCTTCCCGATTAACTCGCCCTTTATCGATCATGTGGAGCTTGTCTCTCAAGGTCGTGTACGGCGCAGCCGCCTTTATTTTCTGCGCAACCTCAAGGGCAAGGCCGCTCGTATCAAACCGCGCGGTCGTTTCTGATTTTGCGCAGCACTTGCAGCATTCGTCATGGCGCGTCGAAGGGAAAGGGGAAACCGTTCTTTCGGCGCGTCTTGTCTACTTGTGAATCATCCCAAAGAGTGAGCATACTGCTGCACGCGATGCCCCTGCACGTCTGCAGATGGCAAACACATTCCTGTTGCGTATGCGCAATGCCCTCATGAGGACAAATCCACAACCTTCATTGCCCGGCAGGCTAGTGGCCGGTATTGATGAGGCCGGGCGCGGTTGTCTGGCCGGGCCGGTGGTAGCGGCTGCTGTCATTCTGCCTGCGCGTTTTGATTTGCCTGGTCTTGGCGATTCCAAAACGCTGTCAGCACACCTTCGTGAAATTCTTGCGCCACGCATAAAAAACTGTGCCCTGGCCTGGGGGTTAGGCGTTGTATGGCCTCCACGCATTGATGCCTGCAACATTCTGCAGGCTTCCCTAGAGGCAATGGCCCAGGCCGTCCGGGTGTTGCAGATCTCGCCAGCCCTCTTGCTGGTAGATGGCAACAAAACCATACCTGCCACTGTGCTTGCCTCCCCCTGGCAGAAAGGTCATACAGGCCATCCACCTCGTCAAAAGGCCATTGTGCATGGTGATGCGAGCGAACCTGCAATTTCGGCAGCTTCCATCCTGGCCAAAACATTTCGAGACGCCCTTATGCGTCATCTGGCAAAACGCTGGCCTGGTTATGGCTTTGAAAAACACAAGGGGTATGGCACACGAGAGCATCTTGCCACCCTGCAGCTTCTTGGGCCATGCCCCCAGCACCGGCGGACGTTCCGGGGTGTACTGCCAAGGCACCCCGCTCTCCAACAGGCGACACTGCTATGAAACAATCCTCAAAAGTCAAGAACGGTGACACACAGGTACTCCCTGCTCATTTGCGCCTGGGTGCACAGGGTGAAGATGTTGCCCTTGACATGTTATCGAACGCCGGTTTTATCCTCTTGGATCGCAACTGGCGTCATGGCAGACTGGAGCTGGATCTCGTTTTTCGCGACGGAGATACTACAGTTTTCGTTGAAGTGAAAACACGCAAACACACGGCCTTAGGCGAGCCCGCACAAGCACTCACACGAGCCAAGCGACGCGCGCTCTGTCGCGCTGCGTCAGCCTGGCTTGCTGCCCACAATGCCTGGGACAGTCCATGCCGCTTTGATGTTGTGTGCATAAAACACATGGGCAATGATTTCTATCCGGAGCACTACCGTCATGCCTTCTCCTACGAACCGCCTATGGATAGTTGCCACGCCCCTTGGCAACCCTGGTGATCTCTCACCCCGTGCATGCCACATCCTCTCTTCTGCCGATCTGGTGTTGGCCGAGGACACCCGCCGCACAGCACGACTGCTCGCACAATGTGGCGTGGAAGTCCACCGCCTGTTGAGTTTCCACGATCATAATGAAAAGGAACGACAGGAAGGCGTATTGCGCATGCTGCGACACGGCAGCACTATTGCCCTGGTCTCGGACGCGGGCACTCCGCTTATGGCCGACCCTGGCTACCGGCTGGTGCGCGCATGCCGCAAGGAAGGACTGCCTGTCTCCCCTCTGCCCGGTCCTTCTGCACCTATAACTGCGCTATCTGCAGCTGGCATCGCCCCACTGCCATACAGTTTCTTGGGTTTTCTGCCACGTGACAACAGCGGTCGTGACACCATCTTCAAAACCTTCGCAGCCATACCGGGTACGCTCATTTTTTTTGAGCGTAAAGACAGGCTTAAAGAAAGTCTGCTGCATGCGGCTACTATTCTCGGGCCGCGGGAGATGGCCATTTGTAGAGAATTGACCAAGGAACACGAGGAATTTATACTGACACGACTTGAGGCCGCTGCAAACCTGTCGGACAACCTGCTAGGCGAATTGACGATTATCATTGGTCCCCCAGAGCAGCATTTACGCACACCGCAGAATGATGTGCTGTTACGTTTACGTGAAGAGCTGACAATCGGCGGAAAACCGCGTGAAATTGCTCGCCGTGTTCAAGATATGGTGTGCGGTTGGTCTGGCAAGGAAATCTACGGTCTCTTGCATACGCTTTTGCACAAATAAGGCGAGCAGCGTCTTGCCTTTGCACAAATGCTCCCAGCGGAGTTGCCATGTATCCCACACATGTTGCTCTTGCCTGTCTCGCACGATCAACCTGCATTAACGCAGCCATGACTGCCAGGGGCATGCAACAGATTGGCATGACCTTTGTGCTCTCACCAGCTCTGCGCTATCTTTACCCTGAACCTGCGGCTCAAAATGCAACTTTCGCCCGTTATAACGGTCCTACAAACACACATCCCTTTATGCTACCGCTTTTTGCAGGCATAGTACTCTCCCTTGAGGAAGCCGTGGCCGTAGGTTCTCTACCCGTTGCCTCTGTAAATGCTATTCGTGAAACCCTGGCCACATCGCTTTCTGCGCTGGGCGATGCTTTTTTCAGTGGCACACTGTTACCATTGTGGGCACTTGCCTGCATCAATCTGCTGTTGTGTGGATGCATGACGCTTGCTCTGCTGTGTACCGCAATACTGTTTCTTGCACAGCTTCTGTTCCGTGCATACTCCTTCTTCTATGGTCTGCGTCTTGGCATGACGGCACTTGTCCGTCTCAGACAGCTTAACGGCATTAACTGGGCAGGCAGACTCAAGCTCATAAATGCCGCCCTGACAGTACTGCTTTTTTGGCAGTTACTGCCAAGCCACATACACCCCTTTCCCTGGAGTAATGCAGCCTTGTATGTGCTGGCCATGCTCGCCGCAACCTGGCTGGTCATCAGGATGCATCTGCCCCGTATTGTGCTCTGGGCTATGGTACTTTGCGTGATTCTCATGGACTTCGATATAACAGGCATGTAAGATAGTATTGTTTTTCGGGCTCGGCTGCAGCCGTCCCTGAAGGTGGTAATAATGGATGCAACAATAGAACAAACACCTCGCGGGCTGGCCATGCGTATCAATGTCGGTCTGCGCAACGGGCTACATGCCCGCCCAGCGGCTCGTCTAGCACAGGAGGCCCAACGTTATGCTGCTGATATTCAACTCATCAGCGATACCGGCGAAGTGGATGCCAAAAGTATGCTGGACATTCTTTCTCTGGCACCGCCAGCCGATACGCAGCTGACACTACTGGCCAAGGGTACGGATGCACGAGAGGCTCTGCAGGGTTTAGCCCGTTTTTTCTCTGATATGCAGGATTAAGGCATGGCTCGTGCGATATTTATAGGTACGCCCGTTTCTCCCGGTATCGCTATTGGTAAACTGCGACGTGCCCACCGAACTGTGCAGGATGAAGAGCGTAGCATCACTCCGGAAGAAGTGGCTTTCGAACAGGAGGCCCTGCGCAATGCCGCAGAGCATGTACGCGCCGCCCTTGCCACTACCGTGGATAACGTACCAGAAGACCTTGCTGAATACGGTGACGTTATCGCCGCCCAGATGGAAATTGCCCGCGATCCCAAGCTGATCAATGCTGCCCTGACACGCATCAGCCACAAGCTCATCTGTGCCTCTTGGGCACTCAAACTCACGGTAGATGAATTGTGCATGCTCTTCCGTAGCATGGATGATCCCTATTTGCGAGACCGTGCTCAGGATATCCGAGCAGTGGGACTGCGATTGCGGGAATATTTGCACACAGGAGAGGGACAAAACGACGTTTCTGAAAACGACGGCATTCTGGTTGCCGAAGACCTTTCTCCTGCCGATGTCATGGAGCTCAATCTGAATCGGGTACAGGGCATCCTGACAGCTGAAGGCGGCCCCACCTCCCACACTGCCATCCTGTCGCGTGGGCTCCGTATTCCCTATCTGGCTGACGTCACAGGGCTTCTGAAGAGTGCCCGTGAAGAAGAACCTCTCATTGTGGACGGGTTCAGCGGTTGTGTGCTGCTTTCCCCTGACAAGACAGATCTGGCCCATTATCAAAAGCGTCGTGAAGACTACCTGGCATGGGAGGAACACACACAGCACACGGCCCAACAGCCGGCTGAAACATGTGATGGCGTGCGCGTGGCAGTACAGGCCAATCTTGAAAGCGCTGCAGAATTGTCTGCCCTGGCCGCGAGTGGCGCGGACGGTGTAGGGTTGTATCGCACGGAATTCGCCTATTTCAAAAAACGCCTGCCCGACGAGGAAGAGCTGGTTGCGGAATATAAAGCCGTCACACTCGGCCTGCTTCCACAGCACGTCGTCTTTCGCACCTTGGACGTGGGTGCCGACAAGATACTCCAGGCACAGGCCGCCCTCAATGAACCCAATCCCGCATTGGGACTGCGTGGCATACGCTTCTGCCTACGACATCAAGACCTGTTCCGCACACAACTACGCGCACTGATGCGCATTGGTGTCAGTGGCAATGTGGCCATAATGCTACCCATGGTCACCACCCTTGATGAATTGCGACAGACACGTCGCATCATACAGGAACTACATCAGGAACTGACGTCACAAAAACTGCCTCATGCACCCAATCCCCCCCTAGGCGTCATGATAGAGACACCGGCTGCGGCCCTCGTGTGTGATGCTCTTGCCTGCGAATGTGACTTTTTCAGCATCGGCACCAATGACCTCATTCATTACACCATGGCTATTGATCGCAACAACCGCCATGTGGCTTATCTTAACGAGCCTCTGCATCCAGCAGTGGTGCGTACGCTTAAGCACATCATTGACGCAGCGCACAGGGAAGGTATCGAAGTTTCCGTATGTGGCGAGTTGGCTTCAGACCCATTTGTTCTGGCGTTGTTGCTGGGCATGGGGGTGGATGCGGTTTCTGCCTCGCCCCGCTTTATACCCGGCATGAAGCACCTCATCCGCCAACTCAATGCCAATGTATGCATGGAGCTTGCTGCAAATGTGCTCTTGGGTTGTGACATTGCCGCATCCAAACGTATGCTGCGTGAGCAATTACAGCGATCACTAGGACGGGAACTTGCGTTCCATACTTCAAGCCTTTTCAACACGACACAGCCATGAATGCAAAATCCTCCCATCCCACTACTGTAGCCACCAACAAAAAAGCTCGTCATCTTTACGAACTTTCTGATGCCATTGAGGCGGGCATTGTTCTGACCGGGCCGGAAGTCAAAAGTATCCGTGCCGGTAAAGTCAATTTTATTGACAGTTATGTGGATTTTCGCCATGGAGAGGCATGGCTCATTTCTCTGCACATCGCGCCCTATACCAACGCAGGCTATGCCCCGCAAGATCCAGACCGCGAGCGCAAACTTCTTTTGCATGCCAGAGAAATATCTCGCCTGGCTGGTGCTGTCAGCCAGAAAGGACTGACCGTGGTACCAGTACGCATCTTTTTTAGCCACGGGAAGGTAAAGGTTGAAATTGCCCTTGGTCGGGGCAAAAAGCTCCACGACCACAGAGAAACACTCAAACGCCGCGCCGAAGAGCGGGATATTGCCCGCGAATTGTCCTGACCTGGCATTGTGCCTTTGATAACGCCATTACACTTTCAAAAAAGATGACTATGCCGCTCTGGTTCGTATACCTGCTGAGGTGTGCAGACGACACGCTATACTGTGGTATCACGAAAAATATGGATCGCCGGCTGGCACAGCATAATGGCACGTCACCTGGCGGTGCCCGGTATACGCGCAGCAGACGTCCTGTACAATTACTGGCATGCCGACCCTGTAGCAACAAAACTGCAGCTCTGCAGCTGGAACGGGCTGTAAAGGCCCGTCCCAAAGCTCAAAAACTCTCCTTTTTGCTCACTCAGGAGGCATGACCCCAATGCTCACTCTTGATGTTATGCTCACTTTTTTTGCAACGGCACTGTTGCTCGGCATTGCTCCTGGCCCTGACAATATTTTTGTACTCACGCAATCCGCACTCTACGGTATGGGAGCGGGTGTGGCCACCACTCTGGGATTGGTCACGGGCTTGTGTGTACATACCACTGCCGTGGCCCTAGGTGTTGCCGTCATCTTCCAAACGTCGCCTGTAGCCTTCACCCTGCTTAAAATCACAGGTGCAGCCTATCTTTTATGGCTGGCTTGGCTTTCCTTCCGCGCTGGCTCCATCAGGACAAACGATACCGCACAGGATCACACCTCTTCATTTGCAGATTTCCCCGGATATGCCGCTCTATACCGCCGGGGTATTGTTATGAACGTCACCAACCCCAAGGTCTCCATTTTCTTTCTTGCCTTTCTGCCGCAGTTCTGTAATCCCGCCAGAGGCAGCGTGGCCCTGCAGGTACTCTGGCTGGGCCTGCTTTTCATTCTGGCTACCATTATTGTCTTTTGCACTGTGGCGGCTCTGGGAGGAAGACTCGCCATATGGTTCAACAAATCGCAGAAAGGACAGATATGCATCCAGCGAATAGCTGGCTGCGTCTTTGTCGGACTCGCCGCTGCCCTGTTATTCACGGGGCAGTGATAGCATACAGGGACTGCTTTTCTTGGCTGGGTATTGGCCTCAATCAGGTTCTTCTGTCCTGGGGTGGATTCCCTATCATACCTAAAACCCGCGCCACATACCTTTGCAGGTTGCAGCGCGGGTCGGAGTTATGCCGTTGTTTCACACGGGGCGATTTAGCCCCACACAGCTCGACCGATACGATAGGCCACAAACGCGACGCCATAGGCCAAAGTTGTATTGAAGATCATGCTGAAAAAAAGCCACTTCCAGCCGCCGGCCTCCTGCTTGATAACCACCAGAGCCACAAAGCAAGGAGAATAAAGCAATACAAAGAGCATAAGCGAAAGGGCAGTGGCCTTGGACCAGTTTGGTGCGGCCTTGAGGCGTTCCCCTAGAGTTTTCGTCTCTTCCTCATCCAAAGAATCTTCTATTTCACCCAGACTCCAAGCCGTACCAAGAGTACCCACTACAGCTTCCTTGGCAGCCACGCCCGCAATGAGGGCAATATCTGTACGCCAGTCATACCCCAAAGGAGCCAGCACGGGTTCCACTGCCTTGCCAAGGCGTCCTGCCAGAGAATAGGCCAGTTCAGCCTCGCTTTGCGCGTTTTGCGCATCTGTAAGTGCGTTCTCTGCAGCTGCACGCTGCTCTTCGCTCGCATTCTGCGGCAGCGCATCTACGGCTTTCTGGGCCACTTCAATCTTCTGTTCAAAGGGGGCAGCCATTTCTTCCGGCATTTCGGGGAACTTCATCATAGCCCAAAGCACCACGGAGATAGCCAGCAAAATGGTCCCAGCCTTCTTCATATACATCCAGGCGCGTTCCCAGCAGTGCAAAAGCACACTGAACAGCGTGGGAAAGCGGTAGGGCGGCAGTTCCATAACAAAAGGCGTGGGTTCGCCCTTAACAAAAGTAGAACGCAATACGCGCGCGACCAACAAGGCTACAATCCAGCCTGCAATGGTTAGAAGAAACATGACCTTGGGGGCGTCCTCTGTACCAAAGAAAGCTGTAGCCAGCATCAGGAAGACTGGCCACTTGGCTCCGCAGGTCATATAAGGCAGAGTCAGCAGGGTGGCTAGTTTCTCCTTGGGGCTGCGCAGGGTACGTGTAGCCATAGCGCCAGGAATGGCACAACCGCCAGCGATACCACCGGATACACAGTATGGCATGACTGAAGCACCGTGCAGACCAAACATACGAAACACACGATCCATCATATAAGCCATGCGGGCCATGTATCCGCAGTCTTCAAGAAATGACAAGAGGGAAAACATGATGACAATGAGCGGCACGAAACTAAGCACACCGCCCACGCCATTGATCACGCCATCTACAATGAGCGATTTGAGCGGGCCTTCAGCCATTACCTCACCGACCCAGTCCCCCAGGGCAGCCAGACCGTCCTCTACCCATCCCTGTGGATAAGCACCAATTTCAATAGTAAACTGATACATGAAGTAGAGAACGGCAAGCATAATAATGGGGCCAAGAAAGGTGTTGGTTAAAACTGTGTCCAATTTGTCAGTGAAGGCAAGGCGATCTTTATGGGGATCCTGGGTAAGAACACCGTCTGCCAAGACACTACGGATAAAGCCATAACGATGATCAGTGATAACAGACTCCATAGTGGAGCCCAGTGTGCTGCGTATATGGTCATATACCTGATCGCAAATCTTTTGTAATTCTAGAGCAAGACGGGCATCAGCGGCCTTTACTTCCTGCAGCATGTCTGTGTCACGTTCCATAAGCTTGAGGGCCACATAGTAAGGATGGTAACGGTCCGTCAACAGCTTAGCTGCAGCGATTTTTTCCTCCATAGTTTTGAGTGCAGGATCGACATCAGTACCATAGGAAAGGCGTAAGGGTTCACGTCTGCAGCCCTTGGCCAACTTGATGGCCTCATTCATGACCTCTGGCAGGCCATCACCGCTCCGGGCAGTCATTGGCAACACAGGGATACCCAAGGCTTTGCTTAAACGAGGCATGTCTATAGAGATGCCACCGAGCTTGGCTTCGTCCATCATGTTACAGCCAAGCACAACAGGAATACCCATTTCAAGCATCTGCACAGTAAGCAGCAGATTACGTTCCAGTGCAGATGCCTCAGCCACGTCGATAACAGCTTGAATATTGTTCGCAGCCAGTTCTCGACGTGCCACAATTTCTTCCATAGAATAGGCTGTCAGGGAATAGGTACCGGGCAGATCTACAAGAGTGACGTTGATGCCGTTAACAACAACGTGACCCTCTTTACGATCAACTGTGACACCAGGATAGTTGCCTACATGCTGACGTGCCCCCGTATACCCATTGAAGACAGTGGTCTTGCCACAGTTGGGATTGCCAGCTAAAGCAATGCGCAGGCCATCACCATGGGCAAACGTGTATTCTTCAGGAGTGTGTAACTGCCGTACTGCGCTCATAGATAAGCTCCTCTCAATATTTCATGTTTATATTTCACATGGTTTGCCTGCAAGTAAAAAAGAATTAAAAATTGAAATCCAAATCCAAAAAATAATGTAATTAAATCACGCCACGTTGTCAAGGCACGATCAGGGTAAAATAAAAAAGAAAATTCTCTGCATCAACAGAAGAAATTTTCGAGGGAGCAGTGAAGGAGTGGGGAAGAGTAAGGCCCCCTTGCGCGGTACGCAGCGAGGGGGCCTTGAACAATCGTTGGCAGCGGCCTACTTTCCCACATGA
>CAJOMG010000044.1 GCA_905235595.1 uncultured Desulfovibrio sp. | reverse complement strand
CTGGCCTGTACAGGCCAGCCTCATAGCGCGCATTTACGCAAATAACGGTTGCCTAGAAGAATTGTCCCATGCTGAATTCAATGCGGCCTGGGCAGCGTTCGTTGTCGTAGTCTCGTTCCAGAGGAATACCGTATGCGATGCGCAGGTCGCCCATGGGTGAACGCCAACGCAGTTCCAGACCGGTGGAATAGACGATGTACTTACCCAGGTCATTGCCCATGGTCTTGCTGTCGATATTGAAGCCAATATCGAAGAAAGGCACGATGGCCAGGCCGACCTCTTTTTCAAATGTCCAGATGTATTCAAAGTTGGCCACGCCCATGCGGTCACCGCCGATGTGGTCTTCGCTGGAATAGCGATAGTCACGCGGCGAAATATCCGAGTAAGAATAGCCACGGATGGTGTCCATGCCACCTACCCAGAAACGTTCGAATACAGGCACATTGTCGTTGGTATTCTGAAAAACGCCACCCAGACGGGCACGCACATGGAAGGTGTTTTCCGGGTTGAATGACCAGAATGCCTGCCAGTCGGCCACGGCCTTGATAAAGTTGTCTGTGCCACCCAGGCCACCGCCGCCGTATTCAGCCCACAAGCGGGTGATAGTACCCTTAGTGGGTCGGTCTTTCTTGTCTGTAGTGTCGCGCAGAATGCGGCCGGAGACGGCACTCGTCCAGTTGACGCCCTTGTATTCCCGAATATAGGGCGAGGAGTCATCGTCCACATCGTACAGGGTGTATTGCTCAAGGCGATACGAGAGCCCAACGGAGGTAAATTCGCCTATGGGATAGGAGAAGCGCAAGGTGTCACCGATAGTATCCTTGGTGAAGGCGTCCCAGTAGTCGCGAGTATAGTAGAGGTCGTCACCTATAGAGAGGTCTGTGTCGTACACGCGGGGGTTGGTGAAGGATAGTACGCCCGCCGTACGTCGCCAGGAGAAGAAGCCCTGAAGCTGCAGCCAGTAGCCACGGCCAAAAAGATTCCGCTCCATAATGGAGGCGGAGACACCGACATCGTAGTAGCTTGAATAGCCAATACCACCCATGATGGCACCGGTGTTGCCCTCCTTGACCTTGACCTTGAGGTCCACCTCATCCTCATTTTCTGTGGGGATAAGCTCCATGTCAACGGCAGAGAAGTAGCGCAAACGGTTCAGACGTTCGTTAGAGCGGCGTAGCTTGGCACCCTCGTACATATCGCCGTCGCCCAGGCGCATTTCGCGGAGGATGACATTGTCACGAGTTTTGGTATTGCCTTCTACCGTGACACGACGGATGAAGACTTTCTGCTTTTTGTTGATCACATAACCTACGTCAACCTGGTCGCTGCCGTCTTCCGCCTTTACCACCTTGGTGTCAACTTCAGCAAAGGCGTAGCCATAATCGGTATAAAAGTCTGTGAGCCGCTTGGTGTCCTCCTGCATAACAGTGAGGGAGAAATACGTGTCTGACTTCTGCCAGTCATCCATCTGCACCACTTCAAGCATTTTTTCTTCGCTGTCGATGACATCACCAGCAAAGACCACATTGCGAATGGAATAGCGAGGCCCCTCATGCACCTTGAAGTTGATATAGATGCCGTCGTTGCGGTAGTCCACTTCGGGCGCAGCCACCTGTATATCCACAAAGCCTTTGCTTAAGCCAAAGGCGGCAATGGCATTGGTGTCACGCTCAAGATACTCATCTTTGAGCACGCCAGAACCGGTCAGCCAGGAAAAAATCCCACGAGGCTTGAGAGCCATGTATTTGTCCAGCTCATCACGGTTAAGCTTTTCTAGGCCATTGACGTTGACTTCTTTTATATAGAGCTTGCCGCCTTCTTTCACATTGAGCACAAGTACGGCACCGCGCCCGTTCTGCCGCTCCTCCAGACGGTAATCAACCTTGGCGAGGTAAAAGCCTTCCTTGTGGTAGAGTTCGGTGATTTTCTGCAAGTCATCGGAAAGTACTTGCTCGTTGAGTACGCTGCCCGTCTTGGTTCCCATGGCAGCCAGCACATCTTCCTTGTCAACTTCGTCTGAACCTTCCACCACGATATTGTCGATGCGGGGTTTTTCCTCCACAGTAAAGACCAGCACATTGCCCTCAAGGGTAGCCTGAACATCGCTGAAATAGCCCATTTCCCAAATGCGCTTTACTTCTTCATTGATAGCAGCGGCATCCGGGCTGTCGCCACGGCGGATGGAAAGACGCATAAGCACAGTATCTGGATCAAGCACCTTCATGCCGCGCACCTGTACATCGGCCAAGGCGCCGTGTGCAGTTGGAGATTGCATGGGTACAAGCGTGGCAGGGGTTTGGGATGCAGCACTGGCCGCAGTTGTTTGCCGGGCAGCGGTCACTTCTTCTTGGGGGCGAACCATCCCTGCTGCCCGCTTGGCTAGGGCGTCAGCACATTCATTGAGCTGAGTTACGGCAGTGCGTTCAAACGTGGCCGGCACAGCAGATCCTTCGGAGGTCGGGACGAGGCGCGTTTCCATGGTGAAACCATCACCCAGTTGGTCAAAGCGACCGTAAATGACCAGAGAAGCACCGGCCTTGCGGCCGAGGAGTCGGGCTGTGACAAGGTCAATGCTATCTCCGTTGTGGCGTTGCAGGGCGCGGGCCTCCTCCAGAGGTACGGTACGCATGCCATTGTGCTGCAGTTGGGTGATGATGGACTGCGGCACATTTTGGAGTGCGTTGGGCATGGCCGGGCCGGCGTTGACCTGGAATGGCAGCACGAGCACAAGGGGAGCCTCGTCAGCTAGTGCCGGTTGTACGGCCAGAAGCAGTGCCAGAAACATACCGGCAAAACAAAAGATCACGTTACGCAAGATTCTTTTCATACAAGGTCCCCGCTTTCAGTTCTAGGGTCCTGTCCATGCCTGCGGCCAGTTCCCTATTATGTGTCACGACCACGAGGGTCATGCCCAACTCGCGGTTGAGATCATGCAAAAGCGCGCTCACCTGCGCGCCCGTCGCTTCATCCAGGTTGCCGGTGGGTTCGTCGGCCAGCAATACGCGTGGTCTGAGCAACACCGCACGGGCGATAGCCACGCGTTGGCGTTCCCCACCGGAAAGTGTTGCAATTTTGCTCCTCATGCGTGTTTCAAGCCCGACACGCTCCAGCATTTCATATGCATGAGGCAGTACAGCTTTGCGAGTGATTCCACCGATGAGCGCCGGCATAATGACGTTTTCAAGTGCTGAAAATTCCGGCAAAAGATGGTGAAACTGAAACACAAAGCCCAAAGTGCGGTTGCGAAAGACGGCCTTCTGGTTGGGCGTCATGAGGGCCATGTCGTGGCCTTCAAAACATACTTTGCCTACACTCGGGCTGTCCAATGTACCCATGAGGTGCAGAAGAGTACTTTTGCCGGAACCGGAGGCACCGACAATACCGAGCATCTCACCCGCATGCACATCCAAACAGATACTCTTGAAAATTTCAAGATCTCCACCTGGCATGGAGAATGTTTTGCCAACATTGTGGAAGGAGAATAGTTCTGTCATGGCTACTCGTAACGCAGGGCTTCAGCCGGTTGCAGACGCGAAGCCTGGCGGGCTGGATAGAGAGTTGCCAGAAAGCAGAGAGCCATGGCGCTTACACCGATAATGAGCACATCACCAGGGGAGATGCTGATAGGCAGGTGGTCAAGAGTATAGACATTTTCTGGCAGTTTAATGAATTGGTAGCGCTTGAGCAACCATCCCAAGCTAAGCCCGAAGGCATAGCCCAGTAGTGTACCAATGAGGCCGATGATACTGCCCTGAAGCATAAAAATACGTCGTATCATGCCACTTGTAGCCCCCATGGACATCATGATGGCAATATCACGAGTTTTTTCCATAACAAGCATAACAAGCGTTGCTACAATGGAAAAAGAGCCAATGAGCACCACCATGGCCAGCAGGATGAACATGCCAATTTTTTCTAGTTTAAGCGCAGCAAAGAGGTTGGCATTCATCTCCATCCAGGAGCGCACATAGAATGGCGAACCCAGGGCTTTTGCCACATCAAGAGATATCTGGTCTGCCTTGAACAGGTCGGCCACGGTCAGCTCTATACCAGAAATATAATGTTCCGGCAGGCCCAGAACGTCACGGGCAGCGGCCAATGTGACAAAGGCAAGGGAGGAATCATATTCAAACATACCTGTTTTGAACATGCCGGCCACTTCAAAGGGGCGGATACGCGGCGCATAGCCTGATGCAGTCTTTTGACCAGAGGGGGAGAGCAGGTTTACCCGGCTGCCCAAACCCAGGCCCAGACGTTTGGCAAGTTCTTCTCCAATAATAATGCCTGGTGCGCCCTCGCGCATCAAAGCCTGAACAGAACCAGTGCTGATCTGTTTCAGCATGGAGAGCACATCGGCCGCACTGTGCGGATCTATACCGCGCAGTACAACCCCCTTGACGCCGCCCCCCCCAGAAAGCATGACCTCGGTGTAGATGAAGGGAGTTGCCCCGGTGACACCTGGCACGATACGTACCTGGTGCAATACATCTGTGTGCGTTTCAAAAGCCGACGGCACATGTGACAAGACAATGGCATGAGCATTGGCCCCGAGAATTTTATCACGCATATCAGTAGTGAGTCCATTATAGACACCAAGCACCACTACCAAAGCACCCACGCCCAAGGCTACGCCCAGAATGGACATGATGGAGATAATATAAATAAAGGTCTGCTTGCGTCGGGAAAAAAGATAACGCAAGGCCACGAAAAGTTCGAAGCGCATACGGCATATTGGCTCAACTTGCCCCGATATTCAAGACTAATGTTAAACTTTTTCCTAATATGCCTCTTGGGCTGCAGCAGTGCAACGGAATTGGTTTACAGTTCGGGCCTTAAAAGCGGGAAAAGAATTACCTCGCGGATTGAAGGGGAGTCTGTAAGCAGCATGACGAGTCTGTCAATGCCTACACCTTGACCTGCAGCCGGTGGCATACCGTATTCCAAGGCCCGCAGATAGTCCTGATCCATCTCGTGGGCTTCGTCATCACCAGCCTGGCGTTCACGCATCTGCTCTTCAAAGCGCATGCGCTGGTCCACAGGGTCATTGAGTTCTGAGAAAGCATTGGACAGCTCACGGCCTGTCATGAACAGTTCGAAACGGTCGGTAAGTTCCGGAAACTGGTCGTTACGACGCGAAAGGGGCGAAATTTCCGTGGGATAGTGATAGATGAAATGCGGCTGTATGAGCTTGGCCTCAACATCAAGGTCGAAGAGTTTTGCCTGAATTTTTTGCAGGCTATCACTGTCTGCCGCCTTTTCGCCGCGGCTGCGTATATATGCCTTGACCTTGGCATAGTCGTTGTAAAAAGTTGGTTCGTGCCCGCCAATCTGTGTGAGAGCGTCGTAAAAGCTTAGACGCTTCCAGTGCCCTGGAGTGAGGTCGATCATGTCACCTTGATAGGGCACAACAGTGGACCCACAGACCGTCATTGCCAGATGGGCGAAGAGCTGTTCCGTGAAGTTCATAAGGTCTTCAAAGGTTGCATACGCCCAGTAGAATTCGCACATGGTGAATTCCGGGTTGTGACGCGTATCAATACCTTCATTGCGGAAGCTGCGATTTAGTTCGAATACCTTTTCAAAGCCTCCCACCAGCAGGCGTTTGAGATAGAGTTCTGGCGCGATGCGCAGATAGAGAGGCAGATCAAGTGCGTTGTGATGCGTCTTGAAGGGTTTGGCCGCTGCTCCGCCCGCCAAGGGTTGCATTATAGGGGTCTCTACCTCCATGAAACCGTGGCCTTCCATAAAACGGCGGAATTCGCGTACAATGAGACTGCGCTTGAAGAAAATCTCGCGGGCACGCGGCGTGACAATAAGATCCACATAGCGCTGGCGATAGCGCGTTTCCATATCCGTAAGGCCGTGATACTTTTCTGGCAGGGGACGCATGGAGCGCGTAATGAGCTTGACATGACGGCAGGCAATGGTCAATTCATTGGTCTTGGTGCGGAACAGATGTCCGGAAACACCAACAATGTCGCCCACATCCAACTTTTTGACCATGGCATAGTTGATGTCTTCCATGTGTTCGCGTGAGGCATAGCACTGTATGCGGCCCGTGTGATCCATAATATGGAAAAAGGCCACCTTGCCAAAGGAACGCAATGAGATGATACGTCCGGCAATAGCAAAGACATCATCCTGTCTGTCCAGTGCCTCGCCTTCAAGCTCACCAAACTGATCTAATACCCAAGAGATGTCGTGCTGTTTGCGAAAATCATTGGGAAAAAGCGGTACACCCGCATCTAGCAGATCACAGGATTTGACAACGCGGTTCTTGATGACATCGTTCAGGCCTTCACGTGCGGCGAAACTTTCGAGCATAGGCATAAAGTACGCTGCATGGGGCGACTTGGTGCCCAGCTTGACAACAGGCCTGGTATTTTTTTTATCCCGATTTTCCACGTTATGCACTCCTGGGGCTCCCTGAATCGATAGAAGTTTAATCACTATGCTATAGGCGCACGGGCGTCAAGCAGCGCAACAGTGCAGCGGCGTGATTTCTCAAGGCAATGTATATGTACCTCTTAACATTTTCCTTCACTATGGATATATTGCCAACGCCAAACAACACTGCCCGGTACTTTGGGGGCAGCGAGGATATCATCATGCAAAAATATACAGCCTCCTTTCTGGGGCGTGATTGTCCCGGCGTGGTGGCCACTATTGGTCATATTCTTGAGGAAAGCGGTTGCAATATCCAAGAAGTGACCCAGACTATACTTTCTGGCGAATTTGCTGCTATTTTTGTGGTGGTCGCCCCTGCAGCGGATGCAGAAAGCCTGCGTACAAAGCTCCGTGCGGGGCTGGCCCAAGCCAGAGTGGATCTTTCCGTTCTGGTACGGCCTGCTATTCAGGGACAATGGGGGGAAAATCTACACTGTGAACCCTTTGTAGTCACTGCCGATGGACCGGACAAGCCAGGACTCATTGCTGCCATGAGCCGTGTTTTTGCAAGGCACGGAGTAAACATTGAGAGCCTCAAAGCCATTTTGGGCGAGGGCGGAGCCAATCATGCGCTCTTTGTATTTGAAGTAATGGTGCCTGATCGTGTTGATTTGGGGCGTCTGCGACGAGAGCTTGCATGCGAAGGTCAAATTCATGAACTGCGGGTGAGCGTACAGCATCGGGATATTTTTGAAGCCGTCCACAGAGTCAATTCTTTTTAGCGGGGTATCCTCCATGCTTTCAGAACGCGAAGTCATCAGCACGCTGAATATGCTCCGGAACGAACATTTGGATGTGCGTACCGTCACTCTGGGGGTCAGCCTTTTTGACTGTGTGAGTCACGACCTCGATCTGTTTACGGCCAATGTGAAAGCCAAACTTAAACGTTATGCTTCGCATCTGGTGGCTGTATGCAATGAAGTGGGCGACAAGTATGGCATACCCGTGGTCAACAAACGCATCAGTGTCAGCCCAGTGGCTGTCGTGGGCGCACCCTTTGGACCGGATGGCATGGTGACCATATGCCGGGCCTTGGATGAGGCTGCCAAGGAGGCCGGAGTTGATTTTCTGGGAGGCTTTTCCGCTCTTGTGGAAAAAGGTTTTGCCAACGGTGACCGTGCTCTCATAGAGTCTTTGCCCCAGGCTCTGGCCGAGACAGACCGCGTCTGTTCTTCCATCAATGTGGCATCTTCCCGCAGTGGCATTAACATGGATGCCGTGGCACTCATGGGCAGGCAGATACGCAAGGTGGCCGAAGCAACAGCAGACCAGGGCGGCATAGGCTGCGCTAAGTTAGTGGTTTTTGCTAATATTCCGCAAGATGTGCCCTTTATGGCCGGAGCTTATCTTGGCGTGGGTGAGCCTGATGTGGTTATCAACGTGGGGGTTTCCGGCCCGGGAGTGGTCAAAAAAGCTCTGGATCGCGCCCGTGAGGCCGGCGTCAATGCTGACGGTGCGTGTATGACATTGTTGGACATGGCCGAGGTAATTAAACGCACGGCCTACAAAGTCACGCGTGTGGGTGAGATGATCGGTTCCGAGGTTGCTGCCCGTCTGGGTATTCCCTTTGGTGTGTGCGACCTGTCATTGGCTCCCACGCCGGCCGTGGGTGATTCTGTGGGCGAAATATTCCAGACGCTGGGGCTTTCAGGCATTGGTGCACCCGGTAGTACGGCTGTTCTGGCCATGCTCAATGACGCTGTAAAAAAAGGCGGTTCCTTCGCATCTTCTTCTGTAGGCGGACTTTCCGGTGCCTTTATTCCCGTGTCGGAAGATTCCAGCATAGAAGCTGCAGCCACTGCCGGGCTGCTGAGTCTGGAAAAGCTGGAGGCCCTTACCAGCGTGTGTTCCGTGGGGCTGGATATGATCGCCATACCAGGGGATACGCCTGCCACGACTATCGCCGGCATTATAGCTGATGAAATGGCCATTGGCATGATCAACCACAAAACTACGGCCGTGCGCCTCATTCCCGCGCCCGGCAGGATCGTGGGAGACGAGGTCTCCTTTGGCGGGCTGCTGGGCAAGACAGCCGTCATTCCCGTGCCCAAGGGAGAATCATCGGATTTCATCGGCCTTGGCGGGCGCATTCCCGCGCCTATCCACAGCCTGAAAAATTGATAGGCACTATAACTTGTGGTAGGGGTAAAAGGACAGTATTTACTGATCAGAACTAGTCGGCTTTATGCTTGAAATCAGGGCAATGACGCTGTAGGAAATACTGCAAAGGCCATATCGTGAAACACAGAAGCATAAAAATTAGCATCCTACAGTTGACGGTGATGCTCATCATTGTGTGCTTTCTGGTCATTACGCTCTTTTCGGTTCGCTCTCTCAATACGCTCATATCGAGCAACGCTCAATCGTTGACGAGCCTTTTGTCTTCTAGCATTTATGATGCTTTGCGCAATGTCATAAGCAGGCCTTCCATTGTTGGGCGTACCATATCCTATGACAGCTTTTTGAAAAGCATTCTCAGTGTGGACGAGCAGTATCCTGAAGACTACATGTCTGAGCGACTGGGTGCATATCTTTCTGAACTACGTAGCAGCATTGATTACAGCACGGCCTTTATTATCTCCAGCAAAACGCGGCGATTCTATGGTATAGACGGTACCATACACATGCTTAATTCTCTGAACCGTGAAGAGAACGAGCGGTATGAGCAGTTTATCTCCAGTGGCAAATCCCGCATGTCGGCTGTGTTGATGGATTCGCTCTATACAAGGCAGAACACCTTCTTCTGTTTCAGCCGTATTAAGGATAGTGATGGCAAGGTCTTGGGCGTTGTGGGTGTTGGGGTGCCGCTTGATACCATTTTGTACATCATTCGTGATTTTGAACAACAGTATAACGTAAAGATTTTTTTTGTGGACTGGGACGAACAAGTCATGCTGTCTTCCAGAAGCGGACAGCATTTGGAACAGCTGCCAGCCTCGTACCGGCAAAACAGGGAATTCAATTATGTTCAGGATGAACATGGCGGGTACCTGATTACGCGTTATCTGGATGAGATAGGCTGGTTTCTCGTCATAAAGGGTGAGACAACGGACGGGGAAAAGTCATTTTCTGGCGTCATGATTGTGAATGTTTTGGCCATTATTGCCGTGTTTGGACTGCTTCTGGCTGCTACGCAGTTTCTGGTGGGGTCGGGGCTCGCACATTTTGAACGAAGAGCTGCTACAGACGGGCTTACTGGTATTGCTAATCGGGCTGGTTTTGAAACCATGCTGGAACAGGTGTTTTCCAACAGTACCGAGGGCGGTACGCTGTTCTTGCTGGATCTGGATTATTTCAAGGAAGTAAATGATAATCTAGGACATCCCACAGGGGATGCGCTGCTCAAGAGCACAGCGAGCACGCTGAAAAATATTTTTCGCGAGTCAGATATTGTTGCCCGACTGGGCGGAGATGAATTTGTGATCTATGCGCCCAGTTTGAATCAGAGAGAAATTATTGCCGATAAGGCACGTACCATCCTGAAGGCCGTTAAAACCAGTTACCAGCTTGCAGACGGCAGCATGCTGACGGTTACCGTGAGTGTGGGGATTGCCCTGTATCCGCTTAATGGTGACGATTATAAGACACTCTATAAGAATGCAGACAGTGCCCTGTATACTACCAAGGCGCGTGGTCGTAACGATTTTACTATCTATACCGGTTGATCCCCGCCTACCGCTGCGATGGCAGGTGCTCATGCCTATGTGCGCTTGTCGCATCACCTATCGTCATGTGGGCGTGCCATTGTCACCAGGCCTATGCCGCCCAGAATGCCTATGGAACACAGGATGAGGTGGAGGGAAATGGCCTCGTTGAGAAAGATTGCCCCTAGAATCGCGGTGATTACTGGTACGCTGAGCTGGATAATGGAACCGCTGACGAGGGACATGCGTGCCACCACAAGATACCAGATGATATAACCACATCCTGTAGCAAGTGTGCCTGCCAAACAGGCATGCAGCAGGGCAAAGGGATGTGCTGCTGCATGTAATGCCGCAATACCGCCTGTCATGATGAGCAGTGGCACGCAACGGAAGAAATTGCCTGCAGTGGCCAGTACGGCATCCTGTACCTCGCGTCCCAGAATGCTGTACACTCCCCAGGCAATGCCCACGCCGACTTCCAGTAGTGTGGCGTCTAGGGGTGGCCTTGTGTCCACCTTTGGCAGGGTGAGAGCCATGAGTCCGACCATAACGATGGTAAGTCCGATGGTCTGACCTGGGGTGAGCCTGGTACCACGGGCAATGCCCCAACCCAGCATGGTACACTGTACTGTGGCGTTGATGATCAGCGTGCCTGCCGCTGCGGGCATGCTCACATAGGCCAGAGAAAAAAACAGCATATAGGCAAAGAGAGCCAAGGCTGAGGGCCACGACGCCTGCCTCCATGCTTGGCGCCACCATGATATATGGTTGTGCAGCTTCTTTCTTGTGTGCCACCAGCTGATGACGCACAGCACAAGGGAGGCAGAGACCCCGCGAATGAAGGTATACTCCAGAGGGTCCATATCATATTGGGCAATGGCTATGCGGCAAAAAATGGAGTTGCTGGCAAACAAGGTCATGCACAGAAATGCCAGAAGAAGAATTTGCATGCTGTCCTCGGTTCAGGGCGAGCCGGTTTCCGCTTTTCTGTTGGCGTAGCTGCTGTCCTGCTGTATTGGTGCGTCCGTCATCCTTGTCCGCATGGTGCGTATTGTCAACGGGAAGAATAGGAAAAGCATATGGCACATAACGTGCAAGATGAGGAGGTGAATATACAAGGAGGCAGAATATGCCTATTGAAACCGACCTTACCCTCCAGTCTATTGACCAGACAACGAATAGCACACTGACAACTAGCACAAAAGACACTGCCAGTGGTTTTGGAGATATTTTGGCTTCCGCCCTGGAAACGGGGCAGTCAGCAACTGCTACCACAGAAACTGAAACGGCAGCAAGCACTGCGGATCAGACACCTGCCACGACGGAAAAACCCTGTATTGCGCAGTTTATGGTAATGACGGGGTGTGATTTCAAGACGGCGTCGGCTGCACTCTATCAATATGAAAACTGGCAGGACTACCTGAAGACAGATACAGAAATTCCAGATCTTTCCGCTGCCCAGCGGCAGCTGCAGGCAGAACGGCAGTCCGGGGTACGACCTATGGTCGGAGGCACATATGGCGCTCGCGAAGATTTTACCAAGCCAGAACCCTTTGTGCCAGACGTGCCCGGCAAAGTGCTACCCGTGTTTGACGAAGAGAGTGGCAAGGCCACAGGCATTGGTTTTGTCAGTGCCGAAGGTGAGCAGAAGACTACAGCAAGCCTGACGGACGAAGAAACAATTTATGCCCATACCGACGGTTTCCACATCGGCCGTGCTGCACTGGACAACTTTGCCGTCATGGCGACGGGCCAGAAAGATGCCAAGTTCGCTGATCTTGATCTCCAGTCGCTTGCCAGCAGTTTCCCCACCATGGCTGAGTGGACAGCTCGGAACGGTGAGGATTCCACTTGGAACAGCTATGCCCTCATTGACTATGAACCTGCAAATGCATCCCTTACTACAACAAGTAGCGCAGGCAAGAGTTCTGAGATCAGTTCGGATTTCAGCAGCATGGTTACAACCACGCCCACTTTTGGAGAATACAGTTCCCTCTATGCGTCTGCACAACTGAATTCGTTGCTGTTTGCAGACTTGTGATGAGTGAACAAGGGCGTTTTGGCGGTATTGAAAGATGCGCCCGTGCTTCCCCGGCACGGGCGCACTTGTATGGGGGAATTTGCGCATACATCCTCCTGCTCATGCAGGAATATCTTATGAATTTTGAGGCGTTGTGAAGGGCATCGTTGTTCTTTTTGCTATACGGGGCGAAGCGGGGGGCACGCATTCTCCGCAGGGCGCAATACGGGCGCGACGCGTCGTTTTTCGAGGAATCCGCCGGAACGCCTGAGGAGCACAGACATCTGAATGTCCGGGTGGATGGGGGGGTGTGGCCAATATATAACTAAAATTTATATATTTGGCTGCAAAAAACAATATGACAATGCGATCAACTCACCGTTAGAAAGGAATAGTATCCAGTGTCAATTGAGCTTCGAGGATTCCATGGTAACAGTTTTTTCATCAACGGGATGCATCCGCTGTCGAATCGTCAAGCAATTTCTTGACGATTCAGAGATTCCTTTTACGGAACATGATGTAAAAACAGAAGAGGGAAGTGCCGCCTTCCGTTCCTTCTACCGTGTGCACAGACTCGAAATCCGGCGTGACACGGAAGGGATATTTTTTCCGATTGTTACGGACGGAGAAACTATCTCGCAGGATGTAGGCCCCTCTCTTGCCCGTTTTATGGATGGTGACGGTCTTCTTTCATGCATATTCCCGAACAACCTTGGGCATGGTTGGAGTGGAGGACTTTTTCCTGATAGCTGTCCGCCCGAACTGGAAAAGAAATTTCTTCTTGTCATGCGCCGTATGAAAGACGGCGGCCTGCAGACGGAAATAGAATCATCAGGCAAAAATGCGTCTCTATTGCATGCTATTATCGAAGAAAATCTTGCAGATCGTATTATTTTTTGTTTATGGGGAAATCATATGGGTATCCCCGGAGTGGACGATCCGCGCCTGAATACTTTGAAAAAAGTGGCTGAATATCAGGGTGGAAAATTGATTCTCCGCATCGACACAACATGGTATGCAGAAGAAAACATACCGCTTTCGGATCTTGCAGCATTGTTGGAAAAATCAGCAGAGGTAGCACGAAGTGCATTAGGTAACATTCGTCCGGAATGTTTGATACGCTGTAGCTCAGATATAAAAATTAATCTGCTTCCTCTTAGGACAGCAGTACGCAGATGGATACCAAACGCTGAAATAGAAAAATAACATTTATATAATTATATGTAGTATACTGAATATGCATATAAATAGTATACTACTTAAAAATTAACACACTATTTAAAAGTAATATTTTTAGAAAATACATAATAGTATTGTATTTCTATTGATTTAATTATTTGTTTATACATAGATATTGCCGTTAACCATTAACAAAAGAAGAAAACCATGGCCTATCCTTCAGTTTATCCCACAGGGACAACAATGTACGATCCTTCCCGTTGTTTTAATGGTTTCACAGTGTATGAAGCAAAAGAGCACGGGGTCATCGTAATGGATATGAACGGACATGAAGTGCAGTACTTTAAAGGCCTGCACGGGTTCCCCCCGAAAATGCTTCCCGGTGGAAAATTGCTCGCGCAGACAGGAGAAAGAAGTACGAAATTTTCCACACAGGATAAATTTGATCTCGTGCAGGTGGATTGGGATGGAACTGTTGAATGGAGATTCGACCGGTACGAGTACATTGAAGATCCGGGCGAAACGCCTCGCTGGATGGCACGCCAGCATCATGACTTTCAGCGTGAAGGCAACCCCGTCGGTTACTATGTCCCGGGTATGGAGCCGCGGACAACTGGCGGAAACACCATGATCCTCGGCCATAAGGATGTTCATAACGATACCATCACAAACCGCCTGCTGCTTGATGATACGGTTTATGAAATAGACTGGGAAGGCAATCTGCTTTGGGAATGGGTGCTCAGCGAGCATTTTGACGAAATCGGATTCCGTGAAGATTCCAAGAATACGCTTTACCGTCATCCGAATCTTCGTCCCGCTCGGGGCGGTCTGGCCGACTGGGCGCATACCAACAGCATGTCTTTGCTCGGTCCCAACAAGTGGTTTGACGCCGGAGACAAGCGGTTCCATCCGGATAACATCATCATCTGCTGCCGTGATTTGAACTCGACAATGATCATCAGCAAGGATACGGGAAAAATCGTATGGAAAATGGGTCCGTACTATGACACACCGGAGCTCCAGGCCATAGGTTGGATTATAGGGCAGCATCATGCCCACATGATTCCGTGCGGACTTGAGGGCGAGGGCAACATCATCGTCTTCGACAACGGTGGCTGGGCAGGTTACGGAAGTCCAAATCCGGCCAGTGTCACGGGAGAAAAGTATGCGACACGCGACTACTCACGCGTGCTGATCCTGTCACCATGAAAATAGAATGGCAGTTCACTCCCAAAGAAATGGGCAAAGTATTTCCCGTCGACTACAACCGGTTCTACAGTCCCTTCGTGAGCAGTGCCCAGCGTCTTCCCAACGGAAACACGCTGATCACGGAAGGCGCCTCAGGCATGCTCATGGAAGTTACCCGGAATCATGAACTGGTATGGGAATACATAAGCCCGTACTGGGGCAAAATCGTGCATATCAACCAGGTGTACCGCGCCTACCGCATTCCCTATGAATGGATCCCGCAGCTTTCCAAACCAACTGAAACAGCCATTGAGCCTGTAGATGTCCGCAATTTCCGTATGCCCGGAGCATCCCTGTCAGGTGCGGACCGTATTGTTGAAGTGGAAGGCTGTAACCCCTTCTTTGGCGGTTCCGGCGTCTGCGTTGTGACGGATGTTGAAGAAAATCAAAATTAAGTTGTCCTGGGGGGTCAACAGATGCCCCTGACGAAAAAACAGCTTGAACTGCTCGTCAGTCTCGTCCTCATAGCCATCGGGGCTGCAGCAATGTGTACCGTCGGTCTTGCGGAGGACAGCGCGTCGCCCTTCCTGCTTTCGCAGGAGAGAGCTTTGGGCGGAGGGCTTGATTACGGAACATTTCCGCGCATCTACGCAGGTGCGCTCATCATTCTTGGCGTGCTCAATATTCTCCTGATTTCGAAAAGCGGCCTGCGGGAAGGCACGCACGCCGGCCAGCCTGAAAAACGACGTCAGATCGCCCTCCTTACAGTTCTGACCGGCATTTTCACGCTGGTCTACACGCTGTCGCTTCCGTACGTCCCGTTTGTTCCGGCAACGACCGTGTTCCTTTTTGCCATGTTCCGTCTGTACGGACAGAAATCCCTTCTCAGAAACGCCGTTATTGCAGCTGCTGGCGCCGGACTTTTGTGGTTCGTTTTCATTCGCCTTTCCCATCTAGCCATCTGATGGAAAGGAGCCCGTTCCATGCTTGAAACCCTGACTCATGTTCTGAGTGGCTTCCAGATTGCCTGTATGGATCCGATGAACTTGCTGATGATGGTTCTCGGAACGTTCCTCGGGCTCATTGTGGGCGCACTTCCCGGATTCAGTTCGCCCATGGCCATTGTGATTCTGCTGCCCATCACCTATCACCTCAAGCTCCCGGCAATCGCCGCGCTTCTGCTGATGATGGGCGTCTACTGCGGCACGAAATGCGGAGGTTCCTATCCTGCAGTGCTCCTCCGCACACCGGGAACACCGGCAGGTGCCTGCACAGCGCTTGACGGCTATCCCATGGCGCAGCGCGGCGAAGCGGGAAAAGCCATAGGCTACGCCATTATGGGGTCCACATGGGGGGGCGTTTTCGGGTGGGGCATCGCCGTCATTTTCGTTCCCCTTCTCGGGCAGGTGGCCGTGAAATCAAAACCCGAAGATCTGGCGATCATCGGCATGCTCGGTCTTGTCATGGTCTCCGCCTTCGTGCGCGGGAACATGATCCGCGGGTTGATCGGGGTTTTTGTCGGACTTCTTATAGGCACCATCGGACAGGACGCCAATGACGGTGCGGCCCGTTTTGTGTTCGGGTTCCAGGAATTTTCCAATGGCATTCCTTTCGCCGCCGCGCTCGTCGGCTTTTTCGGCATAGCTGTCGTTCTCTCGGATATCAGGGAAATCGGGTCGGTGTCCGAGATTGCGAGCCGAAAAGTCAGCCTTTCCATGCCCAAGCTCAGAGAAGTCGTGAAATACTGGAAATGCATGACCACAGGCGCCGTGTTTGGAACGCTGATCGGAGCTATTCCGGGTGTCGGCGCCGAAGGTTCCACATGGGTTGCCTACGCCACGGTGAAAAACAGAGACAGCGATCCCGATCGGTTTGGCAGGGGAGCTCCAGAAGGCATCCTTACACCGGAGAGTTGCAACAACGCCAACAACGGCGGTACGATGGTTCCCATGCTCACACTGGGCATTCCCGGGGACGGATCCACGGCAATTATGCTGGGTGCTCTGATTCTCTATGGCGTTGATCCCGGGGTCACGCTCATGCGGGATCAGCCAGCCCTGGTATACGCCCTGCTCGCCGGACTGCTCATTAGCACGATCTTCATGTTTTTCATCGCCTGGGTTTCCTGCCCCCTGTTCATCCATGTACTCAAACAGGACAGGGCATGGCTCTTCCCCTTTATTCTGGTGCTTGCCATTCTGGGAGCTTTTTCCTGCTCCAACAGCATGTATCCCGTCTATGTGGCTTTGGCCTTCGGAGTGATCGGGTATGTCTTCGAATACTGCGGCATTTCCGTTGTTCCCATAGTCCTCGGCATCATTCTTGGCCCCGTAATCGAAAACAATGCCCGCATGGCTCTGGTGACAAATTCAGGAGACTGGATGGTGTTTGTCAATTCGTGGTGGCGTGCCGGTATGCTGGCGATAATCGTCTTCATGCTGGTTTCCAATTTCATCAAAGCGTTTACCAAAGCCTAGGAGGTCTCTATGCTCAAATCGTTCGTCTCAGTCTTGTCTCTTGTCCTTTTGCTCTTTACCTCTGGAAATGCCCAGGCAGTCTGGCCGGAAAAACCAATCCACATGGTTGTGCCGTGGGCTGCCGGTGGCGGCACCGACGTCGTGGCACGCGCTCTGGCTGAAGCTATGAGCAAGGAGACGACTGTTGCCGTTGTGGTGGACAATGTCACAGGGGCGGGCGGCTCTACCGGCAACAAAAAAGTGGCGGATGCGGCACCCGACGGCTACACGCTGCTCTTTAACGGCGACACCGATATTCTTGGCGCGCTCACCGTGATGAAGACCTCGTATACCCTGGACAGTTTCAAATATATCGGCGGCGTCTATTACAGCCCGACGTGGATTCTTTCTCCGGCCCAGCGCGGCATTACAGACTTCAACGATTTCATTGAAAAGGCCAAGGCGAATCCCAACAAGCTCATCCTTGGCTCAACCACGCCTTCTGGAGCACAGATGGTACTGTGCGCAATGCTCCAGGCATACACCAGGGCACCCTTCCGCATCGTGCCCTACCAGGGCGGCAAAGACATGACCAAGGCCCTGCTGGGCAATCAGTGCGACGCCGGTGTCATCCATGCGCCTGTTCTTCTTCCTGAGGTAAAATCGGGCGTACTCAAGGTGATTGGTACGGGCGGCACGCTGAAGGCATGCAGCTATGAACCCCTCCGTTCCATGAAGACCCTGAAAGAACTCGGTTATCCGGTAGAGATGGGCATTACCCGCGGCGTACTTGTTCCGGCAGGCACCCCGGACGACATCGTTGAAAAGCTGGCGGAGATCGTCAAGAAGGCCACCGAGAGCAAGGAGTTCGTCGAATTCGGCAAGCGCTTCGGCTTTGCGCCGACATGGACTTCCGGAAAGGAGTTCCGCGCCGGTTTTGACGCGCAGATGGCAACGTTTGAAAAGATGAAGACGGTCAAATAATCCTGCTTCACCCGGCCTGCTTGTGGGCGTCTCTCCTGAAGAAGAACGCCTTGCCGGCGAACCGTACCGCGTCGGCCACGCGTTGTGATGTGGCACGCCCCATGCGCTTCCCGGGGGCAGAAGGTATCCGGCCCGATCTGCCCGCAGATCCGCAGCCGCCGCGCTCGCATACCGGTATCTCTGCCGGCACAACTGGTAAAAGAAGTGTAAAAAAAGCCGGGACCTGAATCCTTACGGGTATCCAGGATCCCGACTTTCCTTCCAGGATACTCTGCTGCACTACGCACGGACTACGAAGGAGTGCATATGTGTAAAACGGAAAAACTCAAATCCATGTACCTGATACGAAGAGGTTTGCGCCAGGCTTGCGCACCTATTCCCTGTGAGGGGGAATACGTCCATGCCACTGATGCATCCGTTATTTCCGGGGTGTCACATGGCGTCGGCACATGCCCTACCATGCAGGGGGCATGCAAGCTCAGCCTCAATGTGAAGAAAGGTATCATTGAGGAATGTCTTGTTGAAACAATCGGCTGCTCCGGAATGGCGCAATCCGCTGCCATGGCGGGAGAAATTCTCACGGGAAGGACCCTCATAGAAGCCATCAATACGGATCTCGTCTGCGACTCCATAAACGGCGCCATGCGCGAGGCCATGTTGCATTTCCTGTACGGGCGTTCCCAGACAGCGTTTTCACGGGACGGACTGCCTGTTGGCAGTCTGTATGAAGAACTCGGAGCCAATGTATGCAGTCAGGTGGGGGCTGTATATGGCAGCAACGACAAAGGACCCCGCTACCTGCATCTGAATGAAGGCTATGTGATGCGCATGGCGCTGGATGAGAACGACGAAATTATCGGGTATGAACTGCTCAATGTGGGGAAAATGCTTTCCCTCCTCAAATCGGGCACAGATCCGGAACAGGCCCAGGCCCAATCCCTGGAGCAGGTTGGCCGCTTTTCCGAAGGCATAACGTTTATCGACCCAAGGAAGGACTGAGATGACTCATTTTGAAGGATATGAGCGGCGTATGCCGCAAATTGAAGCCTGCCTGAAGAAATACGGGATGTCCAGGTTGGAGGAGGCAAGGCAGGCATGTCTTGACGCAGGCATTGACGTCAAGGCAATCGTGCGCGGAACGCAATCCGCTGCCTTCGAGAATGCCGTATGGGCGGTAACCCTGGGCGCAGGTATTGCCTGCACATCCAACGCGCGCGATATTCAGCATATTGAAGCCGCAATCGGAGAGGGGCTGCAAGCATTTTGCATTCCCGGATCCATTGCGGACAAAAGAAAAGTCGGCATTGGCCACGCTGCCCTGGCCAGCCGACTGCTGAACGAAAAAACGCATTGCTTCTGCTTTCTTGCCGGGCACGAATCCTTCGCAGCGGCCTCCGGTGCCTTAAAAATTGCCGCCAATGCCAATAAGGCCCGCAAAGCACCCCTACAAGTCATTCTCAATGGCCTGGGCAAAGAAGCGGCCTACATGATTTCCCGCGTCAACGGGTTCACATACATGCATACGTCCTATGACTTTGAAACCGGGGCACTGACCGTTGAATGGGAAAAGCGGTTTTCCGAGGGAATCAGCGGGGACATTCGCTGCTATGGCGCCGACGAAGTCAATGAAGGCGTGGCTATCATGGAGCGCGAGCAGGTTGACGTTTCCATTACCGGCAACTCAACCAATCCCGTACGCTTTCAGCATCCTGTCGCCGGCATTTATTATCGCCGATGCCAGGATACGGGCCATCCTTATTTTTCCGTGGCCTCAGGCGGTGCCGTTGGCAATACCCTACATCCTGACAACATGTGGGGAGGCCCTTCTTCCTACGGGCTTACGGACTCAATGGGGAGAATGCACTGCTCCGCCATCTTTGCCGGCTCTTCTTCCGTTCCAGCGCACGTGGAAATGATGGGCTTTATCGGGATGGGCAACAATACCCTTGTCGGAGCTAACGTCGCTGTGATGGTCAGCTTGCTCCAGCGTCCCTGATGCTCAGACAGGTGCCTCCTGGATCACGGCTTCTGAAATCCTGTCGATAATGTCGCGCAGATTTGGGGGGTAGGAGGAAAGTGGCTGTAAATAGACGTATGTGGAAAAGCCGATGCTGTCACAGGAAGTGGAGAGTGTGGCAAAGTCATTGCGATTTCCGAGAATTTCATTGATGACAGCATCGGGGAAAAAACTGATACAGCTATGTTCCAGCATGATATTCAGCATGGAATCAAAATTTGACAGCTCCGAAATAACATTCCCTGCTATTCCAAATTTTTTCATAAAACTGTTAACTTGGGTGCGAACAGAGGAGCCTTTCTCTTTGAGGACAAAATTTTCTCCATCTATATCATGAGGAGAAAACTGTTTCTGATAAAACAGGCGATGTCCCTGCGGCACGATCAGATAAATCTCATGGCGCCGATAAAAAAGACGGCGCACGTCCGTTGAGCGTTGGCCTTCTCCGGCCAATGCGATATCGATATTTCCATTGGTGATTTCTTCCAATAAGCTTCGTGTATTCCCCGAATGAATGGAGATATTTACACCTGGAGCTATCTTTTGCAGCCTTTCCACGATATCAGCGACGACTGTTCGTTCATAGAGCGCAACCATCCCCAGCCGTAAAGCGACAGTCTGGCCTGCAGATTCAGATATTTTTTCTATCTTTTTTTCCAGGAGGAATATCTGATCCGTGATCTGGAGAACCGATTCCCCATCATGAGTGAGAATCAAGTTTCTTCCCGATCGTTTGAAAAGCTCTATTCCGAGCTCTTGCTGCAGTTTTTTTAATGTACTGCTCACAGCTGGCTGCGAAATAAAAAGTCTTTCCGCTGCCTGAACGACACTATGCGTATGTGCAACCGTGTGAAAAACTCGTAATAAACGAAAATTAATCATAATTTACCAATCCTTTTCAAAGCAATAACGTGTTATCTGTAGAGTGGTACATGTATCCATAGCAGAAACTATATGTATTTTTTGACAATTATGACTAAATAACAAAAAAACATGTACAACGGAATCATTGATGTCCAGCTAACGGACTAAAAAAATATACTGCTTGTATAGTCCCGCCCCGTGAGTCAAGAAAAAATTTGAAAACGTTACCAGGTGCGTCCTTGTATCCGGCATGACTTATGCCTGCCATGA
>CAJOMG010000043.1 GCA_905235595.1 uncultured Desulfovibrio sp. | reverse complement strand
ACCTACCTGGGCCTCAAACTGACCCTGGAAGTCCTTGGGCCATTCATGACCTGCGGCATGCGCATGGGCCTTGGTGGCCTGCTATTCTGCCTGTATATAGCACTGACGGGGCACTGGCAGCGCCCCACAAGCGCAGACATACGGCACGCCTTTGTTTTTGGCCTGCTCATGGTGCTCATGGCCAGCGGTTTTCTTACCATGGGGCAGGAATATATTGACAGCGGCGTGGCAGCTTTGGTTTCCGGTAGCACGCCCATCAGTATGCTGGTAGCCGCCTGGCTTTTTGCCGGAGAAGAACGCCCCTCACCACCCCAGTGGCTGGGCCTCGCGGGTGGGCTTACTGGCCTGATACTGCTTGGCACTGCCCACACAGGGGGCGGCCTGCGCGCCGACCCCATTGGTGTCTGCTGGGTTCTGGCCGGCACCTTCGCCTGGGTGGGTGGTTCTCTGCTTATGCGGCACAAGCCTTTTGTCACCGCTCTTTTGCCGCAGCAGTCCTGTGCATTACTGCTCCTGGCCGGCGGCTTGGAGTGCCTGCTGCTGGGCCTTGTGTGTGGCGAAAGCAGCATGATACACTGGGAAGCTCTGCGTCTGTCTGTGGTGGTGGCGTTCAGCTGGATGGTCATAGGAGGTGCCATCCTAGCATACAACAGCTATTTTTGGCTGTTGTCCCACGCTTCCATAGCCACGGCTGTTTCTTATGAATACGTGGTGCCCATCATCGGCATTCTGCTCGGCTGGCAGCTGGGTGGAGAGGCCATCAACAGCCGCATGATCTGGGCATCATGCCTGACCGTGGGTTCTGTATTTCTGGTGCTCTGGCACAAGCATAACAGATAGGGAACATACAAGGCACGGCAGGCAGATGAAACATGCTAGCCCTGCAACTTGCCCAGCTTGGGGTCAAGCCGCACTGGCACACGGCAGTTGCGCGCAAAGTCCATGACACGCGGCATATCCTTACCTGGTATATCCTGCCCCTTCTCTCCCAGAATCTTGAACACGTCCTGAAGTACGGAAGACAGTAAGGCCACGGCCCAGGCTTCATTGCCCGTTTGCCAGAGAGCAATGGTACTTTCCTCGGGATGCGGCGTCACGGAAAGCGCCAGATGGCACCCTGCATCCGTCTTTGTAATGACCAGTTCTGCTGTATGCTTCTGCAGAGTGACATGCTGCCCTGTCTTTGCATCAAAAATCAGGGGATGCCCAGCCAGAAGGGAAAATGCCGTCCCGGGATTGAGATGCCACGCTCCAGAGTCGTCTTTGCGCGAGTATGCCTGCGCCAGCAGTACGTCCTGCGGGCTGAGCCAATCCAGCATATCTCCTTCGGAAACCAGACTCTCTATGGCAAAACGCTGGCCTGACGTCCATTTTTCGTTATTGCTGCGGCGTTGCACCTTTGGGTATACAGTGGCGCGATGCGCGTCCAGAATCCACACAAGGCGCTGCGGTCTGTCATCATTGTCCTTTTTCCTGACACAGAGGGCCTCCAGGGCTTCCAGCGGCGCTTTGTTGCCAAGGGGAGCAGCACCCGTGAAAACACGCCAGTCAGGATGGGGACATACCTCTCCACTGGCTTTTTTGCCACCACGCTGCAACGCATCTTCGAGGATGGCCGCTGCCACGGGGAGAATGGGCGACAACGCATCCCGCAAGACAGCACAATCCTTCTGCCAGTCCTGCCGCTTGGTCACGGAACAGGAATGGTAATACAACATGGCAGCTACAAGGTGCTGAGAAACGTCCACATGATCGCGCAGCAGCTTAGGTTGCTGTACCTTGTCCTTCCGCTTTGCCGAGGCTGTCAGAAGAGCATGGGAATGCAGCAGAGCGTGATAGCCGTATTCATCACCCAGGAATTGCTCCGAAGACTCCGATAATTCTATACATTCAGATTTCAATTCATCCATGCGTGTGACTGTGGCAAGGCTGGCCATAATGCAGAACATGCCCTCAATGCCCTCAAATTGTGCAAATTCATCCTCCATTTCCTCACACAACAGTTTCTGTGCTTCTGCAAATTTTTCATTTGCCGTTGCATAGTTCTCCTGCATAAGGCATCGTATTCCATCCAGCATGGCTGCCCCATGGGCAGACTTTCAGCATAATCTATACTTTGTCCTGCCAGCAAGCGAACAATGGAATACATGTATATTTTTCTTTTTGGCAATGGACCATGTAGTATTTCTTTTGCAGAATGCCATATCTTACATTGCAGCATATCTATGGCAAATGTACGTAATATTAGCGCATTGCGGGATTCACTCAAAGAATACAGCCAGTCTGGATCTATTTTTATATCAGAAAATGTTGTTGATATAACATCACAGACATCTTCAATATCTTCAATTTGTTCTGGACCATAGATATTGATATCTGTTCCATAATATATATAAAGATATATTTCTTCCAGGTCTACTTCATCGTCCTGACTTACTGCAGCGATATTCTGTACAAGTAATTTTACAATATCTGAGTTCTTATCAAGACCGCTGTTGATTATATGGCGTTCTTGCGCATCCATCGCATCCATGGCATCCATTTCATCTTCATCGCCATCATACAGGTCTGGCAAACCGCTCCGCATCTTTCTCACTGCCCAGGCTGTCCAATTTGTCACAAAGGGGCAGGGGATATCAGACTTACGAAGCACGGAGGCAATGGCCGATGTGGTAAGGTAGGGACATAAAGCATCAAACTGCACAAACAGATGCGCCGTGGCGTCGTCACAATCAGGATGATGGATATGCTGAAAACGAGGGGCAAGCTCAGCAGAAAGCGCATTCAGTGAGACAACGCGGGTGGCCATGATCTACCTCTTTTATACGGTAATAATAGGAAGGTATATAGATTTAGAAAGCTAACGTCTACAAATGCAAAACATTATTTTTTGGCTGCATACTGCTGCATCATGGCTTCGCCCTGCCGCGCCAACTGGTATATTTTGTCTTCATATTCTTCAAAGAGTTCTGGATTTTTCTTGGCCATATCAAACATTTTTTTAGGGTTGCCAAGCATATCCTGAATAATTTTTTTATCCTCGTCCGCAACATACTTGAAAATCATACATCCCCCGTGACATCTCGCAACATTGCGCTGCAGCTATCCCATTTTCACCGTGGCGGGCATGGGCTCCACGACTATTTCCCTATCCCCCAGATAAAACATGGACTTGATGTACTGACGTTCAACCCGCATATATACTCTGCCAATGGTTATCTCCACACCGGGAAACACCGTTCCCTGACAGAGCAGACGACAACGGGAAATCTGTTTTTCTGCTTCAGTCATCTTCTTCATCAGGCGTTCCCGCTCTTCCTGATGCTGCTGCTGCTTCTCTCTCAAAAATTGCAGGCGCAGGGTTGTGGCATTGGCATTCACAGGAAGATGCCCGGCTACTGCCGTCAAATGCTTGATAACCTGAGCCTGTTCCGCAATGATTGCTTCCAAACGCTTCATATGCAACGTTGTTATGGGGTCATAACCAAGGTGCACAACGGTGCTAATTTCCGCACGGTTGCCAAGCTGTGTACCGGCAAAGACATTGCCCAAAGCATTGATTTCACCGCCGTAAACCTTGCCCTGCACGACCATACTGGCACCCGCATATACTGTGCTGAACAAACAGTTCTGATTGACGAGCATATTGCCACGGGCGCGGGCTTCGGCTTTTTCCAAAAAACTGCACTTCAGGTTGCCGCCAGCGTATACCAACCCTTTTTCACCTACGCCTCCCCAGACACCACCCTCAACAAGCAAATGCGTATGCGCACGTACATTCGCCCCCTCCACAACACCCATTACACGTACATTGTTGCCATGCACGGAAAAGCCGGCCTTCACGCTGCCGTGGACGGCCACATCTCCAATAAAGAAGATATTGCCAGTCTTGAAATCCACATCCTGGGGGACATTGAGTAGCGTTTTGACAGCGATCTTGTCGTTCATATAGAACACATGACCACTGGCAGTAGCAAGAAGCGCCAAGGGATTGGAAGGATCAACACAGGTATTGAGACCCACGGGCAAGATTGGCTGGTCAGAACAAAAACGGGGATCCTGACCAGGCCCTGGCTCCTCAATGGGAATCAGCTCGGCCAGTTTCTGTCCGGCAAGCACATTCTGGGCATAGCCTAAGTTGTAAAGGTCTACACCAGTGGCTTCGGTACCATTTTCCGAGGGCTTGAGATGCAACCGATCAAAATCGGGATTGAAATGGTGCATCAGATAGTACATTATCCATCTGTCCCTGCCACTGGCAGCTAAAAGTTTAACGCACCTTTTTACTGTCGTTCTACTTCGAGTTCGCTTTTTGCTTACTTTGGTTTTTACTATTTATTGCAAAATAAATACTATGCCCATGCCCTTGAAAATGCAACGGTAAAGATATACTCCGGGGCAATGCACCGCACAGCAATCTCTGATAATTTTAAGGAGTCCCAGCCATATGTTCTCTCGTATTTTCACGGCATGCCTACTGGCGATATTCACCATAGCACTGTCGGCCTGCGGCGGTGCGAACAACACCGGTCCTGTTATTGACGGCGAGGTTGAGGCAGGCGGTCCCTGGAAGCCCTATGAGGGCGACTGGAAGGCGCAGCCACGCGACCTGCCCCAGGCCCCTGGCACTGCCACGGCTCCCACCTTGCATCCACAGCAGAGCCATGCCCCTGGACAGGCCAGTACCCCTTCCACACAGGCAGGCACTGACTTGCCAACATATGGCATTCCTGCCCTGCAGCAGCCGGCACCCGTCGTGAAGCAAGCACCTACAGTGGAACAGGAGATACACAGGATTTTCCCTGAACCAGCCCCGGCACCTGCCGATGCCGGCTATATCACGGTTGAGCCTTAGACTTGGCACGGCACTGCCGGATTTGCGGAGCACACAACACTACCCACGAAGGTCATAGTGGCTTTTCGCGGCTTCTTTTTGAGGAAGATCATGAAAGCTGGCAAAACCGTCCTGCCCGTACTTGCGGCGTTTCTGTTGTGGGGCTGCACTGCCGCCAGGCCCGTACACATGGACTGGATGTTTGTGGACGGCAGCAGGGACACCGGGGCTCTCAGGCTGGCCATCATGTGGAACCCCCAGCACGACAGACCAGAGATGGATATTATGCAGGCTCAACTGATCGCTGGGGAAAAATGCCGTGCCTGGGGCTATCGGGATGCCGTGCAGGAGGGAACCATGGAAACCCGGTGCACTCGCAAATCTTCCGGCATGCTCGGCTTGTGCATCCGCAAGGAAGCCACGCTCACCTTTCGCTGTACCAGCAGCATGCAGGCTAACTAACGCACAAAGGGGAGGCCCCAGGACCTCCCCGCTTGCCTCACTCCCCTTGCCCGCCGGGAGGGAGTTCGACGGCTGCTTGCGCAGCCGCCTTTGAAGATTGTTGCATGCCGCTAGAAGCTGTAGGCAAAGGTAGCCTGCACCTTCCACATATCCTGCTTCTCAAAGGAACCGCCATTTCTGGCCTTCTTCCAGGTATCGTTATCCATGCAGTTGACAATGTAGGAACCTTCCAGATTCACATTGAAGTTTTCATACATCTTATAGTTATTGACCAGGTTGATTTCCACCAGACCGTCGTGAGTGGTCAGATAAGGGCCGGTGCCTCCACCCAGGTCATTGTTCCATGAAAAAGCATTATCCATATACTTGACCACGGAGGGACTGTTGGTGCCGCCCCAATAAGCGGCGCGGATGGTGTGCTTGAGGTCTTCCACAAAGCTTATGTCGCGCACCTGCAGACCCGCACCCCAGGTGCCGGCATAGTCAACACCGTAATCCTGCAGCATCCAGCCGTAGTTGCCGTCCCCCATGTAGGAGGTGAAGTTGCCCATGGGCACTATGGAAGGCATGCGCTGTGAACCGTTCTTGGGGTTGCCCACATCGCCTGAGGCATACCAGCCAAACACGCCTGGGGTGGCCCAGTCCATCTTGTATTCCACAAGAGCCTTTGCCAACCAGCCCTGGCGTTCGGTGCTGGCGCGCCGGTATGTGCCCTGGCGGCTCATGGAGTCGTAGCGCCCCATGGATTCCGTCCAGCCGTAGTTGACGTCAAACTCAATGTTCAGAGGATCCCACAAGGTCAGGTGCACGGGCAGGCCGGCCCAGAAGGCGCCGCCATACTGCTTGCCTGTACGCCCGATACCTTCGCCACTGGCATCAAGTTCCGGGAAGGGACGCAGAGAATAGGCCAGGTTGCCATCCTTCGTACCCCAGTTTGTTCCGTAACCCTTCAGGGCATTGCGGCCAATCATGCCGTACATGGCCCAGGGAGTTGCCTTCACGCCATCGAAGGTTAACGGCAGCATGAGGGAGAAGAGATCCATGTTGTCAAGGTAATTGGCATTGTCACGCCGATCGCCATTGAAGTTGTCATTGGCGGGGCGGGCCCACAAGGCCGTCAGGCCCACATTTTCGTTGAACTGGTAGGCCACGGTAACACCGGCGACATCGGTATCCATGATGGCAGAGCCACCGGCAGCATTGGGCAGGGTCACGCCCTGGATGCCCATGCGCACCTTGGCGTTGGTATCCGGCACGGCCCAGTCAATATAGGCACGCTTGACCTTGATGACATTGGTGCCGTCCGCGCCCAGTGCGGCACCATTATCGGCATCGCCCCAATTCTGCGTGCCGATTTCAAAATACACGGTGCCGGAAAGAGCCTCGGAGGCCACGGCGTCCAACTGCAGGCGCACACGTTGAGCTGCCCGGAAATTGTCGCCATTATTTACCTTTTCCTTTTGAGCCCCGGCTTCCCGAGTATGGCTCACCAGGTTGTGCTCCCCACCGGCAAAGCCCATCAGCCACTGACCCTTGGCGTTAAAATCAATGGCACTCGCGCCAGTTGCGGCGCCAAATACCAAGCCTGCCGCCAACAAAAGCGTACAAATGCGTCTCATAAAACACTTCCTTTCTTTTGCCAAATAAAAAGCTGCCTGTCCCCAAACAGGCAATTACACTTTACGGATAATTTCTGGCAAAGACAAGAGTTTTCGTAAAAAAATTTTTACCTCATGAAAAAAAACATTCTGAAGATGCTCTCGTTTTTCTCTATAAAAAAACTAGATAAGCCGCTTTTTCCGGTACTTTTCAGCATATCGAGCTGTTGAAGAACACAGAAAAAGCGGCTTTAGAAAAAATACAATTTTTTTTACCAGACAGTCTCGACAATACTACTTTACAAAAAGTCAGGGTTTGCTGCGGCTTTGCCATCTGCAAGCATGATGCGCACGTACTGCAGGCTGTGTTCGTCCACAGGAATAATGGGGAAAGCCTGGCCGCAGCCAGGGCAACGCACCATGCGCGCCTCTGTGGGACTGGCCTGGGGCACATGCTTGCCGCAGCCAGGGCACTGGTAAAAAAAAAGCATTTCCATACCGTCAGGGGCCACCGGCTCTACAGGGCGATTACGCATTACCATGTACCGCTCCCTCATCTGCCGTCAGATCACGCCCTGTCATGGGCTGTGAGCAAGGTATGCCCCAAAGGGCAAGCAGGGTCGTCGCCACATCAGCTAAACGCCCTTCTTTCAGATGATGCCTTACGCCACCGGGCTCAAACAGGATACAGGGTACATAATTGGTAGTATGGGCGGTATGCGGCCGTCCATCAGGAGTCAGCATCATTTCACAGTTGCCATGGTCGGCGATAATGCACATGCGCCCGCCCCGTGCCTCCACGGCTTCAGCCATACGACCGAGGCATTCGTCCACCACGGAACAGGCCTCCACTGCTGCCTGCAGGTTGCCCGTATGCCCTACCATGTCGCCGTTAGCCAGATTGCAGACCACTAAATCATATATACCGGCATTCCAGGCTTCCACAAATCTATCCGTCACCTCACGGGCACTCATGGCGGGCTTTTGGTCATAGGTTTTCACATCCCTCGGGGAAGGCACAAGGATGCGATCTTCACCGGGGTAGGGTTCCTCAACACCGCCGTTGAAGAAATAGGTGACGTGGGCATATTTTTCTGTTTCTGCAAGGCGCAACTGCCGTAAACCCCGGCGGGAAACAACCTCCCCAAGGCCCATCTGCGCGGATTCCTTAGGAAAGGCCACGGGGATACTGAAGCTCGCATCATACCCTGTCATGGAGGCTATCCCTGCCAAATGCGGCATAGGCCCCCTGTCAAAAGCGTCAAAGCTTTCCTGCGTGAAGGCCTGCGTCAACTGCCGCATACGGTCAGCACGAAAGTTGAACAAAAAAAGTCCATCGCCGTCGGCCATGCCAGACACATCATCGTCACCGGCAAAACAAACGGGCTTGATGAATTCGTCTGTCACTCCCGCTGCGTAAGAGGCCTCCACTGCCGCTACCGGGTCCATATCACAGGAGGACTCACCATGTACCATGGTCTCCCAGGCCGGTTTGAGGCGCTCCCAGTGTTTGTCACGATCCATGGCGTAAAAACGCCCTGCCATAGAGGCGATGCGCGTTTGCGGCTGCTCCTCGATGGCATGAACTAGCTCACGCATATAGCCCGCCCCACTCCTGGGGTCGCGGTCACGTCCATCCATGAAACAATGAATACGCACCGGCACACCTGCTGTATGGGCCATGGCACATAACGCCTCCAGATGGCGAATATGGCTGTGCACTCCACCGTCAGAGAGCAGACCTGCCAAATGCAACCTGCCGCCGCGTGTCTGCAGCCGGGTCAACAGGTCCGTCAACACAGGATTTGTGGCAAAGCTGCCATCTTCCACTGCCAGATCTATGCGCGTCATATCTTGATAGATAATGCGTCCTGCACCGATGTTGAGGTGGCCTACCTCTGAATTGCCCATATACCCTTCCGGAAGACCAACATCACGTCCGGAAGCGGCAAGCCGCGTATGGGGGCAGCGCCCCACAAGGTCGTCGAGATGCGGGGTCGCTGCCACAAAGGGGGCATTGCCAGGACCGGCTTCAGCCAACCCCCACCCGTCAAGGATCAATAACAATGTCGGCACTAATTTAGCGTCCATGCCTACTCCCCGTTGCCCGCGCCGCCAGCAGGCTTTCTTCCCCACAGGTTTTCAAGACCGTACAGGGCGCGCACAGGTTCCTGAAAAATGTTGACAACGATGTCGTTCATATCCACCAGGATCCACTGCCCGGCAGTGTAGCCTTCCATACGAAGGTATTCGTACCTGCGCTCACGGCACAGTATGCCTATGCTGTCAGCAAGGCTCTGAGCGTGTCGCACGGATCCCGCCCCGGCTATGACTAGGGCTTCGGCAAAAACCGCCTGCCCTGTCAAATCAATGCTGACCACATTCAGAGCCTTGTGCTCTTTAAGCCAACTGACAACATCTGCCAGTTTTTCCGTAAGGGGCACATCTGCAAAGCGTCTGGCCCTACCCCCTGCCGCAGACGATGAGAATGATGTATTTTCCATGCGCAGCACATACCGTAAAGCTGCCTCTAGGGCAATGCCATCTGCCCCGCTGTCTTGTACTTTTGGAAAAATGCGCATATGTAACAACTGGGCGGGCATCAAGGGCACATTCCTTGCCGCACACTGTACCCGCCTGAGGTACGTGTCGGGGAGTGCTCTACGGTCGCACTGTGGCCGTTAACCCGACACGCGCAATCCGCGCACAAACGGAGTGCCGACGAACCTTCGGTACAATGTCGCGCATGAAACATACTCCACTCTGGGTAAAAGCCTTTTTCCTCTGTGGTATACCGCCGCACAAGGCATTACTCTGCATTTTTGATCTGCTCGCCCTCGTGGGCACTGCAGTAGTGATTTTTTTTGCACGAGCAACCTTTGGCGGGGTACAGCCAGAACTCTATCACTGGGCATTACCACTGCTTTTGCTCGGGCCACTGTTGGCCATGGGGCTTGGGCTGTACCAGACGGTAAGTCTGCCTCCACACCGCGAACTCAAGGCGCAGTTTCAGATGGTCAGCCTGCTATATGGCATCATTCTGGCCGTCCTCTTCCTATCACATTCGGGGGATATCTATTCTCGCATAGTCATCGCCGGCAGCTGGGCAGCTACGCTTGTGACTCTGCCTTGCATGCGCACATTATGCCGCCGCCTTTTTGTACGCTACTGGTGGTGGGGCAAACAGCTGATCATCTTTGACCGCAGTAACGCCGGGCGCGAGCTGTGGCATTACCTCAAGCGTTGCCCTGAACGTGGTCTGAACCCTGTGGATATTGTTGCCCTTCCCACGGATATCGAAGGAGTACGTCTGTGCTTTGCCAAGGCAGAGCAACGCTGGCCCACGGCAGTGGCCATGCTGCTACAAAAAGCTGATCAGGGCCTGAGCGTAGACTATATCGCCGAAGCCAGCCGCCATTTTGACAATGTGCTTCTGGTGCCGCTCTTCAGCGAAAGCTTTCAAACGCACTGGCTGACCCCGCGGGATCTCGGCAATACTGTGGGGCTGCTCGTCCGGCAAAATCTGCACGACAAACGCCGCCTGCGCTTTAAGCGTGCTATGGACATCCTGCTCTGCGCCGCAGGATCTGTCATTCTGCTGCCGTTGGGCCTGCTGCTGGCGCTGGCTATTCGCCTTGACAGCCCGGGACCCGTGTTTTACCGCCAACGCCGCATCGGACGGGAAGGCCGGGAAGTGCGGATTTTCAAATTCCGCACCATGGTTTCCAATGCCGATGCCGTGCTTGAAGAAATGCTGGCACACAATCTGGACCTGAAGAAAGAGTGGGAATGCGACCATAAATTAAAACACGATCCACGTATTACGCGGGTTGGCCGATTTTTGCGTAAAGTGAGCCTGGATGAACTGCCACAACTCATCAATGTGGTGACAGGAGACATGAGCCTGGTGGGGCCACGTCCCATTGTGGCGTCGGAAGTACAAAAATACGGACCGGTATATGAAGAATACTGCATGGTCCGACCAGGAATCACCGGCCTCTGGCAGATCTCCGGTCGCAACAACACCACCTATGCAGAACGGGTTGCCTATGACCACTATTATATCAATAATTGGTCCGTCTGGATGGATTTGTGGATTTTAGCCAAAACTGTGCCTGTGGTCATCACGGGCTACGGAGCCTATTGATGTCTGAACGGGGAAACTGCTGGCATCGCTGGCTGGATTACTGGGCGGGCATACCGCTGGCGTACACCACAGCCGCCATTCGGCTGGCACACAGGCAAACGACGCCATCATCACTGCACCGCCTTGGTTTTTTATGCCTGGGTGCCATTGGCGATGTTCTGCTGCTTTCTGCCCTGATTACGGCCCTGCGCGAGCGCCTGCCCCTGGCACATTTCAGCCTGCTGACGTCACGCGCCAATGCATCAGCCGTACGGCTTGTACCAGGAATTGATGCCTATGCCTCCTTTGGTGTGCGTGAAATCCCCGCCATGATCTCCTGGCTACGTTCCCAGCACCTTGACGTATTGCTGGACAGTACCCAGTGGGCACGCCTTGGAGCAATACTCAGCCATATGTCAGGGGCAAGTGTTACCGTGGGTTTTGCCACGAAAGGCCAGCACCGCGCCCTGGGCTATACGCATATGGTCGCCCACCGTAACGATCGGCACGAGGTGGATAATTTCCTTGCGCTAGGCCGTGTGTTGTATGCAGATCTCACAGGCACACCGCACCTGGAACTACCCACTTCTCCACCACAGGATACGCCTGTGGAACTTGACAAAAAAAGTCAGCATTGTGTCTTCCTGCACATGTGGCCTGCCGGAATACATGCCGACCTCAAAGAATGGCCTGCGCCCTACTGGGCGGCCCTTGCTTGCAAGCTGGCGCAGCATGGATATGCAGTATATCTGACCGGCGGTGCAACGGACGCAGGGCGAAATGCGGCATTTTTACGGACATTTCCCGATTGTCCGGCCCGTTCGCTGGCAGGCAGGGTCTCCCTGCAGGGGATGGCCTGGCTGTTTGCAAGGGCTGCCGGGGTTGTTTCAGTCAACACTGGCACCATGCACTTGGCAGCATTGGCTGGTGCCCCCACAGTGGGCCTGCACGGTCCAACCAATCCCCTTCGCTGGGGACCTGTGGGCCCACACGTGCGGGCTCTCCTTCCCCATACAGGGGCATATGCCTATCTTAACTTGGGATTTGAATATCCACGGCAGCGCTCGTATTGTCTGGACTCACTGCCTGTGGAAGATGTGTGTGCCGCACTGCACGATCTGAATGTTCTGTAACCCCACGCCTTGCGTGAAATGTCACGGATGCCCTATGCCAAAGGAACATACAGCGCGTCGCAAAGAACGCCTTCTGGAAGTGTTGCGCCATCGCCAGCCTGACCTGACCCTAGTGCTTGCCAATATTCACGACCCACACAATGTTTCAGCCATCTATCGCTCTTGTGACGCCTTTGGTGTCAACCGTGTACATCTGTATTATACTGATACGCCCTTTCCCGTTCTGGGACGTAAAACTTCTGCATCGGCCCGCAAATGGGTGGAAAGTGAACGTCACAGAGATGCTACGACAATGATGCTGCATTTACATGCACAGGGCATGCAGGTGCTGGCCACATCATTCAGTGCATCGGCTCGTCCCCTGCGACAGTGGAATTTTACCAGGCCCACAGCTGTTATTATGGGCAACGAGCACAGTGGCGTGGAAGAGAGTCTGCTTGAAGCTGCCGATGGCGAACTCTACATCCCCATGTACGGCATGATCCAGAGTTTCAACGTATCTGTGGCAGCTGCCATCATTCTGTCGGAAGCATCCCGACAGCGTGAGGCAGCAGGCATGTATGCAACCCCTCGCATGAATGACGCTGCTCTGGAAAGCACCCTTGCAGCCTGGCTAGAGAAATAGACAGGTTACTCGCTGTGGAGCCGTACCTGCTTTTCAAAATGTCTTCCAGTCCAATAGTAGGTCACATCATTATCAAACGGCACATGAGCCATGCCCGTGCGCGTCCAGAATTGCGGTTCCGCCTTAAGTCCGCCCAGGCCGAGGCAAATCATTACTGTGGCTTGTACGTCCGGCGGCATCTTATGCCCTTTGGCGAAAAAATCATTCACATCCGGCTCTTCCGGCGTATCAGAAAGCACTGCACGCCCGTTGACATCCACTCTCCACAATTCCAGCGTGCAGATAGGCCCTCCCAGGGTACCCAGCGCAGCCTCCACAGAACCATCAGACGTATTGCGGAACAGGCGCAGGGCAACAGCAGTATCAAGTAAGGGCAGGGAGGCGAACACCATGGTATCTTCAGTTTCCCCAGCAATTTCCCAAAACTCGCTGCGGCCCTCATTGAGCAGCTGTTGCTTGTCTGCCGGTCCAAGACCCTCGGGCGTATTTTCGAAAATGCTTTCAGGCAGCAGGGCAAAGATGCTCCGTGCCGTGATGACATCAGCAGCCCGTGCTTCCCCCGCCAAGGGGTGGGCTGTCACTGCTAGCAACAAAAATGCAATACTGGCAAGCCGACAAAACATGACCCCCTCCCAACGGCAGAGAAACTGCATCAACCATTGCTGTAAAAATTTTTTTACTTCTTTTGGCAAACATTGTCCACTGCCCACCGGCGCTCTTGCCAAGGCAAACCACACTGCATACATATGGCGTTATGAAAACTTGCAAATCCTGTATTCATATTGAAAATGCCCGTCAGCACAATCTTAAAGATGTCAGCCTGGACATCCCCCGCGATCAACTGGTGGTTGTGTGCGGACCATCTGGCTCGGGTAAGTCCACGCTGGCCTTTGACATTGTGTATGCCGAAGGCCAGCGCCGCTATGTGGAATCGCTGTCCGCCTATGCGCGCCAATTTCTCCCGCAACTGGACAAGCCAGACGTAGAAAAAATTGAAGGCCTTTCCCCGGCGATCTCCTTAGAGCAGCAAAGTGTATCACGCAACCCACGCTCTACTGTGGGTACTGTAACGGAGATCTATGACTTTTTGCGTGTCTTCTTTGCACGTCTGGGGCGCATTTATTGCCCACAGTGTGGCAGGCCCATCGAGGCACGCGCTGCAGACGAAATCATTGCCGATATCATGTCGCTGCCTCAGGGTACGAAGTTTATGATACTGGCCCCTCTGGTGGAACTGCAAAAAGGAACACATCAGGACAAACTCAAAAAACTCAAGGCCGAAGGTTTTGCCCGGGTACGTGTAGATGGCGTCTTCTATACGCTGAATGATGTGCCCGAGCTGGAAAAGAATAAGAAACACTCCATTGATCTGGTCGTAGACCGCCTTGTAAACAAAGAGGGCATACGCGGACGCCTGGCCGATTCTGTTGAACTGGCTCTGCGGTACGGCGAGGGACGTCTTGTGCTGCACGAGCCGCTGTCCGACAACGAAAACCGCGATACCATACATTCCACCACCTCGGTCTGCTCGCATTGCCACATTTCTCTGCCCGCACCCAGCCCGCAACTGTTTTCTTTCAACGGGCCGCAGGGTGCATGTCCACGCTGTGTGGGCCTGGGTGGGGTGGATTATTTTGAACCGCGCCTTATCGCACCCAATATGGGACTCTCCCTGAACACAGGGGCACTGCTGCCCTGGGCTTCGGGCAAGATTTTCAATCGTTATGCTGAAGCCCTGTCTGCCCTGGGTGAACGTTTTGGCTTTAAGCTTTCAACTCCACTGGAACAGTTTTCAGAAGATGCGCTGGCTGCCCTGTTCTACGGTGAAAACGAAAACGGAAAACCGGCACACACCTCGTTGGGGCTACGCCGTAACTGGCTAGGAGGCAATGTTGCTCTGGGAGCCGAAGGAGACTATCAAAGCGTGCATTTTGTGGAAGCACAGGCGGTACAAGCACGACTTAAGGTAAGCCGTTCACGTTGGCCTGGTGTCATTCCCCTGCTGGAAAGCGGCATGCAGTATGGCGATGCCTGGCGCGAAGCCCTTGCGCGCTACCGCCAGACCATGGATTGCCCGGATTGCCATGGCACGCGCCTCAATAGGAATGCTCTAGCAGTGCGCGTTGACGATTTGAATATTGCCCAGTTTTGTGCCCTTTCTGTAGAACGGGCGCTGCAATGGCTTGCAGCACGAACCTTCACAGGACGACATGTTTACATTGCCGAGCCATTGCTGAAGGAGCTGACACACCGTCTTTCCTTTATGCGCAACGTAGGATTGGAATACCTCTCACTCGCACGCTCCATGGCGACGCTCTCCGGCGGTGAAGCGCAACGCATCAGGCTGGCTTCTCAGCTCGGGTCCGGCCTGGTGGGCGTTACCTATGTGCTGGATGAGCCCTCCATTGGCCTACACCCCTCAGACAATGAGCGCTTGCTGGCTACATTGCGTTCCCTCAAGGAGCGTGGCAACACGGTACTGGTGGTGGAGCACGACGAAGCCACAATTTGCGCAGCAGATACAGTCATAGAACTAGGGCCCGGCTCCGGTGCCCAGGGCGGTTCCATAATGTTTCAGGGGTCGGTCAACGAGCTGCTGACGACAGCCGATACACTCACGGCACGCTATTTACGCGGAGAAGCCGCCATTGAACTGCCAGATTATCGACGTGAAGGCCGTGGGGCCTTGGTTCTTACCGGCATCGCCACCAACAATCTGCGCCATATTGACTGCCGCATCCCTTTGGGTGTGCTCACCTGCGTTACGGGAGTTTCTGGCTCTGGAAAAAGTTCCCTCGTTGTGGATACACTCTATAAGCACCTGGCCCTCAACCTGGGCCTGCGCGTAGACCAGCCGGGAATCATCAGCGGCATGCATTATGTGGATGGGGCAACACCCATCGAACGGGTAGTATCCATCGACCAGACCCCTATCGGACGAACGCCGCGTTCCAATCCGGCAACCTATACCAAAATTTTTGATGAAATCCGCAATATTTTCGCTATGACTCAGGATGCGAAACGAAAAGGCTACAAACCAGGGCGATTCAGCTTCAACGTACATGGTGGCCGTTGCGAAGCCTGCGGAGGCGACGGACAGATAAAAGTTGAAATGCATTTTCTGCCGGATGTTTACGTCACCTGTGACGTATGCGGCGGGCGGCGATATAACCACGAAACCCTTGAAGTGCGTTACAAAGGGTTGAACATCGCCGAAGTGCTCAATCTGACAGTGCATCAGGCGCGCAAGCTCTTTGACAGCTATCCGCAGCTGGAACGCCGCCTGGCTCTGCTGGAGGATGTCGGGCTGGAATATCTACGTCTTGGGCAGCCGGCTACAACACTTTCCGGCGGAGAGGCGCAGCGCATCAAAATATCACGCGAACTGGGCAAGCGTTCCCTGCCTGGCACCATGTACATTTTAGACGAACCCACTACGGGGCTGCACATGCATGAGGTGGGAAAGCTCATCAAGGTCCTGCATGCGTTGGTAAACAAAGGGGCTTCCGTTGTGGTCATTGAACACAATACAGATATGATTCTTGCAGCCGATCACGTTTTGGACATGGGGCCGGGTGGCGGCGAAAACGGCGGACAAATTATTTCCTCAGGCACGCCTGAAGCTATTGTGGCCGATCCTGCATCCATCACGGGACGCTTCCTTATGCAGGAGCGGCTGGATAGACTCAAGAGACGAAGAAAATAACATGCCGGCACGATTACTGTGCACACCAGATACCACGAACAGAAATGATGGGGTGAATATAGCACTAACTGCGCAACCAAGAAGAAAAACATTACTTGACAACTGGCATTTGTCAGAATAATGAAAAGTTAGATTTGCTGCTGCCTTGTTGCAAATTCTTGGAGAGGTGTCCGAGTCGGCCGAAGGAGCTCGCCTGCTAAGCGAGTATACGGGCTTAAACCTGTATCGAGGGTTCAAATCCCTCCCTCTCCGCCATAAATGCTTAAAATCAGTCGCTTACGGTTATCGTAGGTGGCTGATTTTTTTTGTATGTGTAGCAATGCAGCGTGGACATGCGGATAT
>CAJOMG010000042.1 GCA_905235595.1 uncultured Desulfovibrio sp. | reverse complement strand
TATAATACTAAAATCAACATAATATTTACATAATTTTGTAAAGGAGAGGTATGTACAAATTTTTAATCATAGGATTACTGATTCTTTGTAGCATAAGTGCAGCTCAGGCAGCTAACGGGAGGCTGATAGCGCCGGGGCACAGGCTGCATGTGCACAACACGCGCACTGCCGAGGGCGACCGTGAGATGGAGAAAAGCCTTTCGTACTACGCCGTGCGTCAGGGCAAGGCGGCCTTCGGCCTGGAGGCCAGCAAGGAATTTCCCGTGGAACTGCGCACCTACTACCACCTGCTCATGCTCGAGTCCTTTCTGCAGCAGGCTGGTCTGCAGTTCAGCCGTTCCTTTGATCTTACTCCTGCCGGAGTGCGCAAGGCCCTGGTGGACAAGCTGGGCGTTTCCTTTATGAACAACAGGGTGTTCCTGCCGCTGGACGACGTGCGTCCTGCAATCAACTACCTGCCCATGCCACGCGGGGCACTGGCCAGCGCCGTGACCACCAAACCAATCATGGCAGTGCTGCCCTGCACAGATGGCGAGAAAGGGTGCTACTGTGTGCACTACGGCAACCGCAGGATGACGCGCATTACGCCGGAATGGCGTGAAATGGACGAAAGCCTCTCCGGCATACGTGTGCTGACCGACGGGCGGGAAATAGATATCCCCTTCGGCCATGTGCTGCGTGTTTCCCGCAATCTGCGCGTGCTGCCCGCAAATGGGTATCGCGTCAATGCCATCGGTTTTGGCGGCAGTAAGCGCGACGAAAGCAATATATCCCTTACGCGCAAGGACTTTGACCCAAGGTTCTCCGTTGACCGACAGGGGTGTCTGTACCGCATCGAAGTCTACAGGGGGCAGCGTTTCAGTGGTATGTTTCTCGTGCGCTTTGCCCCGGCTGCGTCTTCAGGCAGACGCGTTGCCACCTCCCGCACACACAAGGACAGGCTGCCCGACAGCCCTGGTCCCGAATCACAGATGGGATTTTAGACTCACAACATATGTCTGCTGCTGTCGTATGGGGCAGGCCGATTTTTCTGACGTGCGGCTTGCAACGCTTGCAAAAGTGCGATAGAAAAAAGAAACTCTTTTCACCCTTACGTTCACGTTTAGGCATGGCGCCGGCCCTGCCGCGCCATGCGGCAGTAAAGCCCGGTGGAGTACCGGGCTGGTCCGACGGGTTTAGGCTAAAACCCGCAAACCATGGGGCAAGCTATGACGGAATCTCTGTATTCGGCTGGCGGCCATATTGTGCCGCTTCTCGTGGGCATGGCCCTTATGCTGTACGCGGCCTGGCAGGCCGTGCGGCAGCGTGACAATCCGCGCGGACTCATCCTTTGGGGTGCGCTGCACGATGCCGGCATTTTCTGCATGGGCATCGGCGCAGCCGGCAGCCTGGGCAGTGCGGGCATGTGGCTTTTCGTGCTGTTTCAGGCAGCGGTCAGGCTGCTTTCCTGGACAGCTCTTTGCGGTCTGATGCCGCAGGGCCTACCCGTGCGCGCCACGCTGGATGATCTGCGCGGCTCCGGTAAACGTCAACCCTGGATAGCCGCCTGTTATGGCCTGGGCATGCTAGCAGCCGTAGGAGGCTCTCCCTTCCTTGTGCCCGAGGCCAGGCTGTTCATCAACGCGGGTCTTCTGAGCGGCACTGCAGGGGCACTCGCCGCAGTGCTGGTCATGGCGGCAGCCACCACAGTCTTTGTCTGGCTCTATGTGGATGCCGTACGCAAGGTTGTGCTTGAAACGCCCGCTGAAGGCGAGCCCACCACATGGGTAGCCTATGGCGGCAACACCCTCCTGATATTTGTGCTTGCGGCCGTAGTTGCCCTTATGGGCCTGTTCCGAGGCCCCCTCGCCGATCTGGTGGCACAGGCCAACGGGGTTACTCTGCCACACGAGGCGACGCACCCGGCCTTCTGGTGTTTCTATGCGGGCGCGTTTGTCACAGGCATTGCCTATCTGGTGAAATGTGACAAGGCCCCTTATGCAGGTGTGGCCTTCTCGGCTCTGGCATTTGCAGCGGCTCTTGCCGCACAGGCGACACCGGCGGCGAAACTCTTTCTGGTGATGATCTGTGTGGTGGCCCTGGTGGTGAGCATCTATTCCGTGGGCTACATTCATGAACGGCAGGGGCGTTACTGGTTCTTTCTGCTGCTCACCTTCGCCTCGCTGGCCGGCATAGTCACTTCTGCGGAAACGGGCAGCTTGTACGGCTACTGGGAACTCATGACCTTTGCCTCCTACTTCCTGGTGGTGCATGAGGACAACCGTACGGCCTACGATGCCGGCCTCAAATACTACGTCATGTGTGCGGGTGGCGCGCTCTTCATGTTGCCTGCCTTGGTTTTGCTGGGCGTGGATGGGTTGCCATCAGGGATGCTGCAGCTGGCCTTTGCCCTTTGCCTGGTCGGTTTTGGCGTCAAGATGGGCCTTGTGCCCCTGCATTCCTGGTTGCCAGATGCGCACCCGGCAGCACCGTCATCGGTTTCCGGTCCTCTGTCGGGTATCATCACCAAGATGGGCGTGTTCGGTATTGTGACAGTGCTGCTTATGCGACCCATGGCCACCGGTTTGCCCAGCCTGTTCGGCCTTTCCTGGCTGGGGGGAGGCCTGGTAGCTGCGGGTGTGGCAACGCTGGTGCTGGGCGAGCTCATGGCCCTGTGTCAGGAGGATATCAAGCGCATGCTGGCCTACTCCACACTGGGGCAGATCGGTGAAATTGCGCTCGTGCTCGGCATTGGCACATGGCTATCCACCAGCGGTGCACTATGGCACATGCTGAACCACGCCATCATGAAAGACCTGCTCTTCCTTGGGGCTGGCGCTCTGATTTTACGTGCGGGCAGCCGCAAACTTTCCGATATGCGTGGCCTTGGCCGCCAGATGCCCATAACCGTAGCCTGTATGGCAGTGGGCCTGGTGAGCATCATGGGCCTGCCGCCTTTCGGCGCATTCTACAGTAAATTCCTGATGATCCAGGCCGCCACCGCTGCAGGGCAGATCTGGCTGGCCGCCCTGATCCTTCTGGGTTCGCTCGTAGGGCTCATTTACTACACGCGTATTCTGAAAACCCTGGTGTTCGAGGAGCGGCCTGAAACGCTGCCCGCAGTCACCGAGGCTCCTTTCTCCATGCGGGTGGCGCTTGTTGTGCTGGCAGGCATCTGCCTCCTTCTGGGTCTGGCTCCGCAACTGCCCATGCAGCTGGTGGTTCCGGTGGCTTCGCTCTGTTTCACCCCCGATCTGAGTGACGCTGCTGTGATGACGGCGATGAACGTATCGTGGCCCATCTATGTCATCGTGCCGGTGTTTGGCGCGCTGTTGCCGGCCATCTTTTACAAGGAGCGCCGTAAGGCCGGCTGGACCAGTGTTGGTGTGTTGGTGCTTACAGCTGTGCTGGTGGTGCTCTTTGGGCGTGGCCTGGATACGCTCTCCTTCTGCTTTGCCCTCATTGTGCCCCTTATGGGTGCGGTGAACATGGGCTATGCCCTGGGCTATATGGAGCACAGTCACCGGCAGTGGCGTTTCTACTGTGCCTTTACCGCCATGTGCGGTGGTCTGGTGGGTATGGCGGCCAGCCAGTATATGCTGAGTTTCTTCCTCTTCTGGGAAATCATGAGCTCATGGACGCTGTACCTGGCGATTGCCCATGAGGGAGACAAGGCATCCTTGCGGGAAGCCTTCAAGTATTTTGTCTTCAATGTGTTCGGCGCAGGCTTCATCTTTGTGGGCTTGTGCCTGGTCGGGCCGTTCATGCCCTTCAACACCAGCCTGCTCCAGAACGGTGCTCCGGCTATTTCGCACGGCGCAGCCTGGCTTGGCATGGCCCTGCTCGCTGCCGGCTTTGTGATGAAGGCGGCACAGCTGCCCTTCCGCATTGACTGGCAGATGCACCCGGCTCTGGCACCCACGCCGGTTTCTGGCTACATCTCGTCCGTATTGCTAAAGAGCGCCATCCTGGGCCTTATCAAGCTCTTCATGCTGCTTGGTGGCGGTTATATGCTTTCAGGTGTGCTTGCGGGTCTGGAGCAGAATGTCATTAGCGTCGCTGTCATATTGCTTGGCTCGGCGGCTTTACCGCGTTCTTCGCGGCGACGATTGCGATTACCCAGCGGCCTTTCAAGCGGATTCTCGCTTACTCGACCATCAGCCAGCTCGGCTACATGGTGCTTGCCGTGGCTGCCGGTGGTGCGCTGGGTTATGCCGGCGGCATGCTGCATATCATCAACCACGTGTTCTTCAAGGATCTGCTCTTCCTGGTATGCGGCGCCGTGATGTTCGCCACGCACAGAGAAACACTGGAAGACCTGGGTGGCATTGGACGCAAAATGCCCTTCACGCTGACCATGTTTGCCATTGCCGGCCTTTCCGTGGTTGGTGTGCCACCTACCAGCGGCTTCTCATCCAAGTGGCTCATCTATCATGCCCTCATGCAGGCAGGGCAACCCTTCCTGGCTCTGCTCTCACTGGTGGGAAGCGTGCTGACCATGGCCTATATTGCCAAGTTCCTGCATGCCGCCTTCCTGGGACAGCCGTCCACAACTCTGGATGATGTGCGCGAGGTACCGCGTGTCATGCGCGTGCCCATGGGCATTTTGGGTATAGGCTGTGTCGTGACTGGTGTCTTCCCTGGTCTGGCTCTGGGGCCGATCAACAGTGTACTGGCCGAATACGGCTTTACACCACTGGAAGTTGGGCTTTCCGGTGTTCTCAGCGGGCCTGGCACCTGGAATGCCACGGGTATGTTTATCATGATGGCACTGGCCTTCTGGCTTGGGCGTAAGTTTGTGCTGCGTTACACGCATCTGCGCGAGACAGACGTGCACAGCTGCGGCCTGCCGCCCGAAACCTCCACCAGCCGTATGGGTTCTGCGAGTATTTATGGTGACATCCTCCGCCTGATCGGCGGTGAAAATACCGCCAAGGAGAACCGCTAATGAGCGACACATTGCTAGCCATACTGCATATGTGCGTCTTTCCGGGAGGGGCCTTTGCCCTGCTGGTGGCCATGTTCTTCAAAGGACTTGACCGCCGGGTCGAAGCACGGCTGCAGCGCCGTATCGGCCCCCCATTGACGCAGCCCTGGATAGATATTGCAAAACTGCTGACCAAGGAGACACTCATCCCCAAAACGGCATGCCGTCCGGCATTTTTGCTGGCCCCGGTATTCGGATTTACGGGCATGGCCGTCTGTGCGGCATTCATCCCTGTGCCCGGGGTGTTTGACGGCCTCTTCAATATGGGCGATCTGCTGGTCATCTTTTATCTGCTGCCCATTCCGGCCATGGCCATCATGCTGGGCGGGTCAGCCTCCAGCTCGCCCTTCGGCGCTGTAGGCTTCTCACGTGAAATGCTTATGATGCTGGCCTATGAAACACCCCTGCTTATGATACTGCTGGCTGTAGCCATGCTGACCGGCAAGGCCATGAACGGCGGCAGCTGGGGTGCTGAATTCTCGCTGCTCAACATTGTGGCATTGCAGCAGCAGGTGGGCTCATTCGGGTATAATCCGGTCATGATTCCGGCTTTTCTGGCCTACCTGATCTTCCTGCCCGGCACCATGGGGGTGCCTCCCTTTGATATTCCCGAAGCGGAGACAGAAATCATCGAAGGCCCCCTGCTGGAATACGGTGGTCCCTTGCTGGCCATGTTCCAGATTACCTCTGCGTTGAAAACCTTTGTCGTACTTGGACTGGGTGTGGCGCTGTTCTTCCCCGGCACCATATCCGATATTTGGATTGTGAATCTCGTGTGGTTCCTGCTCAAGTGCCTGGCGCTCATGCTGCTTTCGCTTACCCTGGTCAAGTCGGCCATGGGGCGTTTCCGCATTGATCAGGCCTTCCGCTTCTACGTGATGGTTCCCACGGCGCTTGCGCTGTGCAGTCTGATCCTTGTATGGGTGATGTAAGGAGGCCGCTGTGTCACTGGACTACATGCTGAAAAAACTCTCGGTTTGTTCGCCGTGGCTATTCCGCATCAACGCTGGGTCTTGCAACGGCTGCGACGTGGAGCTGGCTACCACGGCCTGTATACCCCGTTACGATGTGGAGCGCTTTGGTTGTCGGTATTGCGGCAGCCCGCGTCACTCGGATATTGTACTCATTACCGGCCCTGTGACCACAAGAGTAAGAGACCGGGTACTGCGGGTGTGGGAGGAAATTCCCGAGCCAAAGGTCACGGTTGCTGTGGGTATCTGCCCCATTTCTGGTGGGGTATTCCGCGAGGGATACTCCATTGAGGGGCCTCTGGACAAATGGATTCCTGTGGATGTCAATGTGCCGGGCTGCCCGCCGCGTCCTCAGGCCATTCTTGAAGGCGTGGTCTTGGCAAAATCCATCTGGATGAAGAAACTGGGGCTGGAGGGATAGTATGGCCAGCTTTCTCAAGGTGTTATTCCGCAATGTACTGCAGGGGCCGAGCACAGATCCCTTCCCGTTGGGCGAAACCTTTACCCCCGACCGGCAACGGGGCCGGGTGAAGATTGACCCCGAGCTCTGCATGGGCTGTGGCATGTGCAAGTATTCCTGCGCGGCTGGCGCCATAGACATTCGCCCTCAGCCTGAGGGCAAGGGCTTTACGATTACTGTATGGCGCAATTCCTGCTGTTTATGTGCATCATGCCGCCACTACTGCCCCACAGGGGCCATGACCCTCACCAACGATTGGCATACTACACATGCCCAGGAAGACAAATACACAATCCTGGAGCAGCAGAAGATAGATTATGTGCCCTGCGCAAAATGCGGCACGCTCATGCGGCCATTGCCCAAGAAGCTGGCCGAGCGCGTGTACGCATACAATACAGAAATTGATCGTGAGTTGACGCGCACACTCTGCCCCGAGTGCCGTCGCATGCTGGATGCGGAGCGCAATGCGGGCGCTTTGGAAAAAGCCCCAAAATCCGCGTCAGAAGCTCAGGCAGACGTTACACAGTAGAGCGACACGGGAGATAGTATGCAAGAGACAATACAAGGCAATGCCAAGGTCATAGAGGGGCTGACGCCTCTCTGCCCCGATGATGGGGTCCGTCACACGGCGGATGCGTATGGCAATGCATTTCACTGGTTTCACCTGGCAAATCCGCACAAAATGACAGCGGCTGCTCCCCTGCTCAAAGCGGCTGGCGCACGCTTGTGCATGATTTCTGCCTATAATGCGCAGCAGGCCGAGGCATTAAAAGAGCTGTGCTACCACTTCGAGATTGAAGGCGTCATCTATAATGTCACGCTGACTATTACGGGTGAATGGCCCACGGTAGAATCCATTACGCCGCTGTTTGCCAACGCAGACTGGCACGAACGGGAAATGATGGAGCTGCTCAACGTACCCATTACCGGACATCCCCATCCCACGCGTCTGTTCCTGGATGAGGATCTGGATGCCGGCGTACTCAATGAAGTGGTACCCCTGTCTGTAATGATGAACGGCGCATGCACCACAGACCTGTGGGAGCGCATACTCAAGGATAAGGAGCAAAACGCATGACCACCACCTTCGCCATGCCTCTGGGTCCTGTACATGTGGCCCTGGAGGAACCGGTTTATTTTCACCTTACGGTGGAGGGGGAGACCGTCCGGAACGTGGAGCTGACTTCAGGCCATGTGCATCGCGGCATGGAGGCCATGGCCGCAAAACGCAATCTGATCAAGAATGTCACTCTTGTTGAACGCGTGTGCTCCCTGTGTTCCAACAGCCATTCCTACACCTACTGTATGGCAGTGGAAAATGCGCTGGGCATGGGCATCCCCCCTCGTGCACGGTATTTGCGCGTTCTTGCAGAAGAGATCAAACGCGTGGCCTCCCATATGTTCAATCTGGCGATACAGGCGCACATCATCGGTTTCAAATCGCTGTTCATGCACGTTATGGAAGTGCGTGAAATCATGCAGGATCTCAAGGAAACCGTGTATGGCAATCGTATGAACCTTGCGGCCAACTGCATTGGCGGGGTCAAATACGATGTCACTGCAGAGCTTCTGGAACAGGTGCGTAAGACAATCGACAAAGTGGAGCCCCTGGCCGAAGAAATACGGGATATTTATGCCACAAACACTGTGGTGCTGGCCCGTACCAACGGTGTTGGGCTGCTCCCAAAGGATGACGCCATTGCCTTGGGTGTGGTTGGCCCAGTGGCGCGAGGATCTGATGTGCATGTGGATGTGCGCAAAGATTCACCCTATGCCGCCTACCCGGATCTGACGTTCAAAAGTATTTATGAGACGGGCTGCTGCGTGCATTCCCGCGCTATGGTGCGTCTGCACGAGCTGTTTGAATCATTCGATCTCATCCGCCAGTGTGTAGAGCGAATTCCTGACGGGCCGTGCGTGGCAGAGTGGAATTCCATCGGTGTGGCGGAGGCCACGGCCCGCACTGAAGCCCCGCGGGGTGAGGTGTTCTACTATATACGCACCGATGGCACGGATACGCCGGCACGCCTCAAGTGGCGTGTGCCGTCCTACATGAACTGGAAGGCGCTGACCGTCATGATGCGCGACTGCAAGGTGGCCGATGTGGCGTTGATTCTGAACAGCATCGACCCCTGTGTTTCCTGCACGGAGCGGTAAACGTGACGGCGAGGCGCTATGCACGAGGCATCCCTGGCGCAAGGCCTGCTCAATACGGCAACCAAGGCTGTGGCGGACTACAATGCCGCACATCCGCAAACGCCGGTAACGCGTATAGCGCACCTGCGCTGCGAACTGGGCTTGCTCTCATGCGTGGAGCCAAAAACACTGACCGCCTGTTTCGAGCTCATGGCGGAGGGGACAGTGGCCGAGGAGGCGCAACTGACATTGAATGTCGCTCCTTTGGCCTGTCGTTGCACAAAATGTGGATATGCCTTTACCCTCACCCAAAGGCATTTTGTGTGCCCGCAGTGCGGGGACGAGAACATCCATTTCAACGGGGGCCACGGACTTACCCTGATGGCCCTGCACGTTGCATCTGAGGATACGGAACATGAATGAACATATCCAGATCCTGCCTGACAAATGCCGCGCCTGCCATCGCTGTGAAATGGCCTGCATTGCCGCTCACCACGGCATTGACATGAAAGAGGCCATGAAACGCAAGAATGAATTTGCAGCGAGCGCGCATGTAGTCAAGACGGATGACTTTAAAACAAGTACACGCTGCCACCAGTGTGAACATGCGCCCTGTGTGAATGTATGCCCTGCGCATGCATTGTTACAGACCGGGGACGGCACCATCATCTTTAGGCACGAACTCTGCCTTGGCTGCCATATGTGTGAGGCGGCATGTCCCTATGGAGCCATTGCCTTTGATAATACGCCAACACGGGATACTCAGGGCGGTAATTTGCCGGTCTTGCATGCACACGCGCAGGCAGTGCGCTGTGATTTGTGTCGTGATTGGCGCGCCGCCAACGATAAGGACATTACCGCCTGCATGGAGGCTTGTCCCGTCCAATGCCTCGTGCTTGTAAGACGTGACGGTACCATCATAGAGGCACCCAAACCTGAAAAAAAACCGGCTGCACCTAAACCTGCGGCTGCCGTGAACGCTGTACCAGAAGGTGCTGCCACGGCATCGGTCAACGCGGCGGCAGCCACTGAACCCGCGCCAGAAAAAAAACTGGCGCATGACGTCAAGGAGGCTACCCTCGACGCAAGGAAGAACGGCAATAACAAAAAGAACGGAAAGAAACCATAGCGCATACCATGTTGAATGATGTCAGGAGCCGGGCCGGTATATACGCCCGGCTCTTGCCATTCATGCAGTATTGAGGAACCCCATGCCAACAAGTGACCGATTTAATGGCAGTACGCAGCTTTATGGTGTCATCGGCTGGCCGCTATCCCAGAGCCTTTCACCGCTCCTGCACAATACGGCCTTTTCCACGCTGGGCATGTCGGCCCTTTACCAGCGCTGGGAAATACCTCCTGAGGCATTGTCTCTCTTTGTGCAGAGTATGCGTCTGCTGCACATCAAGGGTTGCTCGGTAACCATTCCGCACAAAACACATTTGGAGCCGTTGCTCGACACAGTAACGCAAACTGCCAGGCAGGCAGGCGCGGTCAACACCATTTTTTGGCACGAAGGCCGCCTTTGCGGTGATAATACAGACGTGACGGGTTTTATGGCAGCATTGCAGCGAGAAAACCTGGCCGGTGTTTCCGTGCTGTTGCTGGGGGCAGGGGGCGCGGCCAGGGCTGCAGCGGCAGGTCTTACTGCCCTGCCTCAAGCGCAGCGCCCGGCCGTGGTGTATGTATGCACGCCTTCCAACACATCACATCTGCCCCTGGCCGAAATGTTTGGCCTTACCCCCCTGCCTTGGGAAGACAGACATAAACTGCCAGTCCATCTCGTCATCAACGCAACGCCCCTTGGCATGCGTGGCAAGGCAGAAGACGCAACACCTTTTGATTTTTCTCTGACGCCGCCCTTGCCCTCAGGAGAATCTCTGGCCTATGATATCGTATACAATCCGCTGGAAACGCGATTCCTGCGAGAAGCACAGGCGGCAGGCCGTCGCTGTATTTCCGGCCTTGAGATGTTTATTGGACAGGGAAATGCCCAGTTTTCCCTTTGGACAGGTCGCGCTCTGCCTGCAGAGGCCCGCGAGGCCCTTTTGGCATCTCTCTTGCGCTAGGCTCCACAGACACAAGGCGCAGATACATCTTGGAGCATCCCATGCATATTCTTGTGTTGCACGGCGTCAATTTAAATCTGTTCGGGCGCCGCGACCCGGCGCAGTATGGCACGGCCACCCTGAAAGACATCAACCACGCACTGGATTCGCTGGCCAAAGAACTCAATGCCACCACGGAACAGTTTCAGACGAACCATGAGGGCAGCATGGTCGAACGTATCCATCAGGTGCTCGAACAGGATGTGGACGCAGTAGTTATCAATGCCGGTGCCTGGACGCATTACAGTTATGCCATCGCCGATGCCCTAGCTGTGCTCAGTGTGCCGGTGGTGGAGGTACACATGTCCAACGTGCATGCCCGGGAGCCGTTCCGGCATGAATCTGTGCTGGCACGGGTCTGTGCAGGCAGCGTTTGCGGATTTGGGGTCATGAGCTATCTTCTCGGTTTTCGCGCCGCATACGCGCTTGCCAGCGAGGCTCGGCGCAGCTCCTGAGAGAGGCACTGAGTCACTGTCAGGCCTGCCACGAACCATGAAGGAAACTTTTAGGCACACGGAGTAAAATCGCCGCTGTGGAGCACTAGATTTTTCCTCCTCTGCGCAGTACGATAGCAGTACGAACAAACATTCGCATTTTGCAAGCTTCTAACCAGAGAGGTCCCATGAGTGACACCATTGACATAAGCCATGTGCGCGATGCTGCCTTTACTGCGGAAGTGGAAGCACGCAGTGGTCAGAAGGTTGCCTCTTGCTACCAGTGCGGAAACTGCACAGCCGGCTGTCCGGCAAGCTTTGCCTATGACATGCAGGTCAGTCAGATTATGCGCGGTGTGCAACTGGGTCTCAAGGATAGCGTACTGAATTCTCGATCTATCTGGATGTGTCTGTCCTGTTCCACCTGTAGTCAACGTTGTCCCAACAATATAGACGTTGCGGCCGTCATGGAGACGCTGCGACACATGGCCCGCAAAGAAGGTCGCATCACCGTTCCCAAGGTTGAAAAATTCTGGCTTTCCTTCCTCAATACTGTGCGAACCTTTGGCCGCAGCTATGAAATCGGCACCATGGTTCTGTATATGATGCGCTCCCTGCGCGTGTTTACGGATGTGGATCTGGCTCCAACGGCTTTTGCCAAGGGCAAGCTCGGCCTGCTGCCTCATCTGACACCCGGCGGGGCAGAGCCCGTGGAGCGCATTTTCCGTCGGTACAGGGAACGTGCCAAGCGTGAAGGGGGTCGGCCATGAATTTTGCCTACTATCCCGGCTGTTCGGCCAAGGGATCTTCCAGAGATTATGAATGTTCAACCCAGGCCGTGTGCCGCGCCCTGGACATAACACTGGAGGAAATTCCGGGCTGGAACTGCTGTGGCTCCACTCCGGCGCATGCTGTGGATACGGAACTTTCCGCAGCACTCTGCGTTCGCAACCTGGATATTGCAGCCCGCCAGGGCGCCGATCTTTTGCTTACGCCATGTCCCAGCTGTCTTTCCAACCTTCGGGCAGCTGCAAGGCGTATGGAAAAGCCAGCATTTCGGGAGCGTGTGAATGAATTGCTGGACGCACCTGCAGCCGAAATATTTCCGGAAGTTACTTCGGTCATGCAGGGGATTGCACGGCAGATAAACAAGGAAACGCTGGCTGCCCGCGTGCAGACGAGCCTCAAGGGCCTGCGCCTGGCAGCCTATTATGGTTGCCTTATGAGCCGGCCAGCGGAACTCATGCAATTTGAAGATCCGGAAAATCCCCTGCTTATGGAAGAACTTCTCGGCGCATGTGGTGCTGAAATGGTGGACTTTCCCCTGAAGACAGCCTGCTGTGGCGCTTCATTCGGCATACCCGAAAGAGCCATGACAGCCCGTAATTCAGGGCGAATCCTGGAGCTTGCAAGACGCCTTGGCGTGGATGCCGTGGTCACGGCCTGCCCCCTCTGCCAGATGAATCTGGACTTGCGCCAGAAACAGGCAGGCCATGCCCGTGAAACAAGCTTTCACATGCCCGTGCTCTATTTCACGCAGATGCTGGGCCTGGCGCTGGGCCTGAAGCGCAGCGAACTGGGGCTGAACAAACTGGCTGTCAGTGCCCAAGGGCTCCTGGAAAAAATGGACAATCTGCGCCGTGCCGACGCCACTGAAGGAGGCCGGTCATGAGAATAGGCGTCTTTATCTGCCATTGCGGCAGCAATATTGCCGGTACTGTTGACTGCGCAAAAGTTGCTCACATTGCCCGAGCCTATCCTGACGTGGTCTATGCCACAGACCCCATGTACACCTGCGCAGAACCAGGGCAGGCAGCCATAGAGGCTGCAATTCATGAATACAAGCTGGATGGGGTTGTTGTGGCCTCCTGCTCGCCGCGCATGCATGAGCCTACATTCCGCCGCACTGTGGAACGTGCGGGCCTCAATCGCTACATGTTTGAAATGGCCAACATCCGGGAGCACGTTTCATGGATTGGCAAGGACATGGAGGCCAATACCAACAAAGCCGCTGAACTTGTCCGCTTGGCCGTAGAGAAGCTGCGCAATAATGTGCCGCTGACAGCCAAGCAGTTCGACGTGAATAAACGCGTGCTCGTTATCGGTGGCGGGGTGGCCGGCATTCAGGCTGCCCTTGACTGCGCTGACGGCGGAGTGCCTGTAGTTCTGGTGGAACGCGAGGCCACCATTGGCGGCAAGATGGCCAAGCTGGACAAGACCTTTCCTACTGTGGATTGTTCGGCTTGCATCCTCGGCCCCAAGATGGTGGATGTGGCACAGCACCCCAACATTACCCTCCATGCCTGTGCGGAGGTTGAGGACGTTTCTGGCTATGTGGGTAATTTTACAGTAAAAATTCGCAAGCGCGCAACCTATGTGGACTGGGGCAAGTGCACGGGTTGCGGAGCCTGCACAGAAAAATGCCCGAGCAAGAAAACACCGGACGCATTTAACGAGTTCACGGGCACAACCACGGCCATAAGCATTGCCTTTCCCCAGGCCATTCCCAAGAAGGCCGTCATAAATCCGCAGCACTGCCGGCAGTTGACCAAGGGCAAATGTGGCGTTTGCGCCAAAGTCTGCCCCACTGGAGCCATCAACTACGACATGCAGGATGAGATTGTCACCGAAGAAGTGGGCAGTATTGTAGCGGCCACCGGCTATGACCTTATGGACTGGTCCGTGTACAGTGAATATGGAGGCGGCAACTGCCCGGACGTGATAACCGCGCTGCAGTATGAGCGGCTCATGTCGGCCTCCGGTCCAACGGGCGGCCATATTGTGCGGCCCTCTGACGGCAGGGAGCCCAAGAATATCGTCTTTGTACAATGTGTCGGTTCGCGTGACAAATCCGTGGGCCGTCCCTATTGCTCTGGCTTCTGCTGTATGTACACGGCCAAGCAGGCTATCCTGACCAAGGATCACATTCCCGATTCGCAATCCTTTGTTTTCTATATGGATATTCGCGCTCCGGGCAAAATGTACGATGAGTTCACCCGACGCGCCATTGAAGAGTATGGCACAGAATACATCCGTGGTCGCGTTTCTCAGATATACCCCAATGGCAATGGCAGGTTGACTGTCATGGGGGTGGATACCCTGCTGGGCAGGCAGGTGGAAATTCAGGCTGACCTCGTGGTTCTGGCCGTGGGTATTGAGGCCAGCAAGGGCGCGCCCCAACTGGCCGAGAAACTGCGCATCACCACGCTGGTGACGACGCACTACAGCGGCATACGCGCCACCTGCCGCCGCCTGCGCGTGAAAGGCCTGCAACTCAAAGAGGACCAAGTCGTCACCATCGGCAATATCAGTGACTACATGGACTACTCCTTAGTGGAGACCGACGCCGACGAGGTGCCCATGGAAGCTTTCAACATCGCCCGGCTGTTCGGAGTGGATGCGGAATTGTTGGCAGATTGTTAATACCCCACATTGACGTGCGGGGTTAGTAGAATGATATCCCTTCGGGACATATTCAATGTATTATTCAACAAAAAAAAAGAGACGCGGCATGCCGCGTCTCTACATGTTATCTCTAATCTCTCATCTATTATCTCTCATCTTTTATTGCGGCCTGCGCGGCTGCCAAACGGGCCACCGGCACGCGGAACGGCGAGCATGAAACGTAGTTCATGCCAACCTTGTAGAAGAACTCGGCTGCGGTCGGGTCGCCGCCGTGCTCGCCGCAAACACCGCATTTGAGGGTTTCGCGGGTAGAGCGTCCACGCTGGACACCGATTTTCACCAGCTCGCCGACACACTCGCTGTCGAAGGAGTTGAAGGGGTCTGCTGGGATAATCTTATCCTCCACATACTTGTGAACGATGGCGTTCACATCGTCGCGGGAGAAACCGAAAGTCATCTGCGTAAGGTCGTTCGTACCGAAAGAGAAGAACTCGGCCACCTCAGCAATCTGATTGGCCACGAGGGCAGCGCGCGGGATCTCGATCATCGTACCGAACTTGTACTCAAACTTGATGCCGTACTCGTTCTCCACTTCCTCTTTCACCATGTTGGCGATAGATTTCTGGTTGCGGAGCTCGGCGGCGTTGATGGTCAGGGGAACCATGATTTCCAGAATGGGGTGCAGGCCTTCCTTCATCAGTTCAACAGTGGCGCTGAAGAGGGCTCGGAACTGCACGCGAGTGATTTCGGGATAGATAATGCCAAGACGCACACCACGCAGACCCATCATCGGGTTCACCTCGTGAAGTGATTCCACACGTTTTTTCACATCCTCATAATCAATGTTGAGGCGTTTGGCGGTTTCCTTCATCTTGGCTTCGCCTTGCGGGGCAAACTCATGCAACGGCGGGTCCATCAGACGGAACGTCAGCGGTTTGCCGTCCATCACCTTCAACGTGCCCTTGGCAGCCTCCTTGATGTAGGGCTCCAGTTCGTCGAGAGCGGCCACGCGTTCTTCGCGGGTGTTGGCCAGAATCATGTTGCGCAGTTTCTCCAGCGGCTTTTCGCTGTTCTCGCCATAGAACATGTGTTCGATACGGAACAGGCCGATGCCTTCGGCGCCGAAGTCGATGGCCGTTTGCGCGTCAGCGGGGTTGTCGGCGTTAGTGCGCACACCCATCTTGCGATATTTGTCCACCAGCTTCATGAACTCTTGGAACAGCGGATTTTCTGTAGCGTCAATCATCTCCACTTCCTCGGCATAGACCCAGCCTTTGGTGCCGTTAAGGCTCAGCAGATCACCCTCTTTAAAGGTTCTGCCGTCAATGGTGAGCGTGCGGGCCTCCATGTCGATCTTCAGGGCGTCGCAACCCACGATGCAGCATTTACCCCAACCACGAGCCACGAGAGCGGCGTGGGAGGTCATACCGCCGCGAGCGGTAAGAATACCCGTAGCGGCACGCATACCCTCCACATCCTCGGGATTGGTCTCCTCACGAACGAGGATATTCTTGATCTTTTGGGCTGTGTATGCTTTGGAAGTATCACTGTCGAAAGCGATTATACCCACAGCACCGCCAGGACCTGCGGGCAGACCTTTGGCGATAACGGTGTGTTTCTTCTCGTCAGCAGGATCCAGAATCGGGTGCAGAAGCTCGTCCAGCTGGGCGGGAGCCACGCGCATCACAACCTCCTTCTCATCGATCAGACCTTCGTGCAACATGTCAAGAGCCATGGTCAGCGCGGCCACACCGGTACGTTTGCCCACGCGGCACTGGAGCATATAGAGCTTGCCTTCCTGAATGGTGAACTCGATATCCAGCATGTCATGGAAACTGTGTTCCAGAATGGAGCGGATGTCGCAGAGCTCTTTGTAGGTGTCGGGCATCAGTTCCTGCATGGAATGCATCATCTTGTTCTGTTCATTCTTGGTTTCATCGTTCAGCGGGTTGGGGGTACGGATACCGGCCACCACATCCTCGCCTTGGGCGTTGATGAGCCACTCGCCGTAGAACTGGTTGTCGCCAGTAGCAGGGTTACGGGTGAAAGCCACGCCGGTAGCAGAGTTTTCGCCCATGTTACCGAACACCATGGCTTGTACATTCACTGCGGTACCCCAATCATCGGGAATGCCTTCGATGCGGCGGTAGGAAATAGCCTTCTTACCGTTCCAGCTCTTGAACACTGCCTTGATACCGCCTTCAAGCTGAGCTTTGGCGTCATCCGGGAACTCGGTGCCGAGCACCTCTTTGATTTTGGCCTTGAACGCGTCAGCGAGTTTCAGCAGTTCTTCTGCGGTAATCTCGGTGTCGCTCTTGTAACCCTTCATGGATTTGAACTCGTCGAGCATGTCATCCAGAATCTTGCGGATGCCCTTGCCTTCGGCGGGTTCGATGCCCTCGGCTTTCTCCATCACCACGTCGGCGTACATCATGATGAGACGACGATAGGAGTCATAGACGAAGCGGGGATTGTTGGTTTTCTTGATGAGACCGGGGAGCGTCTTGGAGCTGAGACCGATGTTAAGTACGGTGTCCATCATGCCGGGCATGGAGCTGCGTGCGCCGGAGCGGCAGGAGACGAGCAGGGGATTCTCGGCATCGTCGTATTTGAGACCCATGATGTTTTCCACGTTCTTCATGCCAGCCCAAACTTCATCCATCAAGCCTGCAGGAAGTTCGCAGTTGTTGGCGTAATAAGCGGTGCAGCATTCCGTGGTGATGGTCAGACCGGCGGGAACCGGCAGGCCGAGGAGGCACATCTCAGCAAGGTTGGCACCCTTGCCACCGAGAAGGTTTTTCATGTCAGCTTTACCCTCAGCGGTCTTCCCTCCAAAGGTATAAACGTACTTAACGTTACTCATATTCAAGGTTTTAAGTTAATAATTAGGGTTCGTTTTTTTGAAGGTGCAAAGATAAGAAAAAAATCCTTACATCCCCATCCCCTGGCCACCGCCTCCCTGGGCTTGCGCCTGCGCACCCTCCAGCTCCATCTTACCGAACTTGAAGGTGATACCCGCGCGGATGCTGCGCCCCATCCAGCTGCTCCAGCTGGTGCTGTTCGAGCTGTAATAGGGATTGTTGATGTCGGTGGTGGTCTTGTTCCAGTTGAAAATGTCGTGCACATCCAGATGGATGGAGATGCGGCGCTTCCAGAACTCGGCACGCAATCCGGCATCGATGCTGTAGCGCGGGCGCGTGACCGTGAACATGGACACACTCTTGGAACTGTAATTGGCCGAGGCGTTCACCTCCAGCACATCCCACATCTTGGCCCAGAAGTTCAGACGGAAGCTGTAACCCAAATTATCGACCGTGTATGGTGTTTCCTCTTTACGGAATTGGAAAGAGGATTTCATGTAATAGACATTGGCATAGAACCGGATGTTCATGAAGGCTTTGAGGCGGTACATCACATTGAGTTCCGCACCCGTGTTGAGCGACTTGCCTGCATTCACCGGCATTGTGAAGGTGACATAACGTCCGAAGAAAGGACTGTAGGCCACATCCGACTGCGAACTGAACTCATCCTTGCTGTTCTTGAACCAGGCATTGATACCGACATTGCCGAACTTGTTGATGTACTTGGTCCATCCGGCCTCTATGGAGTTGGTGAAGGTCTGCCGCAAATTGGGATTGCCAGTGCTGTACTCATCCTCTCCGTAATCAATGTAAGTGGTAAGGTCATCACCATCGGGATTGTTCACGCGGCGCGTGTAGCTGAGCTTGAAGTTGTGCATGTTCTTGGTGCGATAGCTCAGATGGAGGGAAGGATAAAGTCCCCAATATCCCTTGTGCACATTGTCAGCAGGCGAATTGCGCATCAGCAGGTTGTATATTTCATACTCCGTACGCAGGCCACCCTTGAGGGTGAAGCCGCCAAAACGATGTTGCAACGTCACGTATGCGTCAACGCTGCCATTGTGGGCCCGCACATCCTTGGAACGCAACTGGTCCATCACGTACTCGTCCGTGGAAAAAACTAACGTGTCAAGCCGGTAATAATTCAAACGAGGATCATAGCTTCCCGACACACCCAATTCAATCTCCCCGTCCTTGTGGTAAGGAATAGTGTAGTCAATGGAGGCATCAACCCCCACCATGCTGTACTTTTGTTTATATCTTTTATTCTTGTCCAAATGGTCCATAAAGAGATAGTCACGGACATCGTCACCGTTGCTCTTGCTCCCCCAAGTCCAAAAACCCGCATCGGCGCTGATTTTGTGGCCCTTGCTGTTGAACTTGTGCTCATACCAAAGTCCGCCGTATCCGCCGAGACCCACATAATTGGATATTTGACTACGATAGTATGAACGGTCGCCAGGATTGAAAATATGCTCTTTGTGATAGGTGGAATCCGAAACGGTATAGCTTCCAAAATGTGGGTAAGTTCCCGCCCAGAAATAAATGCTGTTCATGGTGTCCGGCGAGTATGAACCGTTTATGTACACGCCAACATGGTGCGAGGGTTGCCGGGCCTTATAGATGCTGTGGATGGTGCTGGAGGTGTCTCCCTCATTAGTCAGAATGGTGCTGAAGGATTCGTTCATGTCCTTGTTGATGCTGTAGGAGTAGTTGAGGTAAGTG
>CAJOMG010000041.1 GCA_905235595.1 uncultured Desulfovibrio sp. | reverse complement strand
TCCACCGGAGGTTGCATTTTGGAATTCTCTCCAGCCATATCTCTAGCACCTCTCCTAATTTTTAAGAGAGTGTCCGTTCGAAATGGGGGCTACTTCACGCCCGTACATAGTGCGTGTGTCAGGCGTTTTACGCCGGTCATATGTTCCCTCGATGATTTTGACGAAGTTTTCCGTTTTTACAAGCCAGTCGAATGTCGCTTGAAAGGTCTTGCCATCCCTAAAATCAGGTGCTTTGCCCATTAAATACGGTGTATTATGCACATTTTGGAAATACCTTTGCCAATATGCGAGGCCTTCTTTAACGGAACTGTATTTTCCGTGGCTCTTGGCGAAATTCCAAATTGTTAGAATTGCTCTCCTGCGTTTAGAAGTCAGGATTTTAGGTTTAGGCAACTCTCGCAATTCAGCACTGTAACTATTTATAAAGTCCTGATAAGGACAATCAGAAGAAGCAGAAGGAGTGGAGGGCTTGCCCGGCGCGTTCTCTTCTTCTTCTGGTTTTGGATTGGGAGAGGGAAAAGGAACAGGAGATGGGGTATTGCTCCTAGCATGCTCCGAGGATGCTTGTAGCATGCTAGTGGGACTACTACCCACCTTACTCTCACTGTTAATGGACTTACTCCATCGTTCTTTTGATGCCTTGCGCGCCTTTTCGCTACGTTCCGGTGCATGTACAGCGTATGGCTGGTGCTGTTCCCACTCGTGTAGGACAAAAGCTCCGTTACTATCGGTCTCCAAAAAACCACAACGCTGAAGAGCATCAATGAACACTTGCGGGTCGTCATACCAGCCAGCTTCAAGTGCGACATCCGTTGCGTCCATCCCATCAAGCGTTCCTCTAGGGTGATTCATGGCAGAGTTCAGCCACAAATTTATCAGGTGGCTAGTTGCCCCATTGCCCAGCTCCTTCTCCAACCGCAGGCGCTTTCGATGGTGCAAAAATGACACTGAAATGCGAATATCTGTATTCATGCGCCAACCTCCCGTGAAAAGCCACGACATGCTGGCCCACAACCCCCCTGCCAAAATTGTGTGTAGCAGATAAATTCGTCGTCTGCTGGTTGTGCGCCAGTTTTTGCCGTGCCAGCCCCAGTGGGCAATACTGGGGTTTTTTTTATGGACATGACGATGCCTCCTACCCTTGAGCAACGGCAGGCTTACGACCACGGCGTCCCGCTTTCGCAGCTCGGTCGATTAGCCACAGCACTACCGCCTCACGAGCAAACAAAACCTGTCGTGATACACGAATTGGCCGCGGTGCATTGGGGTCTGAACTGAATGTTGTGGCAAGACTTTTTGCTGTTTTGTGGCCGCAAAGTGCTAACAAATCGACGTAGCCGCTTTATGGCTTCAGTGACCAGTAGCAGTCAACGGCCCTGCTTGGAGCATTTTTCAAACTGGCAGGTATCCCGTTCGGATTGGTTCGAATTTTTTCGGCAGATGTCATAATAGCCCCCAATATTTCTTTTGAGGCTATTGAAACACAACTACCTCGGTAGGTATCAATAGGTTTTTTGGTAGGTCTGGTAGGTTTTTGGGGCAGTTCTGGTGGGTTTTTATCTCCGACTTGTGTCCCATGTCGGCATTATAAGTTCAAATCTGTCTGCTATGTTCTTTGCTGTCTTTTTTGCTTTTGATACATAATCTAGCATATTACTTTCTTTTTTCCCAAACACAGTTGTATATGCTTTCTCATGTGATGCGCCATGCCATTTTTCAATAGCTATTAAAGCCGCACGTTTTTCTTTCTTGTTCAGATTAGAAAGAATAGCTTGCCATTCATTTATATGTTTTATTGTCTCTATGTTTTTGACTTCAGTAGTACTATTTTTTTTGGCATCTTCTAATGCTTCTCCAAACAATTTTTGTATATCTGAGAATTCTACAAAATATTCATTTAGATTGTTATAAACATCAGAAACAATGTCTTCCCATGAATAATACTGTTTATTTATTGTTATATCCCATCCTGCTCAAAAATAAACACACAACTTTTTATCAAATATTAGTTTTCTTAACTCGTTTATAGTACAAAAACCATTCAATACTACATCTGATAACATTATATATCTTTGTTGCATCATTTATGGTCCTCTCCCATAAAATCCCTTTTTGGAGTCCCTCGGCAATGTGATAGAGGTTTCACCTTTTCGGCATGGTTCATGACGCCGTGCCTAGCCGGGAGAATGCAGATAGCTACCGCTTACTATGTTTTCTGGCAAAATAAATTGAAACAACAGCGGCAATACTAAGAAAAATGATAGTTGCAATCATTGGCCCTTCCATTGCTAGCTCTCCTTACCCAGTACCTTGGCCGTTGCTTCGTCAATGGGACGGCGGTCGTTTTCCATATCTCTAATGCGTCGCACGAAGATGCCTGTCCGTCTCGATAATTCTATCTGTGTCATCTCTTCCTTGCCACGAGCACCACGAAGAGCAGTTGATGGCTTCAGGTCAAATACTTCCTCAACAGGAACAATATTCTCACTCCGCATAGCATTTTCTACTTCAGCCAGCCTTTCTTATTAGCAAAAATAGCAAATAGTCCGATGGCAACACAGAATATGCCAACCACCCACAATGCGGTCATGTTAAGCATGGTCATCCCCCCCTCATAAAAGAAAAGACATATTACACCAAACACAAAGGCTATGAGAAAACCTTTTTCAGTAAGTACTGATCCGACCATAAAAGCCGCGCTCATTTTTTCTAGCCAGTCAGCTAAACGCTTTCTTCTCATACGTACGATTCTCACAATCTATGATGTAAACGCCCGCACCCGCGCCCGACGTATAATAGGCTCTGGCTTACGGTCTTCCTTGCCCTGCCGTGAAGTGTCATTGACTGCCCGCTTTATCACATCACCCATGATGGACGACGTACGCCGTAGGCTATCATTGGCTAAGTGAGCATATCGCGCTGTCATAGCTGGACTATCATGCGTCAGCAGTCGTTGAATCTCATACAGACTAGCACCGCTAGTGGCCAATCTGGACGCATAAGCATGCCGTAGACCATGATAGGGTCGGAATCCGGCAGGAAGGAAGGGCCTCACATACGCACACAACTTCTTAATTGCCCGACTCATATAGTTAGACTCTCCGAAAACCAGCATACCGCCATCATCTTTTATGCTGTTAAGTAAGCCTTCAACTACAGGCGTGAGTGGAATGTACTCTGTCTTGCCGTTCTTGGCATGCTCCCCACGGAGACAGATTGTTTTATTGTGAAAATCTATATCACTCCATTGCAGGTTGAAAATTGCATATCGGCGCACACCAGTAAGCAAAGCAAACCTCATGGACGCCGCCAACCTCTGGTTAGGGTAACGGTCAAGCGCCTCAAGGAAAATGGCAAGCTGCCCGTCTGTAAGACTTTCAGTTACCTTATTGTCAACACGCGGCATAGGGAAATACAGCTTGTGAAGTGCAGGCTGTTCATTAAACCCATGCTTTGCACCCCATAGAACTATCTGCCGCACAAGTGCAATATGATGCTTTACTGTTTGTGGGGCAAGTCCTCTGTCTTGAAGGTCGTTGGATAGGCTTTCTATGTGATGTGTTCTTAACTCTTCAATCTTCATCGGCATTATTGATGCCAGATGATTACTTACATAGCCCTCATAATGCACAAGCACCTTGTCCCGTATTGTCTTTTTGTATTCTTCCCATACCCTTTGCAACGTGGGGGCATTTTCTATAGCCTCACGTTCCCGTTGTGCTTCTTCCCTGCGTTCCCGCAAGGTCAAAGCACCTTCACCAGTGGCGGCGGCGGTTTTTAATCTGGCAAGCTCAGTCTTGGCTTTGGTTACATTCCATCCCTCGGATGCCCAACCTAACGCCTCTTCAACCTGTTTGCCGCACACACTGTAACGCACGGCAAAATATAAATCTGCCCGTCCATGCCATTGTCTATCTTCAGACTCCCTAACACGGATATTTGGTGCAACCGTTTTCCACTTTCCAGCCATGTGTCATACCCCGTATCCTGTCCCTATCCTGTCCCTAGTTTTGCTTATCGTGAGATGATTTTTACTGGAATATTTTGACATTAGATTATCGACGTAACCTATTGAAGTCAAGGGACATTTTGACACTTTATGGAATATTTTGAAAAGTGCTAAAATATGCCCCGTAAGAGCCTTCTAAGCTCTTGGTCGCGAGTTCGATTCCTGCCGGGCGCACCAATAAAATCAATGAGTTATAAGAAAACCTCTTGTAAGCCTTATTTCTTTCCCAACACCATTCCCAACACGCGTAACAAAAAAGCCCCCGCAGAGAGTGCATCTCCTTGCGGGGGCTCTTACCTAGATACCACTAACAGGGTTTTGGCGCCGGGGAATCATCTAATATTTGAGGCTTCATAAGTTTAGAGGCCAACAAACGTCTGTTTTCAGTTTCCCGTTCTTCTTTTTGCTTAGATTCCTCCTTTAGCTGCTGTTGCATGTGATCGCGATCAGCCGCTGCAGCTTCCTCTTCAATGAGCAAAAGTTCCTCTCAATCAAAGCATCTCTGGGAGTAAAAATTTATACCATACGCATACAGATTGCGAAAAACACTTTAGATTTGTCTTCAAACTACATTATCACTTTACAAATGACATAATAAAGCAATAAGCATTATGAAAAATAAATCATATGTCTAAAAAAAACATAATAGAGTAATGCAAAATGATAAAAAATACATAATGTATTTTTATTTTTTACTATTGCGATTAAAAAATTTTTATGAAAATATACAATAAAAATATATTACGTATATATGGTCATCATTACTGAACGGCTACGCAACTCAAGTTAATAGACTAAAATTATATGAATTTTGTTTTTCACGTTGTCGCGGATACAGCAACTCTTCTATGGACATTTTTTTAGCTCATTCGCCGGAAAGGCGTGTAGGTCATGCATGAATTCCATGCGCAATTTTTAACACTAGGAGCGCCTATGAAAACCGAAAACGAAGGCAGTAAGGAAGTCACTCTGAACCGCCGCAGCTTTTTGCGCGGCAGCGTGGCCACCGTCGCCGTGGCCGTCCCCGCCCTCTCCCTAACCGAAGTCAAAATCTCATCCGCCGCTGATGCTAAGCCCGCAGCGGATAAGCCCAAGGCCAAGTCTCTGCTCGTCTTCCGCAAGAACTGTACCGGCTGCAACGGCTGCGCGTATGCCTGCAGCCTCTACCACGAGGGCTACGTCCGCCCCAGCGTGGCCCGCGTCTACGTGCGCAGGGTCAAGGGCATCGTGGACATCCCCAACATCTGCTGGCACTGCACGGATGCTCCCTGCGTGAAAGCCTGCCCCATCACCCCTGAAAAGGCTATCTACAAGGACAAGGAAACCAACGTCATCAAGTACAAGGACGAGAAGCTCTGCTTGGGCTCCAAGTGCAACAAGTGTGTCGAGGCCTGCCCTCCGCATTACCTGCGCGTCCATCCTGAGACCGACAAACCCATGTTCTGCGATCTCTGCGGAGGTGATCCGGAATGCGTGAAGGCCTGCAAAAAGCAGACCCGCGAGACAGGCGAAGTGCTACGCTGCGACCTGCAGGTCGGCGGCGTACATCGCAGCTTCCGCGACGTGACTCCCGAAGACGCCGAAGCCGGGATCATCAAGTCCCTGTACTTTCCCAATGTTGAAGGCGAAAGGAGGTAATATATATGGCAGCACCCAAAGGCGGATGCTTCGGGAAAATCCTGGACATCGATCTCACCAGCGGCAAGATCAACACCGTCACCTACGACGACGAGACCGCGCGCAAGTACCTTGGCGGCGCGGGGCTTTCCACCTATTACCTGTACAAGGAAGTGCCCAAGGGCACGGATCCTCTTTCCACTGCGAATCTGCTGATGTTCGCTTCCGGTCCCCTCTGCGGCACGGAATGCCCGGGCGCCAGGCTTACCGTATGCTTCAAGAGCCCCATATCTGGCGGTCTTGGCAACTCCTACATTGGAGGAGGATTCCCCTCCGAGCTGAAGCTGGCCGGCTGGGACATGATCAAGGTCCGCGGCAAGGCGCCCAAGCTCTGCTACATCTCCATCAAGAACGGTGATGTCGAGATCCGCGACGCTGCGGCCATGGCCGGCAAGGACACCTATGAAACCGAGGAGATGATCAAGACAGAGATCAATGACCCGGACGCCAGATGCCTGGTCATCGGTCCCGCGGGCGAGAACGTGGTGCCCATGGCCTGCATCATCTCGGAGCGCTTCAAGGCGGCCGGCCGTTTGGGTTGTGGCGCCGTCATGGGCAGCAAGAACCTCAAGGGCATCGCCGTACGCGGCACGGGCTATGTGCCCCTGGCCGACAAGGACAGTTTCCATAAGATCGCAGGCGAAGCCGCGGACCTGTGCGCCGTCAATGAACGCGCCCCGGGCTACCGCCAGTTCGGCACGGCACTCTCCCTCGACCAGAGCGGCTGGGTGGACAACTGCATGTGCACCAACAACTACCAGACCGGCTATCTGGCCGACGTCGGCGGCATCGGCTGCGAAGAATCTACCCGCACCTTCTGGCATAAGCACTCCGCCTGCCCTGGCTGCCCGGCGCACTGCATGAAGATCGGCGTGCTGCGCGGCACGGAAAACAAGGATGGTCTGGTCGTCGAAGGTCCAGAATATGAATCCGGCACCATGCTGGGCACCAACATCGGCCTGCGCACCCTTGAAGAATGCATGCCACTCGTCGAGCTTTGCGACGCCCTTGGCATTGACAACATCGGCACCGGCAATGCCATCGCCTACGCCATGGAGCTTTCAGAGCGCGGCATCCTCAAGCCTGAAGACCTGGACGGAATCAAGGCCGAGTTCGGTAGCGTGGAAGCCGCACGTGCGCTCATGGAAGCCATTGCCTACAAGAAGGGCAAAGCCGGCGAGTTGCTGGGCAAGGGTACCTATGCCATCGCCAAGAAGCTCGGACCGGAAGCGGAAAAGTACGCCGTGATGTGCCGCCGCCAGGGCTGGGCAGGCTGGGACCCCAGGGGCATGCGCCCGAGAATGTTCACCTACATCCTCGGACCGCGCGGTGGCGTGCACACCGACGGCACCTCCACCAAGGGCATCGCCGACCTTCTGGTCGCCAGTTCCTGCTGCCTCTGTTCTTTCATTCCCTCCTCCTGGAAGAAGCGCAGCAATTCCATGATCTGGGAAATGCTCAACGCCGAATGTGGCTGGAACATGAACGAAGCAGAGTTCAACCTGCTCGGCAAGCGCCTGATGACCCTGCAGCGCGCCTACAGCCACCGCGAGTTCGGGCTGAGCCGCAAGGACGACATGCCGCCGCCGAGAATGTTCGAAGCGCTGCCCGACGGACCTAAGGCAGGTGCCAAGTGGACGCCGGAAGAAGTGAAGAAGATTCAGGATGAATTCTATGCCTATTACGGCTGGGACGATAACGGCGTGCCCACCAAAGACTGCCTCAAAGCATACGGTCTGGACTTCTGCGCCGACAGCCTGAACGCGTAAAGTATCCTATCCCCTCTCCATACAGCCATGCGTCGCCCATCTCCCGGCGCATGGCTGTTTTGCTTGCATGGATGATGCGGCGGTTTCCAGGCCACGCTGCATATCTTACACATTTTCCATCGCTCACCTCTAAGATTATTCTGTCTTGATGGTGGCGCGTTTTCAATGGAGAGCAGTATATTACTATAGTAAATATTTATATAATATAGTATGATATGCTTATCAGGTATGATTTATAAAATAATACGGAGTTATTTTTCATGGATTTGCGATCTCTTCGTTATTTTCTTGCGGTGGCCCGGGAAAATACCATTTCCGCTGCAGCCGCATCCCTGCATGTCACCCAACCCACGCTTTCTCGTCAGATGATGGATCTGGAAGACGAGCTGGGCGCGTCACTGTTCACGCGGGGCAAACGGCGCATCACCTTGACGAAAGAAGGACTCTTTCTCCAACAACGCGCCGAGGAAATGGTGGCATTAGCTGACAGGACCCTGGCCCAATTCCATGCCCCAGAGGGCGGCATCAGCGGCGAGGTCGTCATCGGCGGTGGCGAAACGGACGCCATGCGGCTTGTGGCCCGTGCGGCCGGCCGTCTGCGGGATGCTAATCCTCAAGTTACGTTCCATTTGTTTAGTGGCAATGCGCAGGACGTGGCGGAGCGACTGGAACATGGATTGCTTGATTTCGGGCTTTTCGTTGAACCGGCAGACTTGGCTGGCTACGATTTCCTCAGACTGCCCGCCACGGACACTTGGGGACTTTTGACACGCAAGGACGGCCCACTGGCGGGCAAGACCGCCGTGCGTTCCGCCGATCTCGCGGGGCTGCCCTTGCTCATCTCCGATCAGAAGTTGGTCGTCAACGAGATTTCTGGATGGGCGGGACAGGAAGGAAATCAGTTGCACTATGTGGCCAAATACCATCTGTTGTACAATGCCGCCCTGATGGTGGAGGAAGGCATGGGTCACGCCCTGTGCTTGGACAAGCTCGCACGCACCGGCTCTGACAGTCCCTTGTGCTTTATCCCTCTAGAACCGCGTCTGGAGGTGGGCCTGGATTTAGTGTGGAAGAAGCACCAGTGCTTTTCTCACGCGGCTGCAGCGTTTCTGGTAAGCCTGCGGGATGAGATCGCCCGTAAGGATAATTATGCAGTATATGCATGATAAAGTATTCAGTATAACTATTTGTCATATTTTTGAATTTCGTATAAAAAAACATTGAAAATATTTCATCCAAATTTGTGAGGATATACAATGCTGCATGACACTCATTATCAAGAAGGTCAGAAAGTTTTTTTCAAAAAATTTACCATACAAATTGCTGGTCTGCTTTTTCTCCCGCAGGCTTTCGACGCAAATAAAACATATCCTGCCATTGTGGTGACGCACCCAGGAGGGGGTGAGGGGGTGTGAAAGAGCAGTGCTCTTCGCTCTACGCATGGCATATGGCACAGGCGGGCTATGTGACACTTGCCTTTGACGCCTCACATCAGGGCGAAAGCGGAGGACTGCCTCGATGCCTTGAGGATCCCAGCTCTCGGGTCGAAGATATTCGCTCTGCCGTGGATTATCTTACTACACTTACATATGTGGATGAACACAGGATTGGTGCCATGGGGGTGTGTGCGGGTGCTGGCTACACCATGAGTGCCATCCAGACGGACGCCCGCATTCGGGCCGCTGCCGGCATCAGTACATGGGATGTGGGCGACAGTGCTAAAAATGGCTTTCCTGGCGTGCATATTGACAATTTTCAACAAAAGCTGCTGCAGGAGGTGGCGGAAGCACGTACCAGAGAAGCCCGCGGTGGTGAACCAGCTTTTTGGAAATATGTTCCAGATTCTGAGAGCGAAATAGATGAGAACACATCCACCATCCAAAAGGAGGCCTATGAATACTACAGGACACCACGCTGTCAATATCCCACATCGGTCAATAGATATCTCGTTTCAAGCAACGACAAGCTCGCCGCTTTCGACGCCTTTGCTCACTTGGACACCGTGTCTCCCCGACCCATTTTGCTGATAGTCGGAAGCAAGGCGGACACCATCTATTTCAGCGACGCCGCATATGCCAAAGCCAAGGAACCAAAGGAACTATTTCGCATTGAAGGTGCAACCCATGTGGATATGTATGACAAACCGAAATTTGTTGGTCCTGTTATTGAGAAGCTTCTCATCTTCTGGAAACAGTATCTGCAGTGAACCGTATCGTTGGGTACAGCGCGCTGTTTCATGTTTTTCCTATGGGGAATATAAACATGAATCTTGAACAATTTCTTGAACTCATGGATAGTGGCCAGACCGTGAAAGCCAACTCCGAAGCCCATTTGTTCATGCACGCTGCTTCGCAGGAAGCCCTGCGGCTGACAGCCGAACTGAACGGTCGATATCATACGGTGGAAGAGATTCTGGAGATCATGACGCAGTTAACCGGACGGCCTGTGGATCCTACGTTTCGTGTGTTTCCGCCATTTTACACCGACTGCGGCAAAAATATCCACATTGGGAAGAATGTATTTGTTAATGCTTGCTGTTGTTTTCAAGACCAAGGAGGCATTTCGCTTGGCGACGGTGTGCTTATCGGTCACCGTGTCACCTTAGCCACTCTCAACCATGGCGAGACGGCGGAAAACCGTGGGGATCTGACTCCCGCGCCCATTGTAATCGGCAGTAATGCTTGGCTTGGCGCTAATGTGACCGTGGTGCCCGGTGTCACCATAGGTGAGGGGGCTATTGTAGCTGCTGGCGCAGTTGTCACGCGAGATGTACCACCTTTGACCGTTGTTGGAGGCATTCCGGCACGGACACTGCGGGACGTGCGTAAGCCCCGCAGATCCTCCCGCACTTGAACGGCGTGGTACGGTAAGAATAATTCCCCGGAGTCGTCTATATGCTATTCCTTCAAAAACGCACAGGAGTGTCATTGGTTATCACAACAAATATGAATTTTGGCGAATAGCTGCGCAGGTAGTGTTGGATATCAACAGAAACAAATGGAGAGGGTTATGTTTGAAACGATTCAGGGCTATCATGGCCCGGAGCATGTTTCTATTGAGGAACTGGACGCCAACGGCCCCTTCCCGGCAGGAGAGCCCAATACGGCGTATGCCCGCTATTTTGTGGGAAAGAGCTATCTGACGGCCATTTCTACCAATCAGGTGTCTCTGTTCGCGGTAAGTTTTGAGCCATGTTGCCGCAACAACTGGCATATCCACAAGGCATCCAGCGGCGGTGGGCAGTTGCTTATCGTCACCGCCGGACGTGGGTATTATCAGGCTTGGGGCGAGGAGCCTGTGGAGCTACGCCCGGGCGACGTGGTGCATATCCCCGCTAACGTCAAACACTGGCATGGTGCCGCGCCTGACACGGCTTTTCAACACCTTGCCGTGGAAGTACCGGGCGAGGGAACCTGCACCGCATGGGCTGAACCTGTAGACGCGGCAGAGTACGCGCGCCTCAAGTAATAATTGCCACCAAATCGACATCATGAATGGCTGAGAGAGGTTTTTTCTGTAACAGTTGAGAAAAAACTGTTAAATTAGGTTAGGTTCGACGTAAGCGTCAAAATAACCACGCGATGTAGATGCCGACCGCCTTGCCGGGTGCTGCCGGCGTGGCAAATCTGCACGTCAATGCCGCCCCTCAGCTTTCAAAATACACCGAGCCGGACAGGACCTCGGAGGCCACGGCATCCACTTTGATACGCAGTCGTTGGGTTGCGCTGAAAACGCATTGGATGTGGTCTTACGCCCGTTGACTCTTTCTGTAAGTGTGGCGTCCGACATGCCAAAACTTACAAGCCACTGTCCCTGCACCTTAAAATCGATGGCATCGACCCTACCCTGAGCACCCAGCAGCATGCCGGCGGCCAGCAGGAGTGTGAGCAGAGATTTTTTGGTATGTACAGAGATCGTCGTCCCTACAGTTCGGGGCGTTGTGGCTTCAGACCTTCAGTGTGTTTCGTATGCAGTTTGCGCCATCGCCCATGCGAATGTTGCCGCACCGTCCGGGCGTGCTGGCAGCCTCATGGGCCTGTGGCAGCCATGCTTTGCTGCAGGCCAAGATAACCCAATGCACACTTATGGGCAAGCATGCTTTGCCATTTTCAGGGTAGGAGCCCTTCCGGTTTTTGCCAGGGCTTATCCGCACATTGTTCTTGGCATGGTGCAGGCAAATAGGCTAAAACAAGTATGCGGGAATGACATAAGCAGAAATGTGACAGCAACCATGGTGGGCAATTACGCCCAGTTCAGGCTCGCTTTTTCTGTTTTTCTCCATATATCAGGCAAAGGGATAGGTGAACCTATGGCAGGCGCACTTGTGACACTTGATACGACAAAATACGAGCGGCGGGCCGTCAGCGCATTCATATACGAACCGGTTCTGTACGACGACGGGAGGCCTGTTGATTTCCGCACCGTCTATGGCAGCGAGGAGTTCGTCAAAGACTGGCAGCGTCTCTACCACAATACCGACTGCATCAACAAACTCCTCCGAAAGGATGCTCTGGTGGCGGCGGATGCACTGCACATGATGGAAAAATTCCTCACCGAACCTCCCTACCCCTTTGTCTGCTATGTACCCATGGCAGATCTCCACGTTTTCTTTGAACCGATACCAGATTTGCCCAATCCTTACGCCGGGTTCTACATTACCAGCATTGCGAACTACGCCTCTCAGGAGAGGCGGGATCACTTCCTGCAAAACATCAAGCAGATAAAAAACAAAGCCGTCCTCTTTGCCTGGCAAGGGGACGATCATCTGGAGCCGATTTTTCTGACGGATGATTTCGCAAAAATGATGGAATGCACTCCCGCAGAGGGCATGACGCTCATGAGGGGACATGGCTTCTACCAGACCACGGACAAGGCGGATCGCCCTCTCGTCCGCAGCATGATACACAACCATGTCGCCGACGACGGTAGCAGTATCCTGACCATCCGCAAAATCACTGCAAAGGGGCATAGCATTTGGTGCAACGTCAATTATGCCTTCATCAACGATTTTGATCAGCAATACCTCTACTGCACCTATACGGATGTGACTGAACTCAAGGCGTATGAGGAGCGACTTCGCGGCATCTACATGAGCTATGGGCATATTTTTTACCGGGAGGACAAAAGCACCCTCGTCCTCATGCGTGCCGACCTCACCCAGGACAGTATTGAGGAAGTCACGGGCAGGGATCGCTACGATTCGGATTCAACAGGATACGGCTACACAGATGCCCTGCGCCGGCGGGCGGAGCATTTGCCCATTTTGTCGGAACGCAGCCAATTCCTGGAGCTTTTTGACAAGAAGCAACTGTGTGCCAGCTACCTGGAGGGGAAAAACAGAGTATCCCAGATTGTCTTTTCCATCCGTAGGGATGGTCGTATCTGCTTTGTGGAATTTTCCGTATCCATCGCCCGCCACCCGCTGAACAGCAACATAATTGCCTTCGTGACGGAGAAAGAATGCAATAATGCCAAGGTGGAGGAGACACTGACCTCCAAGATTCTCTCCAAGCAGTTCGACATGGTGGCGTACCTTGCCGATGGTCAATACGGCGTTACCATCGGCGAAGCAGAAAAGGTTCACCACGGCAGCATTTTCCCTGTGCGCCGGGTTGGGGACTATCGGCAGTACCTTATGGAGCAGGTTTATCCCGTCCTCTCCGGCGACGAGGAAGACAAAGCGGCAACTGTGGACTCCCTGTCTCTGGAGGCGGTGGGGGAACACCTAAAAATCAACGAACCCTATGTTGTCGATATTTCCATCGAAATCGACGGGCATACCTATTACAAGCAGTTTGATTTTTACAGCATCGACCCCCAGGCCAATTTCTACATCCTGCTCAAGAGCGATACCACAGAGATACAGCAGCAGCACATTGCCATGAACGAGCAGCTCAATACGGCACTGGAGGCGGCAAATCAGGCGAATGTGGCAAAGACTGCCTTCCTGTCCTCCATGAGCCATGAGATCCGAACACCGATGAACGCCATCATCGGGCTGGACAGTATTGCCCTGAAGGATCCGGGACTGTCGGAGCGCACCCGCGATCATTTGGAGAAGATAGGCAGGAGCGCAAGGCACCTTCTTGGCCTCATCAATGATATTCTGGACATGAGCCGCATTGAGAGCGGCAGAATGATCATCAAGAGCGAGGAATTTTCCTTCTCCGACATGCTTGAACAGATCAATATCATGGCGAGCAGCCAATGCCAGGAACGGGGACTTTCCTACGAATGTCACGTTGTGGGAGGGGTTTGTGACTACTATATCGGCGATGCCATGAAGCTGAAACAAGTTCTCATTAATATTCTGGGAAATGCCGTGAAATTCACCCAGCCTCCGGGTACAGTGAGTTTCTACGTGGAGCGTATAGCCGAGTTCGAGAAGCAGTCCACGCTGCAATTCACCATCAAGGACACGGGCATCGGCATGGAAAAGTCTTATCTCCCAAAGCTCTTTGTGGCTTTTTCCCAGGAAAATGAGGACAATGCCAACAAATATGGGAGCACGGGGCTTGGCATGGCAATCACCAAGAACATCGTCGAGCTGATGAACGGCAATATCTCTGTGGAAAGTGAAAAGGGAGTCGGCACCATTTTCACTGTGAGCGTGACCCTCAAAGACAGCGATCGCCGGAGCAGTTTTGTCAAGGATGTGCGCCCCCAGGATCTGAATGTGCTGATCGTTGATGACGACCCGGAGGCATGTGAGCACGCACGTATTGTGCTGGAGGAAATAGGTATTGTGCCAGATATCGCCCTGAGCGGCAAGGAGGCACTGAAGACCATTCGGCTCAAGGCTGCGCGGCGAGAAGGTTACAACCTGATTTTTGTGGACTGGAAAATGCCTGAGCAGAACGGCGTAGAGGTTGTGGCAGAGATTCGCAAGTGCATCGGCTTTGACTCTGCCATCGTCATATTGACGGCGTACAGCTGGGACGACATCGAAGACGGAGCGAAGCATGCCGGGGTGGACAGCTTCATGGCAAAACCCCTGTCCGCCTCCAATATCTTGTCCACCTTCCGGCAGATCATGGAAAAAAAGCAAACCGCCGAGGAAAAACGTGACCCCACTGATCTGAACGGGCGCCGTATTCTGCTGGCGGAGGACATGCTCATTAACGCGGAAATAATGAAGGAAATCCTGGGCATGATGGGCATTGAGGCCGATCATGCAGAAAATGGACAGATTGCCGTGGATATGTTCACCGCAGCTGAACCGGGTACCTACGATGCTATCCTCATGGATGTGCGAATGCCCGTCATGGATGGTTTGCAGGCAACAAGAGCCATTCGCGCAATCCCCCGCCCCGATGCGAAAAACATTCCCATCGTGGCCATGACCGCTAACGCCTTCGACGAGGATGTGCAGCGCTCCCTGCAGGCGGGTATGAACGCTCACCTGTCGAAACCCGTGGAATCTGACCGCCTTTTTACAACATTGGGAGAACTAATAAGGGATTAGGGCGGAAGGAATACAAAGGACGCCCAATTATGTAAGGAAACTCTCACCCGCGCAGGACACAACCTTGAGCTCACCTCTATGCGGGTCGCTCAAATTCTGATCCATGGCGGGGAATTCTTTCCGACAACTAACTAAGATTTTTGAAGCATTTTATGGATTTTACGCGCTACCTACGCACTTTCCCCAATTTTCCTAAAAAAGGCATTCTTTTCTACGACATCTCCCCCCTCATCGGAAACGGCGAGGTATTCCAGGCGGCCATTGATGAAATGTACACGCTCACACGCCACCTTTCTCCCACAAAGATCGTGGCAGCGGAAGCCCGTGGCTTTCTCTTTGGCCCGCCTCTCGCCTTACGTTTTTCCATCGGCGTAGTCCCCATCCGCAAGTCGGGCAAGCTCCCAGGTGTGACGATTTCTGCCTCCTGTTCGCTCGAATACGGGCAAGACATCCTGCACATGCAGGCCGATGCCCTCTCTCAAAACGATCGGGTTCTCATCGTCGACGATGTGCTCGCGACAGGGGGTACGGTCACAGCCATGAAGGATCTCGTGTTGCGGGCAGGAGCCTCTATCGTGGGTTGCGTCATGCTGATTGAGCTCAGTGCTCTGCGGGGACGCGAAAAGCTCTGTGACATCCCGACGTATACGCTTCTTCAAGTCTGACGTACAATTGACCGAAAAATCGAAAAGTTATTACATGGCAAGAGGATTCGTGAGTTTGTCAAGGCTCTCCAAAAGGACATGCCACTAATGATGCCAGCTAATACCATGCACGAGGCATAAAGCCAATATCTCGACAGTGTGACTGCCGGGATGCTGGCTTTATGCAAGCATGAATCTTTTTAGGAAGATGTTTCGTCTCCAAGGTTGCGTGCGGCAATATGCTCGTTCACCGTTGCGATCAGATGCGCGATGTCGAAGGGCTTTGCAACGTGATGGTTCATGCCGCTCTTCATGCTCATCTGCTTGTCCTCCTCACGGGCGTTGGCAGACAGGGCGATGATGGGCAGCCTGTCCGTGTCCTTTCGCCCTAAGGCACGTATGGAGCGCGTGGCTTCATAGCCGTTCATGATGGGCATTTGGATATCCATAAGCACAAGGTCGTAATACCATATCGGATGCGACTTGATGATCTCCACGGCATCACAGCCGTCAGCCACGGACTCCACCAGGAAGCCCGCCTCCTTAAGGACTGTCTCTGCCAGCATGCGATTGATTTCAATATCCTCCACTAGAAGAATACGATGCTTCCCTGCGGCGTGGTACTCCGACTCCCTGTCCTGCGGCACAGTGTTCCCCTCGTGGCTTCCCAGCCGCAGCGGCAAATCCACGGTGAAAGTGGAGCCTTCACCTTTTTTGCTCTGGACGGAGATGGAGCCACCCATGGCATCCAGAAGCTTCTTTGTGATGGCCAGCCCCAGCCCTGTGCCGGTATAGCCTGTTTTGGTGGAGTTTTCCTCGCGCTCAAAGGCCTCGAACATCCGACGCATGAAATCTTCCGTCATGCCCACGCCGCTGTCCTTGACCGTAAACTCATAGCGGGCATAGCCGGATTCGGATACCCGTTTCTGCCGTGCCGAGATGGAAATCTGGCCGCACTTGGGTGTGAATTTCACTGCGTTTCCCACAAGATTCCCCATGATGCGGCGGAATCTGTTGGAATCAAGATAAACCTCGACTTCTGGCAGATCAAAGTTGTTCTGCAGCACAAGCTGCTTTTCTTCCGCCTGGAGACGGAACATGTCGAGCACCATGTCGAGCTGTTTTTTCAAATCACACAAGTCGGACTTGAGATCAATGCGGCTATAGTCGATACGGCTCATCTCCAAAATGTCGTCGATCAACGCCAGCAAATGGTGGTTGGCCTCGTCCACCTTGCCCAGATAATCCCTGAGCAGATCCGGGTTATCTATATGTTTTCTCGCCAGATCGGTAAAACCCATGATGGCGTTCATAGGTGTGCGAATGTCGTGGGAGATGTTGAACAAAAACTCCGATTTGGCCTCGTTGGCGCGTTTTTCCCGCTCCAGTTCAACCTCCATGCGGAGTTTGGCAGACAAATCCTCCTGCACGCGGGCAATTTGCTCCGTAACATCCCGATATCCCATGACTACATAGTTGTGCAGTGTCTCTTCTTCAATGCGCACAACGGACATTTCAGTGTAGAGAACCTTTCCCGATTCACCCTGGCAGCGGTAGGTGACACTGTATGACGGCGTGTCGTTTATCCTTTCTTTGATGCGGGATTCCATTGTCTCCATTCGGTACAGCTCACGATCCTCCGGCCACACGAAATGCTCCGCATACCTCGACAATACCTCGCGCCAGTCTGCATCCTCCTCACTGGCAAGGCCAAGCTCCTCAGCGATCTGGCAAAAATACTTGCTCTTCTGCCGGTAGGGGTGCATGCTTCCCGTTTCCAGATTCAGCAGATAGATGGAAGAAAAATCGACGCTGAGTCCTTCAATGACCTTTGCATGGCGGCGGCTTTCCTCACGTGAGGCGTGGAGATCGGTAATGTCGCAGATAAAGACGTAATACACATCGCCATAATCCTTTGTATGCAGGAGATGTCCGTAATCATCTATCCAACGAATGGTGCCGTCCTTGCGGCGTATCCGGTACTCCACATAATCGAGATTCTTGTCGCTTGCCTCAACCTGCTCCAGGATGGAGGCCTCCACCGCAGCCAGGTCGTCCGGATATACAAGCCCCTTAAAGGTGTAGCCCGTAAGCTCCTTGAACTCATCCAAGGTATCACAGCCGAAAATGTCCAGCACAATGTCGTTGACATAGAGGATGCCTTCCGTTTCATCCGCCCGATAGATGAAGAAGCCCCCCGGCATCTGTCGTGCCATTCTCTCCACGTCGGACAGGGTCAGATCCGTCGCGGTAAACGTGGTCTGTTTGGGAATAGACATGATTTTCACCCGTTCCTTTCGGCGTTTTTATTCAACGCGCTGTATAACTTCGTCCTTTAGACAGATATATGCTTTGCTGCTGATGCCCATAACATGCTTTGCATGAACGGGCACTGTCTTCAGCAGCCCTTCGGGTCGCAAGGCGTACATTAAGAATTTTTTGTTTTTTCCATTCTTTCTTCAAACTCTCCTCTGGCGGCAGGGCATACCGTGTCAGCCTGTGAAGAGATAGTGAGGCCTGGAGAAATAGGTAGTTGATTCGCAGATCTAAAAATCCCCACAGTGGGAATTTTCTTGTCCTACAAAGCTGGAAAAACAAAAACCAAGCTAACTTTCCCCTAGGCAATCTCGTCGGAGCAGGAATCTGCCTAGGGTTGCAGACGTAAGTCTGCCTCCGCTAGGGATCCCCCGACTTTCCCTGCAAACTGGATGATAGGCAGGGGAGAATATCACCGCTACCTTAACCATATTGAGATATTTCGCCATGGTCAATATAATGGTTCATCCGGTAAAAGCGTACTTTGCCTCGTGAATGCCCAAAATTCTAAGCTTAAAAAATTCCAGATCTCTGTAGCCATATGCCATCCGCTTGAGT
>CAJOMG010000040.1 GCA_905235595.1 uncultured Desulfovibrio sp. | reverse complement strand
CAGGCTCGCGAAACGGGCGAAGTGCTGCGCCGCGACAGCATCGTGGGCGGCGTGCATCGCAGCTTCCGCGACGTGACACCCGACGATGCCGTGGAGGGACTGCTCAAAAATCTGTACTATCCAAACACTGACGGTGGACGGAGGTAAGCGCCATGGCACATAAGGGCGGTAATTTTGGCAAGATCCTTGATATTGATCTGACCAATGGCAAGATAAACACCAAAACCTTTGATGAGACATTGGCCCGCAAGTTTCTTGGCGGCACTGGCCTCGCTACATACTACTTGTACACTGAGGTTCCCAAGGGCACGGATCCCATGTCCCCGCAGAATATTCTTATCTTTGCTTCCGGCCCGCTCTGCGGTACGGAATGCCCTGGCAACCGGCTTTCGGTGAACTTCAAAAGCCCCATCTCAGGCGGTTTGGGTAATGCCTATGTGGGCGGCGGTGTGAGTTCAGAACTCAAATTCGCCGGCTGGGACATGGTCATTATCCGCGGCAAAGCACCCAAGCTCTCCTACGTCTATGTGCATGACGATAAGGTGGAGATACGCGATGCCGCAGCCTTGGCTGGCAAGGACACCTATGAAACTGAAGAGATGATGAAAGAAGAGCTCAAGGACCCGGACGCCAAATGTCTGGTCATCGGCCCTGCCGGCGAAAAACTCGTGCCCATTGCCTGCATTATCTCCGAGCGCTTCAAGGCTGCCGCACGTTTGGGCAGCGGTGCTGTTATGGGCAGCAAGAACCTCAAAGGCTTCGCCGTGCGCGGTACGGGCTTCGTGCCGGTGGCACAGCCCGAGGCATTCCATGCGGCAGCCGACGATGCCTTGGCACAGAACGCTCTCAATGACCGTGCCCCGGGCTTCCGCCAGTTCGGCACGGCCGTTTCCCTTGACCAGAACGGCTGGTATGCCGACACCCTTGCAACCCGCAACTATCAGACTGCCTATTATCCTGACATCGCCAACATGGGCGGCGAGGAGGCGGCACGCACTTTCTGGCAGAAACACGCGTCCTGTCCCGGGTGTCAGATACACTGCATGAAGTTCGGCGTACTGCGCGGTGTGGAGAAGTTCGAGGGGCTCATTGCCGAGGGGCCGGAATATGAGTCCGGAGTCATGGAGGGGTCCAACATCGGCATGTCATCCCTTGAGGAATCCATGCCGCTCATTGAGATCTGTGACGCCTTGGGTATCGACAACATTGGCGCGGGCAATGCCGTTTCCTTCACCATGGAACTCATGCAGCGCGGCATCCTCAAGGCCTCTGATTTGGACGGCATTGATGCCCAGTTCGGCAACTTTGAGGCTGCCTACCAACTCTTTGAGGCTATCGGCCTCAAGAAGGGCAAGGCCGGAGAGCTGCTGGGCAAGGGACCCTGGGCCATGGCGCAGGAAATTGGCGGTGATTCTGCCAAATATCTGTGTGCGGCGCGCAAGCAGGGCGTTGCAGCCTGGGATCCCCGCACCTCGCGTGGCATGTTGGTCACCTATGCCCTTGGACCGCGCGGTGGTGTGCATACTGATGGCGGATCTGCCAAGGGTATTGCCGACCGCGTGGTGAGCAGCTCCTGTTGCCTTTGCTACTTCATTCACGGCACATGGGGTGCCAAAACGAACAGCAATATCATGACCATGCTCAACACTCTTTGCGGCTACAATATCAACGACGCTGAGTACGAGACGCTTGGCAAGCGCATTATAACGCTCCAGAGGGCATACAGTCACCGCGAAGCCGGCGACAACCGCCAGAGCGACATGCCCTATGCTCGCGTGTACGAGGCCTTGCCCGATGGGCCCAAGGCCGGCGCCAAGTGGACGCCGGAAGAAGTGAAAAAGGCACAGGACGAATACTACGCCTACTTTGGTTGGGATGATAACGGGGTGCCTACAGAGGCATGCCTCAAAAAGCTTGGACTTGATTTCTGTATGGATAGCATAACAGGCTAATATCATTGAACAATAATAACTTCCCTTTCTCCACCGACCGCGAGTGTTTTTTGGTCGGTGGAGTTCTGGTATTTTTTCAAGGGCCCTTGAGGCTGCATGGGCGGTTGTGGAATCTGCCTTCACATTCGGGGCTTTTTCTGGAGGTCTAATATGGATTACACCCGCAGAAAATTTTTACAGGTTGCTGCCGGCACGGTGATTGTCGGCGGAGGTCTGGCTGGTGTAGCCCAGGGCGGCAGCGACTTGCCCCGCCCGCCCGGAGCTATTACGGAAGCGGATTTTTTGGCACGTTGTCAGCGCTGTATGCGCTGCGTGGATGCCTGCCAACCTGCGGCACTTTCCGTGGCGCATCTCTTTGATGGTGTCCGCAACGTGGGTACGCCTGTCCTTCATATCGACAAGTGTATCCAATGCATGGATTGCATGCGGGCCTGCCCCAGTGGGGCACTCAGCAAAGTGAGTAAGAAAGAGTTGCGCATGGGTGTAGCAATCATTGACGAAAAAACCTGCGTTACCTATCTCAAAAAGCGCCGCTGTAAGACATGTGCGGACGCCTGTCGCGAATTAAAGGCGATTACGCTCAAGGATCGACGCTATCCCGTAGTCGACACGAAAAAGTGTAACGGCTGTGGCGCTTGTCTGCGCCGCTGCCCTGAGCGTGACAAGGGCGCCATCACCATGGATATAAGCAAGATCAAGAGGTTTGATCCTCCCGTCGAGCGCTTTCTGGTCCGTCAGGAGAGCCGCACTGAGGAAGTGCCCGCCACATCCCTGAGTGAATGGTTCACCAAGCGCATTGAAACTCTGGCCCAAGTTTACGGCATTAAGAAATGAGGTTGTGCCATGCTCTGTCATTATACTGTTCCTGATAGCCGCGTTCCAGAGCGTGTCCTGATAGTGGGGGGCGGCGTGGCGGGCATGCACGCGGCGCTCAATCTGGCTGCGTTAGGTGTGCCGACCTTGCTGGTGGAAAAGAATGCCCACCTTGGAGGTATGGTCATGCGGCTGGACAAGGTCTATCCCACTGATCATTGCGCTTTTTGTCCAGCCTGGTCAACAGCCCGTCAGTGCTATGATTCCCCTCTGGTTCAGGTTTTGCTGCATACTGAGGTTGTGAGCCTCTGCGCAGATGGCGAGAGTATTCGCGCTGATCTTAAGACGCATAGGCCGGCTGTTGACCCAACTCTGTGCCTTTTCTGCGGCGCCTGCCGGGATAGTTGCTCTCGTAACGCTCTTTTGGACCGTGATCCTGCTATGACCTGGGATCCTGCTCTGCCGCCTGCCATGCGTATCGACCAAAATCGTTGTGATCGCTGCGGGCGGTGCGTGTCGACCTGTCCTGTTGGTGCTATTAATCTGGATGTCGGGGAGGAGAGCATATCTGTACCCGTGGTGGACGTCATCTATGCCACGGGCTTTGAGGAGATACTGCCTGGCGATTTTCGCCATGCGCCGGAGTTCGGCAGTGGTTCGCATCCGGACGTTTTTACGGCTATGGAATTTGAGGCTTGGCACAATGAAAGCAGGGGGGAGGGCGTTTTGTGCGCCCGTTCCGACGGTAGACCAGTCAAAAGGGTGGCCTTTATCCAATGTGCTGGAGCGAGGGACAGGCGGCATCTGCCTTACTGCGCTGCGGTCTGCTGCATGCATGCCATGAAACAGGCCCGCTGGCTTAAACGTCGTCAGCCGGAATTGGATGTTTCTTTGTTTTACACTGATCTTCGTGCTCCTGGCGTCGGACAGGAAATGTACATGATGGCTGGCGCTGCTGAGGGAGTGCGCCTGCTGCGTTCTCGCCCCGGTCTGGTCATGGCTGCTGAGTCGGCCGGCGTGGGTGTGCGCTATGAAACACCTGAAAACGGGCAGCCGGTGGGTGAGAAGTTCGATTTGGTGGTAGTTAACGGTGGTCTGGGGCAGTGTCCACTTCCTGGAGCGCTTCCTGTTGAGAATGGCAGGGTGATCACTCACTTCAAATGCGGATTCTGTGACGAACCGGCAGACGTGGCGAGTTCTGTTATCCAAGGCGCGGCAACAGCTGTTGCTGTTGCACGCAGGCTGCGTGCAACTTCGGGAGGCGCGGCATGAAAATTTGTCTGTACTGCACCTGCATGGGGCAGAATGCTCGCATGCTTTCGGAAAACTCCCTGCGTGCCGCTCTTGATCCTGACATGCGCCTTGTAGACAGAATGTGTGATGCAACCCGCTGCAGTGAAGTTCTTGCGGAGGCTGTTGCTGGTACGCCGTTATCTCATGTCGTCGTGGCGGCATGTTCCCATGGTGCGCGTGGCGGTGAGGCTTTGAACTGCGTACGTTCGGCATTACCGGAGTCTAGGGTGGAACTTGCGGATATCCGTGAAGGTTGTATCTGGCATGCTCCAGCTTCTGATGAAGGAGAGCAAGAACGCGCTGCGCAGGCTGCAGCCTTGGTGTGCATGGCCTTCGTACGTCTTGAGTGTTCGGAGGTTGTTTCAGAGGCCATCGAGACTGGCAGCCAGGGCATCTTGGTGGTGGGTGCAGGCCCGGCAGGTATTGCAGCGGCCTCAGCCCTTGCCGGCCTTGGCGTGCCTGTGACTTTAGCTGATCGCCGTCCCAGCCCCGGTGGTATGGTAGCAATATTGGGCAAACTCTTTCCCCGTATGCATCAGTCCACAGATGTGCTGACTGCATTGCCTCTTGATGGCGTAACTCTCCGGATGGGTTGTGATGTTGTTTCTCTGCGTCGGGAAGAGGGCGCTTATACGGCAAAGCTGCGCAAGGGGGATGATTGTCGCGAGGAGCGTTTTGACGCACTCATCCTTGCCATGGGCGCTCAGCCTGTGCTGCCCGGTGCAGCTTTTGGTGCCAAAGAGCGCAAAGGTATCATGAGTCAGATGGAGCTGGACACTTTGCTCACGGCAGTGGAAACTGGCAGGAAGGAAGTGGCGCAGCTAGCTGACAGCTATGTTTTTGTGCAGTGCGTGCATGCCCGCAGCACTGACAGACCCTATTGTAGCGCAGTCTGCTGTCCTACTGCTGTAAAAAATGCCCTGCGCGTCAAGACTCTGCGTCCCGAGGCCGAGGTGGTCGTACTCAATAGGCAGATGGTCATGCCGGGTATTGCCTTGGAGGAACTTTACAGAGATGCCATGCAGGCGGGCGTGCGCTTTGTGCATGTGGACACACTGAATGATATTCGTGTGGAAGGGAAAGAAAGGGTCGAGGCTGTTGTTATCCCCAGCCTTGACGCCGAAGGGGAGCGACGCATTACAGCCGAAGCGCTTGTCTGCTCTACGCCTCTCCAACCCGTACCTTCCAGCGTGGAGTTGACCCGTCAGCTAGGCATTTGCACGGATGCCCAAGGCTTTATGCGGGGCCATGAGCCAGCCCACCCGTTGGAGAGCAATGTGGAAGGCGTGTTTATCTGCGGTTCAGCGCGCTGGCCAGCGTATGTGGATCAGGCCGTGGCACAGGGTAGGGCAGCGGCAGCTCTGGCCGTACGTTTTATGCGTGAACGTCGTATGCCAATGGATGAGATCGCTGATCTTCGGGTGTCAGCACGTATCTCGCAGGAACTGTGCAGTGCCTGCGGTCGGTGTGTGGAAGCCTGCCCTCATGCTGCCTGCTTCTTTGCTGACGAAAGCGAAGTGCGCGTTGCTGAGGAATTGTGCCGCCGGTGTGGCGTCTGCGCTGCAATATGTCCCTGCGGAGCTGCCTGGCTGCCCATGGCGTCTCCAACGCCGCGCGAAATTTTGGCCGCCGTTCGCCAGCCGCAGCAAAGGAGCCTGACATGATGCCAATGCCGTCAATCCATAAAGCCATCTGCGTTTTTGCCTGTCGCTGGTGCTCATTCTTGGGAGCGGAGCGGTCAGGACGCGAGCGCCTGCCCTTGCCATACGGAATCCGAATTATGCCGGTGCCTTGTGCCGGCAGTGTTTCTGTAGACAGCGTAGTGCAGGCTTTTGCCAACGGAGCCGCAGGCGTAGCCGTGCTGGGATGTCATTTGGGCGGTTGCCGCCACAATGAAGCCAACCGGGACGCCCATGCTCGTCTTGTCGTACTGGCCGATCTGCTCGAAACCATGGGCATTGACCGTCGACGGCTGTGTGTTTCTTGGGGCACGGCGCACGAGGGTGCCCAATATGCCAATCTGATGAACAACTTTGCCCAACAACTGGCGCAGCTACCGCCGTTACCGGATTTTTACCGCATTCCGGAAAATCAGGCGGTGGCGCTGGCTGCTGGAGAGGCAGCTGGCTGTAGTGGGCGGCTGGAACATTTCACTTCAGAAGATAAACAGGACGAAGATCTTAGAAAGCAAGCAGTCGGAGCATTGGACAAAGGTCGTATGGTATTAGGCCTCGCACGCACAGAATGTGGCATAACTGTTGAATTATTTACTCGGAAAGAAGATTTGTCGGTTCTTGTGGCTGGCCCTAAATACCCGTTAGCCAAGCTGGCTGGCACAATGCTGTGCGAACGGAGTTCAGGTGCCATGCAGCAGGCCGGTACCTGCCGGAGTTTGCGTGAATTGGCATTTTCTCTTCGTGAGCGTGACCTCAGCGTGGCCTGCCGCCCCTGTGACGCACGTGCACTGCGTCAAATGGCAGATTTGCACCGGTTTTCACTGGAGGCGCTGGATCTTATTCCTATCCCGTGTTTTGAAGCACAACAAAAAATCTGTGGTTGCTCCCGGCCTCAATGGCCAAGCGACAAAGGCGCATCGCTACCGCTGGAAAAGAAGGCCACAGTGGAAGACATAATAGACTGGCCGTTGCAGCTTTCCCGTTGTGTGCAGTGCCACTGGTGCCGCACGGCCTGCCCAGTGTGTATCTGCCCCGCTTGTTCGCTTGATGATACTGCAACCTTGCCGACCGGCAGGATGCCACATTCTTCGCCTTTGGCGTATCATCTGATACGCGCTCTACACGTTGCCGACGTTTGCGTGCAGTGCGGTGCGTGCCAGGACGCCTGCCCGCAGGGCATCCCTCTGTTGCGTTTACATCAGGCAGTGGCTTCCAGCCTGGAAGACCTGGGGTATCGTTCTGGTGAGGGCATGCTCTCGCCACTGCGCACTGCACGACGCAAGTTTGATGCGCCGCAATGGATTGACAGCCTGAAGGGAGGAAAACACGCATGAGCCATCCCTACCATGACATGTTATTGGCTAGAGGTGCCTACAAATGTGTGGAATGTGGCAAGTGCGTGGCCCTCTGCCCCATGGCGGAAACCGCTCGCCCCTTATCAAGAAATTCATCACCCAGAGGGGTGGTTCAGCAGGCGTTGCAAGGAATGGCTGTCGATAAAATGCCTGCTGTAGTGCATTGCCTGCAATGCCACAATTGTTCAAATGTCTGTCCGGCAGGCGTGGATGTAGCCGGATTAATAGTGGATTTACGGCAACGCCTAGACGGATGGCAGACAGAGTCTTGTGCCGTCTGTGGTGCTCCCCTGCTTCCCCATACGGCAGTACGCTATCTGGAAATGGCCACTAGGGCGGACTATGAAATACCTCTGGCGTATACAGGTCTCTGCCCTGACTGCAAGCGTCGGACCTATGTCCGTAACAATCGCTAGTTCACATGCCGCGGCATGTGGATATATATTTGAGAGAAAATGCCATGACGCAGAACACATCTCAAACTCTGGACAGACTGCGCGATCTTTTTCCCCCTTTCAGGGCTAAGGGCAGGACGGTTACTCGTGGGGCAGGCATTGTTTTCGACCCGGCAAAATGTACGGGTTGTGGTCTATGCGCATCGGTGTGCGCTGCAGGAGGTTCCGGTGGAAAAGAACCACGCCCTCCACGTGTCCATTTGTTTCACGATGCCGCTGCCGGCACAAGTTTTGCCGTGTTGTGCCAGCACTGCCTTGATCCGCAATGCATGAAGGCATGTCCCAACGGCGCTCTATCCAAGAGCAAGGACGGCATCGTCCGCATGGACAAGCGATTATGCGTCAACTGTGGGCTGTGCATCGCCGCCTGTCCAGAGGGTGCTCCCTTCCGAGCGCCAGATGGAGAAGTGGTAAAGTGTGATCTTTGTGATGGTGAACCGGCCTGTGTGGAGGCCTGTCCGCATGGCGCCCTGATGTATACCAAGGGACGGCGGCGACTATGGATTGCGCCCCTGCGCTGGTTGTGCCAGCTGATGAGTTTCCTGCTGCTGGTAGTTGTGCTTGTGGGCAGCGTGTGTTCCCTCAATGTGGTCACTTTCGATATCGCTTGTCCTTTTGGCGTGTTGCAAAATGTCTTTTCTGCCAAGGCCATCCTGTTGACGACCATTGTCGCCGCCGTGCTGTTCATGCTGGCAAGTGTTGTCTTTGGTAGGGCCTTTTGCGGCTGGCTGTGCCCCTTTGGCTTTGTGCTGGATATTGTGGACAAGATTATTCCGCACAAGCTCTTTCGCATGCCTGCTTTTCTACGCAATAGGCATAATAAATATGGCGTGGGAGCAGGAGCACTTGCTGCAGCAGGTCTAGCTGGCACCCAGGCATTCTGCGTTGTTTGTCCCATTGGGGGAGTATGCCGTTCTTATGGCCTTAATTCCGTTATGGCGGGTGCCGAAGCGGCGATTATTCCAGCTGCGGCTGCCTTAAATTTGGGGGAAAGTCGCAGCTGGTGTCGTTATTTTTGTCCTGTGGGTGCAACGCTAGGGTTGGCCGCGAAGTATGGGCTGGTGCGTATTGAAATCGGTGCCATGCGTTGTAAGAAATTTTCCTGTATGCGTTGCGCCACGGTCTGTCCCATGGGCATTATTCCTGAGGACCAGCTCGTGCAGGGCATCAGTCCCCAAATTAATATGGCGGAATGTATTACCTGTCTGCGCTGCGTTGGCGCATGCCCACACGGCGCAGCTTCTATTCGCTTAGTCTGGCAGAAGCCGCGTACGCGGCATGGTAGCCTGCCCTGCGTTTGCACAGAGAACGCAAAGAGAGAAAAGGCATGAAGAATTTCTTTCTTGACCGTGTCGTCGTTGTAGACCTTTCTCGTGGTTCTGCGGACTTTCAGCCATTACCTGTGCCTGCTAAGCAGGCTGGGGATTTGGCCTGTTTGGCCACGGAATACGATGACGCTCTAGTGCTGACTGTCGGTCGATTTACGGGCAGCTACGCTCCCGCCTCTTGTCTTCTTACTGTGCGAAGCGGTGACAGAAGCTGTTGTCTTAAGGGACAATGTGGCGCGGCACTGCGTCGTTGTGGATTAGACGCTCTCGTACTTTGTGGTAATGCCGCAGGGCCTTCGGCTTTTATCCTTTCTGAACATGGCGTCAAATTTGTGGATATGGATGCTGCCGCAGATGCGCCTGTGCAACGCACGGCCATTAGACGTGGCGTTCGTCAATACTGCAATGGTGATAGTAATCCTGTGACTGTTGTGACAGGGCCGGCCGCCTTTGCAGACTGTGCGTCTCCCGCCTTGGTGCTGGATGTCGGAATAGCTCCACGCAGTGCCCTTGCGGCGCGTTGGTTGGCCGCCCACAATCTCGTTGGTTTTTGTCTGAATGGGGCTGTTCCGTATGTTTCACCCCTGCCTTTGGATAATACGGCCCGTGCCGCTGTGCAACCTGCGCTGTTGACTTCGGCCGAACTAAATGCCGTGCTGCAGGTTGTACGGCCCGGCGTACGCTCTGCAGACTTTGCCGTGGGGCGTTCCATCGCCTGTCATGCCTGTCCTGCACCCTGCCAGTACTGGCTGTCAACACCAGAAGGTTTTGCAGCGGTAACGTCTCCGGAGGCACTGTCCTTACTGCTGGAGAGGGGAGCGTCCGCTACGCAAATCGCTGCACTGCTGCTTCTGGCAGAACGCTACGGCCTTGAGCCGTTGGGACTGGCCGAATATGCCACGGCGACCTTTCCCATGGATGCAACAGCCATCGGGCTTGTCCAATCTGTGGATGATGTGGAGCCTGACGCGACAGACGCGCTCGGAACCATACTCGGAGTATGTCCTTTGTTTCTTCGTCGCTTCCCCGTCGCACAAGAAGCACTGGAGCGCTTGGCGGCAGAAGCGGTGGATGGAGTGTAAAGAATACAGCGGGATAAGCGTTAATGCTGGGAAATGCCGCTTTCACTTGGGAAGAAGCTAGAGACGCCCACAGCCGTGAAGAGGTGTACCGCTTCCGCTACGAGCAGTATTTCGCTTCGCGGGAATATCTGCCCGGCGCTGATCATGTAGGCCGCCGCGTGTGGTTGCCGCATGACGACGTTTCGCAGCATTTTCTGGCCCGTACGTCTGATGGCCTTATTGTGGCTGTAGGCACGGCTACGCCTGCAAGCGAGTTCAGCTTGCTAGCAGAATGGCGTTACATTCTTGATTTGGAACGTCTGCGGGACATTCTGCCACAGACAACCATTGTTTCACGTGCCATTGTGGCGGAAGGGGAGCGCAACTCTGGCCTTTTTGGACATATCTGCCTGAAGCTCGCCAGTTTCTTCCTGGAATCTGGCTATCACTACGCTGTGCACTACTGTGCGCCCGGCATGGCGGCCATGTATGAGCGACTTGGCTATCGTCAGTATGGGCGAGGTAAGAACCTAGAGGCCGGTGTTTTTCGTGTGCCCATGTTTCTGGTGGCCGACGACATGCCCTATTTTCGACGAATTCGTTCTCCTTTTCGCGCATTGGGGCGAGATGTGGAGGCGAACCGTTCATGGTTGGAAAGGGTCTATGCCATTTGTCCCGAACTGGCGCAAGACCCGCTCTGTACACTCACGGATGCCGCTGTAGCGGCAAAAGTGCGTACGTTGTGTGCATCCCTCGATAACGCCGATGCTGCCCTTGTACGCACCCTGCGCCGAGGCTCCCTGCTGTGCTTGAGGGTGGGCGATGTCCTTGCTCCAGAAGGTATCGACGAAGGAATGTACCTGTTGCTTTCCGGCTGTCTTTCCTGTGGAGGTGTGCGCTTCAAGCCGGGCTGTGTAGTCAGAACTGGCGGTGAGAAGGTACAGGCAGAGGAAGATACGTTGGTTGTTTGCGCCAATCTTGAAGGAGTGTTGACATGATGTGGGATGCTCTTGTGGAACGCGAGACCGGTTTCCTTTTGTTCACCAAGGACATGTTGGAAAAGATCAGGCGTACGCGAGTACTCCTGGTGGGTTGTGGTGGCAACGGTACTGTGGCAGACTTGCTGGTACGCGCCGGCTTCACGGACTTTGGCTTTGTTGACGGCGATGTGGTGGAGGATACCAACCTGAACCGCCTGCCCTTTGCCTGTGAGGCCGTAGGCCTTCCTAAAACAGAAGCTTGGCGGCGACATGTGCTCTCTATCAATCCCGAGGCTACGGTGCGCACATGGCAAAAATCCGTCAACAGGTACGACGGCGCTTGGCTGACCGATGTGTTACGAGGTTCGGATGGGGATGGTCATCCAGTAGATTTGGTTTTTTTGGGTACTACCGACGTGGAGGCCAATCTCGTGGTAGGTCGTGTTTGTGCTGCGTCGCACACACGCATGATTATCGGCCCAGCTTCATCGGGGAGCTGGATTGTGGGCACGTTCTTGCATGGTGAAGGCGATGTGACCGTAGAAAGCCTCGCCGGCTTCGGTACGGCGGGAATACCGTTGCCGGACATAGATTATGAACCTCTGCGTGCCATATACCGCCGCGTCATGAACTATCCTGGGCGCGTCGGCAAATTGGCGCCTGGTGTGGGCGAGGCTATGGCCCGGGGTGAACTTGCAGCCCGTTCCTGCGGTATGTTTGTGCGCATGACCAATGCCGCCATGGCTTTTGAGGCGGTGAAGAATGTGGCGGACATGAACGACATCCCCCTAAAGGGAACGGCCATCACTGCCCTGCCTGTAGTGCAAATCTTTGATCCGTACTCTGGAGCAGCGTACTATTACGACATTCTGCACCAACGCATCGGTATCCCCAACTGGCTGACTGGGCAGATGCGTTGGGAACCCTGGCAAGGGCAGCGTTAAAGCATCTGAACTGGATATTGGGGGGCATAGCATGGGAATTGGTTGGCAGGAACTGCTTGTTGTTTTTGTCGTGATACTGGTGATTTTTGGTGCCAGGAAACTCCCTGAAATTGGCAGCGGTTTAGGACGGGCCATACGCAATTTCCGATCTGCCATGTCCGAACCTGATGAAGTGGAAATCACTTCCAGTAAAGCCAAGACCCCAGATAATGAGCTGGGCGGCAAAGTATAGGCAAGTGGGTTGATGTCGCCGAGGGGAACTGGCTCTCGGCGACGACCTGCTTTTTCTTGTGGTGGCTGGTGACATCTGCGAGCACGTCAAGAGAACTTTTGCCGAGCCCCTGGATCGTGTGAAGGCGGAAGCTGTAGTCAAGCAGGAATCCGTCGAGTAGGAGACGCTAATGATTTATGGTTGCGAGACCATAAAACAATGACGTAGAACGTGTCATAGCAAAGGAGTTCTATGAGATACGCGGCTATCATTACCTGTAGTGACAAGGGATATGCCGGCGAGCGTGAGGATGCAGCCGGGGCGGCCATTCGGCGTATTCTGGAGGGGCATGACTACACTATTGTGGAACAGCTCATTCTGCCAGATGAACGGGAGCAGATAACAACAGCTCTGGTACGCTTGTGTGATACGGCGGGCGTACATCTGATCTGTACTACGGGTGGCACTGGTTTTTCACCGAGGGATATTACGCCTGAAGCGACGCTGGATGCCGTAGAACGACTCTGCCCAGGCATCCCCGAGGCCATGCGCGCAAGCAGTCTCTCCATCACACCAAGAGCCATGCTCAGTCGGGCTGTAGCGGGCATCCGAGGACGTACCTTGATTATTAATCTGCCGGGCAGTCCCAAGGCTGTTGAAGAATGCCTGACGTATGTTCTGGAGGCTCTGGGTCACGGCCTTGACATCCTGCTGGGTCGTGATGCGGAGTGCGCACGTAAGTAAAAAATCTTGTAATGTTGCTTTCCGACAGACATTCCTGCTGAGGACCATGCCCTTGGAACGTACCGGGGGATTGAATTGTGTTGGAATATGTTTATTTTTACATAATATAGAAACATTCCTGATTCCTCAGGGAAAGATATTCCCAGAAGACGTCCATTTCTGAGGGAACGCATGAAATCATTTCTGACGTTGCAATCGGTTGATGCTGTGCTGGGCATGTTGGAGTTTTTTTCTCCCTTATCTGAAGAAACTCTTTCTCTGGATGCGGCTGTTGGCCGATACTTGTATGAAGGTGTTTGTGCCGGCGAGGATATTCCTGGCTTTGACCGCTCCACGGTTGACGGTTACGCGGTGCGCGCCAGAGATGTTTTCGGTGCACAGGAATCCTCTCCAGCCTTGTTACGATGTGTGGGCGACTGCCCCATGGGCGGAAAATCCGGTATTGTCTTAGGTGAGGGAGAGACGGCACGCATTCTGACCGGCGGTATGTTGCCCGAAGGTGCTGACGCCGTCGTCATGGTGGAATATTCCCGTCCAGCTGGCAACGGCATGGTGGAACTTGTTCGCAGTCTGGCCCCTGGCGACCATGTGCTCCTGCACGACGAAGACGTAGCGCGGGGAGCAGAGGTTATACCGGCAGGCCGTCGCTTGCGGCCGCAAGAAGTTGGGCTGCTTGCGGCCCTGGGACAGATGCAGGTGCGTGTACACCGCCGTCCTAAGGTTGCCATTATTTCCACTGGCGACGAGATTATTCACGCTCACGAAATGCCCTCGCCAGGTAAGGTGCGGGACGTCAATGTACATACGCTGACGGCCCTTTGCCAAAATGAGGGAGCCAGCGTCGTCAGCAGTATTCTTGTGCGCGATGACAGGGCAAAGCTTGCTTCAGTTCTTTGCACTACGCTGGAACAGGCAGATGTTGTCCTTGTTTCGGGGGGATCTTCTGCCGGCATGCGTGACTACACCGTGGAGATTTTTCAATCTATACGCGATTGCCAGCTACTGGTTCATGGAGTGTCAATTAGTCCTGGCAAGCCGTTCATTCTGGCCAAGGCTGGAAACAAATGCCTCATGGGGCTGCCTGGCCATGTAGGCGGTGCGCTGATTTGTGCATTAACCTTCGTCGCGCCACTTCTCCAGCACCTTCAGGGAGCGGAACCACGTATTGCCCCCCAGGTAAGTGCTACCCTTAGTCGTGCGGTGTCCTCCACGCAAGGAAGGCGTGACTACATCCGCGTGCGCCTTATATCCCGCGAACAGGGCTGGGAAGCTGTGCCCATTCTGGGCCCCTCAGGGCTTATATCCGGTCTGGTGCAGGCCGATGCGCTTATCGTCTGCCCGGAAAACAGTGAAGGTCTGTATGCTGGACAGGAGGTCAAAGCTTTCTTGTTGCGTTGAGGAAGTACCGTATCGTGCGCTATAAAAACAAAGAGGAGCCGTCATGGAAAGGAACGTCTATTTGTCCTTACGAAGCCCTGAAGAAGCTCGTGCTATTTGGTTTACCCGTATAGCTGAGCTGACTGACGGACCGGGCACGGAGAACGTGCCTTTAGAGGAGGCCGCACACCGCGTCATAGCCGAGCCAGTAGAGGCACTTCGCTCCTCGCCTGCTTTTCATGGTGCAGCCATGGATGGCATCGCCGTACGGGCGGAAGACACTTTTAGCGCCTCAACGCGTAACCCCCTTGCACTGGAAGTGGGAAAGAATGCTTTCTGGATCAACACCGGTCAACCTCTGCCCGCTGGATGTAACGCTGTCATCATGGTGGAAAATTTGAACGTGGAGGAAGATGGTAAAAAGGTAATCACGGAAAAGGCGGCCTTCCCATGGCAGCATGTACGCAAACTGGGTGAAGACATCGTGGCCACGGAAATCCTCTTGGCGCCGGGTGTGGAGATTGGCTCCTACGAAATAGGTGCCCTTGCCGCTGCCGGCGTGTTACGTCCCACGGTTTTCCGCAAAGCTCAGGTGGCCATCATTCCCACAGGTTCTGAAATTGTGCCTCTGCAGCAGGCCCGAGATGAAGATCTGTGCAGGGGAAAGATATTGCCGGAATTCAATTCCCTTGTTCTTTCCACCTGCATTCGCGATGCGGGAGGTCAGGCGGATGTGCGTCCCATTGCGCCAGACGTGCCAGAGGCCATCAAGGCTGCCATTGTATCTGCCGTAGAAGCAGGGGCAGATCTTGTGCTGCTCAACGCTGGTTCGTCGGCGGGAAGCCATGACTACACAGTGGAAGTGGTGCGCAGCATGGGAGAGGTGCTTGTTCACGGCATCTCACTCATGCCCGGCAAACCCGCCATGCTCGGAACGGTGTCTGTTGCAGAACGGCAGGTTCCGATTATGGGAGTACCGGGATATCCTGTTTCTGCACTTATGGCAGTAGAGGAATTTCTTTTGCCTTTGTTGGCGATCTGGCAGAAACGGGTATGCCCAAAGCGTGAATGTGTTTCTGTAATTCCCTGTAATCCTTTGCCTTCTCGTCCCGGCATGGAAGAACGCATTCGTGTGCGACTTGGCATGGTGGACGGCACCTGTTTTGCCGTTCCTTTGTCGCGAGGAGCCGGCACAGTGACCAGCCTTTCCCGTGCAGACGCCATTATCACGGTTCCCCGTGACAGTGAAGGATTGGACGCCGGAAATCCTGTGCAGGCAGAGCTTTTACGCAGTCGCAGGCAGATAGCCAACGCTCTTCTGGCCATAGGCAGCCATGATAACACGCTGGAATATATTGACAGCCAGCTTCGTCGAACGCATCCTCGCTTCAGCCTCACCTCTGCCCATGTGGGCTCGCTGGGTGGGCTGTTGGCTTTGCAGCGCAAGCAATGTCATTTGGCAGGTTCTCATCTGCTGGATGAGGAAACCGGTGTTTATAACCGCACGGCCATACGTGAGCATTTGAAGGGGACGCCAGTCATGCTGGTACACCTTGTGAATCGTGAACAGGGCTTCCTGGTCAAGCCGGGCAATCCTAAAGAAATTCACGATGTGGCCGACATCTGCCGTGATGACGTACGCTTCATCAACCGCCAGCGCGGTAGCGGTACCCGTGTGCTTCTGGATTATGAACTCAAGCGACGGGGACTGGCGGTGAGCAATGTGCACGGCTATGGCGATGAGGAATACACGCACATGAATGTTGCGGCGGCTGTCCTTTCCGGCAGGGCAGACACGGGGCTTGGTGTACGAGCTGCGGCCGTGGCCCTTGGGCTGGATTTCGTGTTCGTGGGCACTGAGGAATACGATCTGGTTATTCCTCATGCTTATGCGGAGGACGAACGCATCCTCGCGCTTCTCGACGTCATTCGCTCTACGGTTTTCAGGAACAAAGTGCAATCCATGGGCGGTTATGATGTCTCCCACACCGGTGAGATACTGTGGGAGTATGACGGGAAGTAGTCCTCATACTCATAATGGGCAAAGTGGTGGAGATCTTATCCTGCAGAGAGTAGCATTGAAACGCAGGATGGGGTCAGGTGGTTATAGCTGTCGGTAGCAAAGGTGGGATGCACACAAGGCATTGCCCTGCGTTACCATAGCGCATATACTAATAACAACATAACAACATGACATATCGGCCATCGGTACGGTGGTCGAAACAATGGAGATTTTTTATGGCTTCCACAGTTTTTTTTGCCGATGCACATTCCCGTTCACATGAAGAAAGCAAACTGGTCAAGGTGGCCCGTCTGTGCGAAGCCCTGAATCTCAAAAAGGTCATCAAAAAAAAGGACCTTACAGCTATTAAGCTGCATTTTGGTGAATATGGCAATGACACCCACCTTAACCCGACACTGGTACGTCAGGTGGTGGATAAGGTGACAGAAGCTGGGGGAAAACCTTTTCTCACCGATAGCACGACGTTGTATTCGGGCACGCGCCACAATGCTGTAGACCATCTCAATACGGCGTATGCTCATGGATTTGTGCCTTCGGTCGTACATGCACCAGTTATTCTGGCCGATGGTTTGTATGGTGAAAATGATGTCCCCGTACGTATTAACTGCAAGCACTTCAAAGAAGTGTATATTGCCACGGAGATTCGCCGTGCGCCTGCCATGATTGTACTCTCACACTTCAAGGGGCATGAGATGGCCGGATTCGGTGGGGCTATTAAGAATCTTGCCATGGGGGGAGCGTCTGTTCGCGGCAAACGCGACCAGCACGGCACTCATGTTATTATCAGCGAGCAGGATTGTGTGGGCTGTGCCAAATGTGTGCGTGTTTGTCCACAGCATGCCCTGAGTATGCACAACAAAAAGAGTTCGGTGGACATTAAAAAGTGCATTGGATGCTTTGAGTGTATTACAGTCTGTCCGCAGAAAGCCATCAACATTGACTGGGCTACAGAGATGGAACCGTTTGTGGAACGCCTTACGGAGTATGCCTATGGTGTTGTGAAGGGACGTGCGAAAAATATCTGCTATATTAATTTTGTGCTGAATGTCACTCCTGATTGTGACTGCGTGCCCTGGAGCGACATGCCCATGATTCCCGATATCGGTATTCTGGCTTCCACAGATCCGGTAGCTTTGGATCAGGCCTGTTTTGATCTTATTACCAAGTCTGCGGGTGGTAACAAGGATCTGTTTAGCGAACGCTGGCCCTACACACGGGGGCAGGTACAGCTTGCCTATGGCGAGGCCATTGGTCTTGGCAGCAGAGCATATGAATTGAAAAAACTATAGCCGCATGAGGAATTGCCTGTCCCGTTTGCTGCGGGCAGGCTTCCCTTCCATTTTTGCACTGCGGATTCATAAGGAGTTCCTGCATGGTACGCTTTTTCTGTATAGCGCTGTGTTGCCTTTTATGGGGAAGTCCAGGTAACGCCCTTGCTGTGCAGATAGCGCGTCCCACCCCGGAAGTCAGCAGCCTGACCATTGTCAATGCCACCAGCGAAGACGTGATGAGCATCAGTTTTCGAACCAGGCATGGCCTTACGTTCACCCAGTATGATATGGCACCTGATGGCAGAAATGAAATGGAAAATCCAGGGGAAACGGTTGATATACAAGTGGATGTTGGGTTGAGCCTGTGGATGTTCAAAGCTGTTCCACTGGGGCAGAGCGTGGGTTTGACCTTACGCCATACTGCGGCTCCAGAGATTGAACTGCAAATGTCTGCGGGTGGTGCGCGCAGTATCACTGGTGAGGTTCAGGAGTTACTGCCCGTATCTGATATGCAACCTGTTTGTGCATTGCAGCGTTTTTGTCCTGGCATGACCATGAAGGATGTCTGCACCTTGTTGGATGCCAAGACTCCTCGTGATGCCAATGGCGCCTTGCTGACAAGCCTTGGTTTTGCCGGATTGACATGGGCTGCAAGGCTTGAACCAAGACAGGCAGAGCAAGAGCAGAACAGTGCCGCAGGTGATGCTGTTCTTGATCGTCTGGAATTGCGCCGCAAGCTGGATACGACAACTCTCAACACGCTTTTGGGAGCTTTGCATACCCAAAACTATATGCCTTGGCAGGTGGAATTGCCTGGCGTGGATATCAATTTTGCTCAGATGTTTGCCATGGATGTAGCAAAGCGTAATGTCATGCTGCAAAAACTGCTGGAGTATTTTCTCCTATCTGGAAAGGGGGAAGCCAGTATTATGCTGGTGCCTGCAGAAGTCTTACCGCATTTGTCTGATGCAGATATGCCTGGTGTTGATGTGCAGCTGTTTACCATAACGTTGCGTCCAGCCTCGCATAGCCTCATTGTAGAGGTGGTTTCCTTTGATGACGGGCGAGGCTCTGGCTCTACGCTGGCAGAATAGTCCAATAAGACAGCACATGAAACGCATGGTATTGTGCAGTAGGCAGAGGCAGAGTCTTGGAAGACTCTGCCCTGCTGTGCTAATGGCTAGTTTTGGTTTTGCACAGCTTTTTTCTTTGCAGTGCGCATGTGGCGCAGCCAGTTGTACCAGCCCTGAAGGCTATCACCCTTGCGGCAGGAAACTTCAAATATCTCCAATCCAGCGTTGAGTTTTGTAGCGGATCTGCGGGCACGGGCCATATCAAAATTCACATATGGCAGCAGGTCTGTCTTGTTGAGTACCAAGGCTTTGGCTAGGTTAAACAACAAGGGATATTTTTCAGGTTTGTCGTCACCTTCGGTAACGCTGAGCAGCGCCACCTTGGCGTCTTCGCCACAGTCAAATTCCACAGGACACACAAGATTACCGACATTTTCAATGAACAGGATATCTACAGCGTCGAGATTGAGGCTGTCCAGGGCGCTCAATACCAGATTGCTGTCCAGATGGCAGCCGCCATCAGTATTGATTTGTACTGCCTGAGCCCCTGTGGCAGCGACACGGCGGGCATCGTTATCCGTTTGCAGATCGCCTTCAATCACGGCCATGCGAAATTCTTTTGACAGATCGCGCAATGTTTTTTCGAGCAGGGTAGTCTTGCCAGCGCCGGGGGAACTAATAAGATTGAGCGTAAGAATGCCCTTTGCAGAAAGCATCCGACGTATATGTTCAGCCATTTTTTCGTTGGCTTCCAAGACGTTTCGCACAACAGGAATTTCCATATCAGCCTCCTCGCTGTCGCCGTGCTGTGGTATGTTGTATATTATGGACGAAAACCTAGCCAGGACAATACGTGAGGGACGTATTGGCTATCTGGCTATGACACGATTGAGTAACAATTCTTTCCCTTGTACCACCATATGACCAAACTGTTCTCCACATACGGGGCAGGGCATCCACAGAGCATCCTGCCCTTCACCGCCAAATTCCTTGCCACAGGATGTACAACGCAGACGCAGAGGGCACAGGGTGAGTTCAAGACGCGCATCTGCGTGTGGAGTTTCCCGCAAGAGTGTATCAAAGCAGAAGCGCAGGGACTCTGGCTCAACACCGGAGAGAGCCCCGCACGTAACACAGACTTTTTCCAGTCGTGAGCAGCCGTTGCGAACCATTTCGTCTTCCGCCAGTTGGAAAATGCTCTGTGCAATGGACATTTCATGCATGGCGACGATAATAGTTAAAACTCTTTGCAGCGTAAAGGCAGAAGCCGTTTTGCAACTCGAATTTTCGCAGCACTGCAGACCTTGCTAATGCCCGGTATTTCGAGTAAAAAATAAAAAAGGGGGGCGCATTGGTTTCGACGGGGATGTAGAAGCCGGAGTGGCAGGTCGAGGCGCCGCTGGCCTCGTAAAAAGCGGCAACCAAAGTAATTGCCAACAACGATTACGAATACGCTTGCGCTGCGTAACAACAGCAAAGCTCTGACTGCGTAGACGGTCACGTCGTATGGGGAAATGCCTGATATCTCCTTACGGCGACACTATATCAGGCTGGCGAAAGTCGGAGCCCGCCAGGGCTTTTCGCGAGGAGGTTACTGGAGGGATTGCTGCAGTGCGCTTGGTCAGGAGCTAGCAATGCAGTGAAATGTATACCTGACCTAAACCTGTAGATGCTCTGCGTGGAATGTTTTCGGACGGGGGTTCAACTCCCCCCGCCTCCACCAGAAAGAAAGTTCTTAAAAGCCCCATAAGGTTCAAAAAGCCTTGTGGGGCTTAACTTTTATGAGACCGTTGCATAATGAACGTAAAAGCAAAAATTTTGCATTTTTTGCAGCAAATTGACTTACATTTCTGCTATTTTTCGTTCAGTTCGCTCAATTTTCATGCTTTTTAGCCCGTTTTTCCCAAATTTGGGGCGCACTTCTCCTATACAAAGCACAATGTTCGGGCACGAACAGGATTAGCGGACAACTTGACGATTGGCTCTGCTTGTGTAGCCCTTGTCCGCATAGCATCGGCCACGCATTTGCGAGGGTATTTCAGACAATACCTGTTCCAGCTCGTTCATGTCACTGCGATTGGCTGGTGTGACATGTCCACCCACAACCAAACCGTGCCTGGCGTCGGCTGCCATATGCACCTTATAACCGTAGCACGTCTTCTTGCCTTTCTTGAGCCATGCCACTTCCGTATCATCCGAATGGGACACCGTAACTTGATCAACCGTGTCTGGTTCAGTCCTGTCCTCGGGAATCACCTCCAGTGTTGTCCTGGGACGTCGGGATGATTCCACTACCGTCGCGTCTACGCTGACCCCTTGCCTGAAATCTCCCTTCTTAAGCAACTGATCAAGAACAAGGTGAAACAGTTTTTCGCTTGATACATGAGCTGCAACACCAGCCCCTTAAACAGGACAAGGGCAGGATACGCTGGCTTTCCAACTGCATTAGCAGTCCGCTTAAGGGTCTTGTCCAGTTTTTTGGCGACAAGCTAGTTGATCATCAGGTTTATGGCGTCAAGTTTCGTATTCTTCTTACGCCGAACGTTAACGAAATAATCGACGATGGGAGAATCTGTTGTCTTTTCCGGCTTTATCCAACTCCTTTACTGAAGTCGAATATTACATATTTATTAAATAATTTCAATATATTATTGTATATTTCCTGCGCAGCTGTCTCAATTCATATAATTTCAGTCTATTAACTTGGGCTGCTTAGCCGAACAACAATGTTTATTATCCCAATTCTGTACATCCACCGACACTAAATTGTCTGCTGCGTCTTTTATTCATCTTTCATGGATGTGCTTCAGCGTAGCCTCATCTGGGATATCATCGTAATACTGCTGCAGCACTTGTCTGAACACCGAGTTATGCTGATTGTTTTCTTCTTCTATAATCACAAACAGGCTCATACATGACCTGAGCTTCATGGCATCAATGTGCCCGAAGATGTGTTTTGGATCATGTTCGTCATGTTTGAGCAGCTCTCCTGATATCTCCTTAAGACGTGCTCCCAGTATAGGCTGTCTAAGATAGTCTCTTGCCTCGTCAATATCACTGATTCCGTAATACCGGGCCATGCTACTATGTCCCAGCCCACGAATCTGAGGGAAAATGTACCACATCCAATGGCTTCGCTTTTTGCCTTCTCTGATTTCTTTGAGGGCTATGGCATAGTCTTTTTCCTGGGCTTCGAGAAATCGACCTAAACCGTTATCCACCGCAGTTCTCCTTTATCCCATAGGAACATTGCATTGAGGTGGCCCCGTTTGTTAAACAGCATCCGATGCTTTTATA
>CAJOMG010000039.1 GCA_905235595.1 uncultured Desulfovibrio sp. | reverse complement strand
TTTCATGCAGAATCCTGACCTTGTCAGCGCCTATGAGATTGCCGAAAAGGCCGAGCGCGACCGCTATGCCCGGGAGCAGTTTGTACGGGAAGAGGGTCTAGCCAAGGGTCTAGCCAAGGGTCTTGCCAAGGGCCTTGCTCAAGGCCGTGCCGAGGGTTGGAAGGATGGCCGCGCCGAGGGCTGGAAGGATGGCATGGCCAATGTTGCCCGGAATCTCCTGCACCTTGGGCTGCCTATTGCCCAGATTTCAGAGGCAACCGGCCTTTCCTCCGCAGAAATTGAGGCGTTGCGCCAAGTGCAGTAGGGCAGTCATACTACCAGTATACAAGCAGTTTTTCAGCGATCCGGCCATGATATCCAGCTTGCTGCGGGATTTCGTTGACGAAGATTTTTATAATGGTGCTGCGGCGCAAGAGCATTGCCGGCACGCAGCCCATGCCGGAGATCGAAAATTTGCAGAAGGTGGACGCCATGCTGGAAGAAAACGCCGCCCATTGGGAGACGCAATATAAAAATCAGTGCATTGCCATAGGCCGGGCCGTAGGCAGACTTGAAGGAGGCAGTGATGCCAGAATGTGGATATAAGGTCGGCATTTGTGAGCAGAAGCTTCAATCAAGCTGCCAATGATAGGGTATGGAAGGACTATCGGCGGGAATGGTTATGCCTTCCGTGGGATCGTGGGGAATATCGGCACAGTTGCAGATGAGGGCAGGCGCAGTGCCTATGGGCGTAAAACCATACCAGACGTTGACGGGAATGCGTAGCAGGCCATAATGATCCGGTCTGCCAAGCTGCAGCTCACAAAGCACCCCTCGTGTTGGGGAATGTTCCCTGTCGTCGTAAAGAACCACTTTCAACTGGCCAACGGGAACGGCGAAGTGCTGCGTTTGGCGCGTATGGCGTTTCCAGGCTTTTATGTGCCCGGGCAACACCTCGGAAAAATAGACTTCTCCAAAACCTTCGCCGAAATCGGAAAACAAGGCCACACCGGGGCGGAGCATGTGCAGCACAGGGCCCCCTGGTGTTGGAATAATGGCAAGAGGCTGCATTTTTACGCCAGTGATGCCCACATCCTGGGCAGTGCTTTCGTCAATATCCATCATTGTACCCACACCTGGTTGCGTTGCGCAGCGGCGTTGACGTAGGCCGCTATCTGGCCAAGGCTGAATGCTGCCATGGCCTGAGGATTACGGCCGCCTTCACCTGCATAAAAGCAACGATACCATTCAGCCGTATAGCGGATGGTTTCCTCAAAGGTGAGGGTGGCCTTCCAGCCCAGATGGGCGAGTGCCTTGTCACAGCAGAGCTTGAGCAAGGTGCATTCCTTCATGCCCATGTGTCCGTTTTTGTCCATTTCAGTGGAGAAGCCCGGCCAGTGCCTGGCCAGCGCCTCCGTCACTTCTGTTACGGTATTGTTTACGTCCGCTGCGGGGCCGAAGTTGTACGCTTGCCCGCGCAGGGAAAAGGGGCTGTTCTGCCCCAGCAGCAGGCGGGCTCCCAGCCACAGATAGCCGGAGAGGGGTTCCAGCACAAGCTGCCAGGGGCGCGTGGCCCAGGGGCTGCGTATCGTCGCAGGTTTGCCGGCAGCCCACGCACGGGCACAGTCCGGCACAATGCGGTCCTGTGCCCAGTCGCCTCCGCCAATGACGTTGCCGGCGCGTACGGTGGCACAGGCAGGGCCCTCTGCAAAAAAGCTGTCAAAATACGCATGGGCAATGATTTCCGCGCAGCCTTTGGAGGCGGAATACGGATCGCGCCCGCCGAGATGATCTGTTTCCCGGTAGCCCCATACCCATTCATCATTACGGTAGCATTTGTCAGAGGTGATCATGACGATGGCCTTGACGTCGGGGCAGGCACGCACGGCCTCAAGCACATTGAGCGTGCCCATCATGTTGGATTCAAAGGTCAGGGCCGGTTCCTCGTATGATTTTCGCACAAGCGCCTGGGCAGCCAGATGGAAGATGATTTCGGGTTTGAAACTTGCTACGGCCTGGGCCAATCCCTTGCGGTCACGAATATCGCCACGCAGATCAGCCGTGAGGCGCGAGCCAAGGTCCATGGCCGCATAGTGGGAGGGATTGGTCGGGACAGAATCCGAAAACCCGCATACGTCAGCGCCCAGCTGGGTCAGCCACGCAGCCAGCCAGGAACCCTTGAAACCCGTATGCCCGGTGACAAACACCCGGCGGCCCGTATACGCATTGGCAAACATGGCGGCTCCTTTTCCTTTGGTGAACGCATGGTTATCCTGCAGGCGCTATGTGTCAAGCCCCACGGGGGATACAGTTTTTCGATGGACGGCGGTCGTCGGCAGCCGTGCCAGCAGTTGCGCAAGACGTGCGCTGATGGCCTTGCGTGTAAATGCGCCGAGAGATGCCGTGACGCGCGTGCGATCTGCCGCTGTCCAGGGGAGGCGCCGTATGCGGCGCAGCGTGCGCACAAGGGCGGCAATATCAATATCGGCCCAGCGCATGTCGGCACTGTAGCTGGGGTGAAGGCGACACATGGCAGGAGATACCGGCACGATCCTGTAGGCTATGGGAAAGCTGTTTTCCGCATTCATGAATTCCATGTTGCCAGAATAGCCTGTTGCAATGACCGGGTTCCCAAAGCTCATGGCTTCTGAAATGGGTAAACCCCAGGCCTCTGCGTGATGCGTGCTTACGTATGCGTTGCACAGAGCATGGAGCGCCCCAATTTCCTCGTCATCCAGAGTGTCCGGCAGATCAATGACACCGGGCAGGCGAGAGAGATCCTGTGGTGAACGGTACTGCTTGATTACCAGCCTGATGTCCTGCGGTGCGCCAGGAAATGCCGCAGCAAATGCCGTGAGCAGTGCAGGCAGGTTCTTGCGCGGATTGATGCTGTCTGTGATAGTGTACAAAAGGAATTTCCCGTCAGGCCCACCTTCCGCAATTCCCAGGCGTTGGGCCACACGGCGTATTGCCGCAGAGGACACATGCGGCCGTTCAACAAGATGCGGCAGCAGAAATGTGGGGACATGGGGTGCAAAGGCTTGCCGGGAAAAATCCGAACACGTCCACACCGCATCCATCAGGGAAACCCCGATCCGATATTCCCTGGGCAACTGTGGCGTCTCCCATACGGCATATCCTATCCGGACAATACCATCGGGCAGATATGGCACGATTTCCGGATACAGGGGGGGCTCTTCATGGAGGATGATGAGATCGCAATGCGCAGGGCTGTCTGCAAGGTCATGCCCGAGCTGTCGCAGGCAGTCCATATAGGCTGCCCCGGCACGACGGTGGCTGATATAGCTGCTGCAATGATAGTAGATGCGCATGCTGCAGAAGATCTTTATGCCCAGAAGGCCTGGCCGCTGTTCCACAGTTCGTTTAATTTCAGCGAATCACGCAGCGTATCCATGCACTGCCACTGTCCCGGGTGCTGATACATGGAGAGTTGGCCTTCGGCTGCCAGGCGCTGCAGGGGTTCCTTTTCCAGATCACAAGACGCATCTTCCGTAAGATAGTCCAGAAATTCCCTTTTGAAAACAAAGAAGCCACAGTTGATGTATTCGTTCAATACGGGTTTTTCTTCCCACGAAAGAATTTTGCCGTCTTCGCCGGTGCGCACGGTTCCAAAACGGGAAGGCATGCGCACTCCGGTAAAGGTGCCGATGGTTCCTGATGCCTTGTGGAATGCTATGAGCTTGTGTATATCAATGTCGGCAACGCCGTCGCCATAGGTGACCATAAAACGGTCGGTATCAATATATTTGGCCACGCGCTTAAGGCGTGCCCCCTTGAGGGTTTCCTGCCCGGTGTCGCACAGCGTTATGTGCCAGTCTTCCACATGGTTGGGATAGGGCGTTATGATGCCTTTTTTGAGATCAACGGTGAAATCTGTGTTGCGGATCGTGTAATCATGAAAGTACTGTTTGATAACTTCTCCCTTGTATCCCAGAGGGAGGATAAACTCCTTGAAACCAAACCGTGCGTAGATATTCATAATGTGCCAAAGAACGGGGCGACCGCCGATTTCGACCATGGGTTTGGGTTTGACCGCGGTTTCTTCCCGCAGGCGCGTTCCCTTGCCACCACACATGATAATGACCTTCATAGCATGCCTCCTACCCTGCATGTCGCTTGCCAGGTGCAGTACCTGCGTTTCTTGTGTAGCAGATGGGTCCGAGGAATAAAAGTCCTGTCCTGTCCATATCCTGTTGCATTTATGGCGACCATGTGTAGCATGCGCGCACGGAATGCGTAATTTTTTTGCAAAGGAGAAATCGTATGAAAAAAATGCTCTTGCCAGTCGTATTGCTGTCGTCTCTGGCTGCGGCATGTTTTTCTTCAGGGCCGCAGAAAGGCCTCGATGCGCTGGCCGATGCAATGGAAAAGCATGACAGCGCAGCCTTTTTGGCGCATGTGGATATGAAAGCCCTTGCCGCCAATACCATTAAAGGCATGACCCGTGAAGACCGTGCCCTGAGCACGCTGGATGCCCTTGGTCGGAAACTGGGCCTTGGCGGCATGGAAGATCTGCTGGGCAATGTAATGGATGCCGAGCGCAGTCTGCGTGCAGATTTTACACGGGGGGTGAGTAGCGGAGAGCTTATGGTGCGCTGCCGCAAGGCAGATACGCCGGATTGCCCATGGACGCCGGAAGCCTTGAAAAATGCGCGTGTCAAAGAGCTTGGGCCGGACGCTGCCATTGCACAAGTGACAACCCAGGCCAGTATGACGAGCTGGCTCGCACTCTGCAAGCAGGGGGAGGACTGGCGTGTTGTGGGGCAGGCCGTCATGGAGGAAGACGCACGGGAGTATGCAGCACCGAAGGAATCTTCCGGGCAGCAGGGCAAAGAGCATACGGAAAAGCCGGATAATGACGTGACAAAGCTGTAGCAGGGGTAGCCTATGCTCAGTCCATGGTAGAGACTATCTCAACGGTCGGTAATGGAGTGAAATTGCCAGTGGCAGGATGGCCAGAGAGGAGTCGTTGTTCCAGTTTTTGTAAAAGCGCCTTGCAACCGTCGCCATTACGGGCAGAAATGAACACGGCCTGAGGGAAAGCCTCAGCAAGGTCGGCCTGGGCATCAGGGGGAAGCGCATCCCACTTGTTGAGCACAAGCAGGCGTGGCACACGGTCCAGCTCCATGTCGGTAAGGATTGTTTCCACTGCCTCAATTTGCTGCATCAGGTCAGGATGCGCCGCATCGGCCACATGCACAAAGAGGTCCGCTGCTTCCATTTCCTCCAGCGTGGCTCGGAAGGCATCCGTCAATTCTTCTGGCAAGTTGCGGATAAACCCTACCGTATCAGCCAGGATGATTTCCCGTTCCGCAGGGAAACGCAGCCGCCTGGTCGTTGGGTCGAGTGTGGCGAAGAGCTTGTCTTCCGTGAGAACGTCAGAACGGGTGAGGGTGTTGAGCAGGGTAGACTTGCCGGCATTGGTATAGCCCACGAGAGCAGCCAGAGGTATGCCCGCCCGCGCTCTGCGGGCACGGGTAAAGGCGCGCTGCCGCCGGAGCTGCTCCAGTTCTTTGCCGATGCGGGCCATGCGTTCGCGTACCTTGCGGCGATCGGTCTCCAACTTTGTTTCACCGGGGCCACGTCCGCCTATGCCGCCCATGAGCCTGTCCATGGCCCGATTTTTCCCGGCAAGACGCGGTTGTGTGTAGCGCAGCTGTGCCAGCTCTACCTGCAGCTTGCCTGCCCGGCTTACGGCATGTTGTGCGAAAATATCGAGGATAAGCTGTGTGCGGTCAATGACCTTGCGTTCGGTGATATCCGAAAGATTATGGAGCTGCGCCGGGGAAAGCTCGCCGTCAAAAATCAGCATGTCTGCGTAGCCCTGCAGTGCCAGAACTTCCAGTTCGGCAATCTTGCCCCTGCCAAGAATGAAACGTGGATTCACCTGCGCCACGCGCTGCACCATGCGCCCTGCTACCCTAAGGCCTGCCGTGCGTGCAAGCTCAGCCAGCTCATCAAGATTTTGCTCCTGCAGCGCGCGGGCTTGCGTGCTTACGGAAACCAAAAGCGTACGTGGCGTTTTGTCGGCATTATGCGCATCATTGGTGCTGCGTGTGAGTTCCTCTTCCAGCGCTTCGGCTGTTGCCGCTATGTGCGCTTCGGTGCGCTCCCAGGGGCGCGCCTCGTCAATGTGATAGGGGAGTCCATTGACGGCTTTGGGTAAGAGATGCGCACCCTGCCACTGCACGGGTTCTCCTGAAGGATTGACCGTTAGTGCCGCAACAGCGTCCAGGCGCAGGAAGAGCATGTCCATCAGATCTTCCTGACTGAGCACATCGGGTGTCAAGTGGGTATGCAGCAGCCTGAGGCCTCTCAGGCGTTCGGCGCTGGTACGCCCGCGGGGGAGTTCGGGAATGTACAAACTGCCCGATTCGCCGACAATGACCGTTTGCACACGACCTTTGCGGTCGATGAGCAATCCCAGCTGCCGCCCCAATGCACGAGAGAGCAAGGCCAGTTCGCGGGCCTGCTCCATTGAGTAGACATCATTTGTGGGGAAACGGCGGTTGTACAGCCGGCAGAGGGCTGTCAGCTGGCTTGGCTTGAGCCCCTGAATATTGCCTTCGGGTTTGGGAATGGCTGTCTCCTCAACTGTCCTACGGACGCAGATATGATGTAATTAATGCATCATAGCGTGACGTGGCCTCAAAAGCCCGTGATGCCATGGCCTGTCTGAAAGGCAGGCCAACCGTGCCGTCCTGACGCATTTCATCCATGGCAGCCTGATACCATTGTGGGGAGGGCAGCACAAGGATGCTGTGGAAGTTTTTGGCCGCCGCACGCAGCATGCACGGCCCGCCGATGTCAATTTCTTCCACGGCCTGTTCCAGATCAAGCTTGCGTTCCACTGCGCCTGCAAAGTCATAGAGGTTTACGCACACCAGATCAAAGGGCAGGATGCCTTTTTCCTGCAGGGTTGCCATGTGCTCGGCTTTGTCCTTGCTGGCCAAAATACCTCCATGGATACTGGGATGCAGGGTTTTTACCCGTCCGCCGAGAATTTCCGGAAAGCCCGTGACGGCACTCACTGCCGTGACAGCAAGCCCGGCAGCTTCCAGGGTTTTTTGTGTGCCTCCCGTAGAGACAAGCTCCACACCTTTGGAGGAGAGAAACTGGGCAAACTCCACAAGACCGCTCTTGTCTGTGACGCTCAAGATGGCACGGTGGATGGGCAGAACATCCATAAACGACTCCTTGGAAACATGGCTTGTTTTGGCGAGGCAATATGTTTTTTTGCTATCCCAAAAGGTCACTCGGGGATATACCGGTTTATGGCGGCAGCGCCATCCGCATGCGCCTTAAAATACAGTCGAAGTTCGCCTTTCTCGTCCAGTTCGCACCGCGACTGTTCCAAAAGGCCGTTGACTTCAGCTGTCAACAGGGTTTCGGTGATGGCTTTCGGGGTAAAAGCTTTGAAATTGCCATATATATCGCGCAGGGCAGCAATAATATCTTCCGCACACGCATCGTCCACTGTTGTCATGAACTTCAGGATGGCATAATTGAGGGGCTTCATGCTGTTATCTCCTGCGGCGTATCAGTTCAAGAGGATTGAGCGCGATGACAAAGATGCCGGCTACCATGATCAGGGCGCCAAGCCAGACTACCAGGGGAAGGGCGAAACCTTCCTTGCCGTGGAAAATCCCCATGACAATCCAGCAGAAAAACGGACCCCAGAAGGAAAACATGCCGTTGCATGCCATGCCCAGTGCCGCGCCGCACATGGCGTTGCCCTTGTACCAGAGCATATATGTCAGGTAGGCGCAGAATCCCGCAAGACAAAACCAGAACATGGAAGGACCGTCGCGCAGAGCCGCGCTAACCATGCCCAGGGTATTGGCTTCACCCATATAGCCCAAGATGGGCAGCAGCACGAAAAAAGTGCCCACGGCCGCAGTCAGCTGACGGATGGCATTGCTTATTTCCGTGTCGATGATGGCACTCACATAGCCGCCAACGCAACCTTCAAGGCCCCACGCAAATGCAGCAAGGAAACCGAAGCACATGCCGAGAATGAGTTGCGGCTGCGCATCTTCTGTCAGACTGGTGCTGCCAATGAGAATCCCGGCAATAAGGCATATGCCGACGCCGATGGCCTTGCGGGTGGTGAGATACTGCTTGAACAATATGTGGCCCAGTACAGCGCCGATGGCCGTGCACAATGCGCTGATGGGCACGATGATGGAGCCGGCCATCTGCAGCCCCAAGGCATACCAGGTCATGGCCAGCGGACCACCAAGCAATGCAACCCCCAGCACAATAACGCCGGGCCGACTGGCAAGGCTGCGGAAGAAATCGCCCAGCTTGCCCTTGCATGTGAGAATGAGTAATGACCATAAGGCGGCGAACATGCACAATATGCTGGACCCAAGTGTCCCCAGCAGATAGGTTTGCGCAAAAATCGTCAGTCCAGATTGTTCTCCGCTCCAGGTAGTCCAAACGCCCAGATCCATGGCAAGTGCCATGAAGGCAGTGAACAGTCCGTAAACAACACCGGACATGGTGGCCGTGAAAACCCCCTGGCGGCGAAAACGTGCTCGAAGTTGCTCTCGTGCTGCCAACGCCGGGTCGCTGATAGGTTGGATTTGCCGATCCTCAGTATGTGTTTGCGCCATATCGGCTCCTTTATGCTGTCTGCGGCCTGAGGCAAAACTTGTATGTAGCAGGAAGACGCAGAAATTTTTCAGGGCAAGCAATCCGAGAGTGTTGGGTGAGCATGCATAGTGTGCGTTATATCTGTTAAGGTGCTGCATACCGCGTTGCCCCTGGCGCGCATCTTCTCCGGAAAGACCACCATAGCCAATTTCGGGAGACGTAAAGATGGCGGCAGGGACAACCATGGGGGAACGTCCTACGGACACGAGGACGGCATCCCCCTAGTATCTACAGCGCGTCGAACCCATATCAGTTTTTTGTCAACGAGGCACAGACAAACATAAATGCAATGGGCTTGCGCTCTTCTCCGCAACGGCATGCGCTGACACGCGGACAGCGGTTTGGGCAATCTCCCATAGAAAATGATCTACAGTATTCGCCTGTAAGACTCGCTGTCGAGCAGTCCGTCCGCCTCGGTTGCGTCATCTGCCTTGATGCGGATGATCCAGCCATCTCCGTAACACGAAGCGTTAATAAGTGTGGGGGTATCCTCCAATGCGGCGTTTACTTCCACCACCGTGCCGGATACGGGCATGAACAGCGCGTTGACAGATTTCAGGGATTCCACCGTGCCGAATTCGTCATTGGCGTTGAAGTGGGCGCCGGTTTCAGGCATGTCTACAAAGGCCACTTCTCCGAGCTGATCCTGGGCGAAATCGCTGATGCCTACAAGGCAGGTATCGCCGTCTTTTTTTATCCACGTATGTTCCTTGTGATAATGCATGTCCGTGGGCAGGTTGATCTGGTCGGCTGTTTTCATGATGTCCTTCTTCTTATTGATATTTTTCCATGGCGTGCATTGTTGCACGGGCCGCTTCGTACAAGCCTTCGGCAAGGGTGGGATGCGCATGGATGGTTTCTGCAAGACGGCGTACATCAAGCCCGACGGCCATGGCCAGTCCGGCTTCGGCGACTATGTCAGAGGCATGTGCGCCCACAATGTGCACCCCCAGTACACGGCCGTTTTCCGCATCGGCAATAATTTTTGCGAATCCGGGAAGTTCACCCATGGCCTGGGCCTTGCCCAGCTCACGCATTTGTGTAACGCCACAAACGACATGTTGGCATTTTTCCCTGGCCTGAGCTTCGCTCATTCCCACTTCGCCTATTTCCGGTGCGGTAAAAACAGCCGAGGGAACGATGTCATAGCGCATGGCATGTTCTGAACTGCTGAGCGTGTCAACCACGCACAGGCCCTCCATTGCGGCTGCATGGGCCAGCATGACGTGCGAGGGGCCAAGAATGTCACCGATGGCATATATGCCGGCCACAGAGGTCTGAAGATGCTCATCCACGGTGATCCAGCCACGTTTGTCCACGGTTATGCCCGCTTCGGCCAGGCCCAATCCGACAGAGGCTGGTACACGGCCAACGGTGACAAGAACCATGTCGGCCTCCACGGCTTCCTCCGCAACGGGGGCAGAAGGGGGGGCTACAAAGGGCGAAATCGCAATAACGCCGTGCGCAATGCCGTTTTCCACGCGTACGTCTTTGAGGGTCTTGCCGGTGAGTATTTTGATTTTCAGCTTGCGCATCTCACGCTGCAGCAGGGAACTCACATCGTGATCCACGGAAGGCAGAGGCAACAACCGGTCTTGTCCCTCAACCACCGTGACGTCACTGCCAAAGGTGCGGTAAATGCAGGCCATTTCGCAGCCGATGACGCCGCCGCCAACAATGACAAGCCGCCGAGGAATGCGCTGCAGCTGTATGGCATCGTCGCTGCTGCATATGACTTCATGGTCAAAGGAAAGACCCGGGAGCTCCAGAACACGGGATCCGACGGCAATGATCACGGCGTCGCCGTTCACAGTTTCTTCCCCGGATTTGCCTTGCACAACAACAGTATGCGCATCGACGACCTTGCCTGTTCCTCGCAACAATGTGACCTTGTGGTAGGCGCAGGCTTTCTCCAGGCCACCCGTGAGAGTAGCTATGATTTTTTGTTTGCGCAGGCGTACGGTATCCAGATTTATTGTCGGTTCGCTGCAGCCAGTTACGCCGTATTCTGCAAGGTGCATGGCTGTAGATAAAGCGTCGGCGCTGGCACGTAGGGTTTTGGTTGGAATGCATCCCTTGTTCAAGCATGTGCCGCCAAGGGCTTCCTGTTCCACAAGCGTGACGTTGTAGCCGCGCCGTGCAGCTTCAAATGCCGCAGTATACCCTCCGGGACCGCCGCCTATAATGGTGATGCGCATGACGGGCTCCTTAATCGTCTGAATATTCCAGTTGCAGGTTATAGGTCACAGGGATGGCCGGTTCAAGCGATGCAGAAATGAGACAGCCGTTGCGCATGACTTTGCTCACGCGTTCGAAGATATCCTCGAAATCGGCATCCATACGGACGACAACATCCAGAGTGATGCCCACTATGCGCCCCCGTCCCTTATCGTCCGTGCCGGCCGTAACCGTGGCTTTTGCATCAATGCTGTCATATTTTGCGCCGCGAGTATCCAGCGCTTTGTCCAATGCGGCAACATAACAGTATAACACTGCCGAACCAAGCAATTTTTTTGCTGAACCGGCGCGTTCATCTTCAGGAATGGCGTTGTTGTCTACATGCACGCAACCGAGGGCCGTGCTTTCCATGTCAAGGTCGATAATTGGGCCGCGACGTTGGAGGGAAACTGTGACTTGCTGCGACATGCTTCATGCTCCTTTTGTGAAAATTCGGGCAATACGATATATAAGTTCAGCATATTTCATACCAAGGACAGTAGCGTGCAGCAGAAAAACCATGCCGCGAGCCGAATGCCTATCCATGATGGAACAGAACGGCAGGTATTTTCTGAAGACTTGCGCCAGTCACTTGGACGTCGAGGGGGAATGGTAGACCTGCAAGATGAAATCTGCAAGCACCAGGTGGGATATGTGCCGCATCGGGCGGCCTTGCGTTGCCAATGTGGCCCCGGATTCCACTGATTTTGCGACAAATATGTCACCTATGGCGACAAGTCTGCCGCAATAAGTACGAGTACAGCTTGATCAATGGGCGGCGCATACGCATTGAAATATCACGCGGAAAAACGGGGTAGGAATGACATAAATGTCATTACAACATGCATCTCACTTTGAAATTGGAAGCAACTTTTTTACAATGGTATTTCATAAAACAAATGATTTTTATGAGGTATTATTCCGCCGATTTTCATATTCCTTGCTGCCGCGAGAGTAAATCCCATTTTTTCATAGAGATTCTTGGCAGGAATATTTTGACTGCCAGTATCTAATCTTACTGTATGACAATTTCTCCTCTTTCCTTCTTCAAAGGCAAAATTAATAAGTTTCATGCCTAAACCAGATTTTGATTTGTCTGGATCTACACATAGTAAATGTATTACAAGAATATCGTCCAAAGATGATGTATATTTCCAATGTATTTTTTTATATTCTTCAGGCTGTTTATCATTAAGAATAATGCAAGCGCAAACTTCATTATCTATTTCATAAACAAAAAGAGAATTCTCATTTAATGCTTTTTCTGCTGTCTGTCTAGTAGGATAAACATTTAATTGAAATGCAGTATATTTAATATGTTGTTCTTCATAAATAATTATTTTTTCGTATATTTTTTCAATGCGATCCAAATCATTGAATTCAGCTTTTCTGATCATAATCAACCTCACAATGATTCTTGTTCTTTATATGCCGAAATTATGATAATCAGCTTAATACATCATTTGTCGTTTTATAAATCAAACAGTTGTACAACTTCAAGCAGTGTTTCAGCATTTTTTATGCCAGATTTGAGCAACAGGAGAGTGGCTATTCCACGCTTGATGGTTGACAGTGTGGTATGCTTCATGTTTTGTTGATAACATTAATGGAGGACCCCATGGATGTCGAACAGACAGCGCGGGAGAATGTGCGTGTTCAGGCCAGGCTGGATAAGCTCCTCAACCGCCTTCCCGGTCTGGTGTACCGTTGCAAGATCGAGGCGGGTTTCACATTCCGGCTTGAATACGCCAGCGCGGGCAGTGAAAATCTGCTCGGCATCCCTGCTTCTGAAATGGTGGACAAGCAGTGGAATACCGTGGAACGCATGACCGTGCCCGCTGATCTGGAACGCATGCGCAAGGATATTTACGACAAGGTTGTTGCCCATGAACCTTGGCAAGTTATGTATCGGCTGCAATTGCCGAATGGGCACATCAAGTGGATATGGGATCAGGGTGAAGCCATCTATGACGATAGCGGCGAGCCTCTGTATCTTGAGGGTATTATGCTCGACGTGAGCGAACAGAAATTCCAGGAACTGGAGTTGCAAAATGAGAATAGAAAACTCAGGCTGAGCATGGAGCAGGTCGACAGCCTCGGCGATATTGTGGGCAAAAGCGAAGCTATGCACAAAGTATACGGGCTGATACTGAAGGCTGCCGAAACGGACACCAATGTTATCATCTACGGCGAAACCGGTTGCGGCAAGGATATTGTTGCGCGAGCCATTCATAATTACAGCGGTCGCAAGGGAGACTATGTGCCCGTGAACTGCGGTGCCATTCCAGAAAACCTGCTCGAAAGTGAATTTTTTGGCCACGTGAAAGGGGCGTTTACCGGAGCCATATCTTCAAAGGATGGCTTTATTACGGCAGCGGACAACGGTACGCTGTTTCTTGATGAAATCGGTGAATTGCCAGTCAACTTGCAAGTCAAGTTTTTGCGCGTGCTTGAAACAAAGAGCTATACGCCATTAGGTTGTACCGCACCGCGAACTTCCAACTTCAGGCTTATTACCGCCACCAACCGTGATCTGGCAGCACAAGTGCGAGAGGGCAAATCTCGGGCAGATTTTTACTACCGCATCAATGTCCTGACCATCCATTTGCCACCGTTACGGGAACGCAAAGAAGATTTGCCACTGCTGGTTAAGGCATGGTGTACGCGTAAGGGCATCGATCTGTCGATAACGCGGCAGGTGCGTCTTGCCATGTCGCGCTATAACTGGCCAGGCAATGTGCGGGAGCTGCACAATTTTTTGGACAGGTATGCGACCTTCGGAGAAAGCGCTGCAGAATTACTGGTTGATTCGGAAGAATCTTTACCCTCGTCCGCAATCGAAGGGCAGACCCTTGCAGAAGCCACGCACAGACTTGAGTATGCACTCATTGTCAAGATGCTGGAGAAATGTCATTGGCATCGGGGTAGGACAGCCATGGCTTTGGGTTTGAACCTACGTACGCTTCAACGCAAAATGAAGGCATTGAAAATTAGGGGTAAGGGCGAAGTTTAGCCGCTGGATGCAGCATGACACAACAAGCCCCCGCAGCCATAAGGCTGGCGGGGGCGCATTGGCTTAGGGCTTTCGTATCACTATGCGCAGTCGTGTTTATCCCACGGTTCCCGATTATTCCGCTCAATGACCGATTCCATGCGAGCCAGAGCTTCCTGGAGCTTGATTATCTCGTTGAGTTTTAGATTGGGGTCCTTTAGCACCTGATAAATGATACCTGCCGTGCAGTCTTCGCCGATGGGCAGGTCAACCAGCGTTGCGATGGTAAGGGCGATGTCATCGGCATTCACCTTGCGGGGGATTGAACCGGCCTTGCCGTTGATGCCCATGCCATAGAAGGCTACGCCGTCATCGGCGGCCACCACCACGACGGTGCGGCGGTTGGCAGCTTCCAGGGCGGCATCCACAGCCTCAGCGTCAGCGACGACCACTTCTCTTTCTGCCCCGGCAACGTAAAGCCTGTATCGATAGGCTACGAGGGCAGCAACTCGCATGTGACGGTCAACAAACCGGGCGTGCAAATAGAGAGCACTCTCGGACATGCCAATACTATATTTCTGCCAGATGGTGTTCCATGTGACCCCGACGGTGACGGAATATCAAGTTGCAGTTATGTTTCGTCCGTCACATTCACGCAGTTCTCGACGGATGCCGTAGTGCGCGACTACAACGATATTCTGTACTTGCGCATGAATATGGAACACACCTACATCGGCGACCTGTACATAGCACTTGTCTGTCCTGATGGCAATACTGCAACCGTACTCAATTTCGGTGGAAACAATAATTCGGATTGTGCTTCCGAGATACCAGCTGGACATCTTAACTGGACTGGTTCGAGTGCAGGTTCAGGATATGGTAGTCATGGAGGCTATATGGGCAACCCAAACACATCCGATGCTACCACTGACGCAAATCTGTGCAACACCACCATCAACCAACCTGGTACCGGATGGAACTACGTTTGGTCAAACAACGACAACCGTGGCTATACCTACGCTGGTGGCGAACAGGGGTTTATATACAATAACGCCAACATGCACTCTATGGAGATAAACAACAACCATAGCACAGTAGATTCGTCGAATTTGGCTGAAATGTCTCAGATTTATCACCCTGAAGAATCTTTTGCCAATTTGGTTGGATGTCATCTTAACGGCGAATGGAAAATAATCGTCATTGACGGCTTCAAACAGGATAACGGTTATCTTTTCGAATGGGACCTTGCCCTCAGTGAGGATCTTATGCCCGAAAACTGGGGCTATACCGTGGCTCTCGACACCGCTTGGGCTGCCTGCAACTGGTCGGGCGGCGGTGCCAAGTTCAACAACTTCTCCGTCGAGGTGCCGGTCGACTTCGCCGGCGGCGACGTAAGCTGCATACTTAACTATATCGACGAATACGGGTGCGAGACCAACGACGACATCACCCTGCATTTTGACATCGGAGAACTTTCGGCCACTGTCACACCGTCCAACGCCACCTGCGGGCGCGACAACGGACAGATAGCCATAACCTCGCCGGCAGGCGAAGGGCCATTCTACTACTCCATCAACGGCGGCGATGAGCGCACCGTGCCGCTCTTCACGGGTCTTGCCGTGGGTCACTACACCGTCCGTGTGCGAGACTCGCGTGACTGCTACACCGACTACGAAGTCGATATCGACAACGAGGGCGACCTCTCTGTCACGGGTCTTGCCTCAACCTACACCATCTGCGAGGGCAGCAGTGTGACGTTGTCTGCCTCCTCCAGTGGTGGCACTGGCACTCCGGCCAACTACACATGGTCATGGTCCCCGGCCACCGGACTCTCGGCCACCAACACCGCATCGGTGACGGCAAACCCGTCTTCTACACAAACCTACACCGTCACCGTCGAAGACGAGAGTGAATGCCAGGCAAGTGCAACGGTTACCGTGACGGTCAATCCTCGCCCGTCGGCTGAAGAGATTGTCATCACGCATGACCGCGAATATGTCTGTAACATGTCGGGTATCGGACTGCACACAGGCTCAAGCACGGCCACCGGAGGGACACCCCCCTATTCATACGAGTGGGGCACGGATGTCGGAACCATCAACCCCATCCCTACATCAGGCTCCGAGGCTGCCGCAGGTTGGGGTGTTCCTATATCAGGAAACACTACGCAGTATGTGGTTAACTATTGGCTCATAGTCTCCGATGCCAACGGATGTAGAGACACGTCGTACACAAGCGTCGATGTCTATCCGCTACCCTCCTTTTCAGTCTATGGCCAGTCGCCCCACTGTCTGGGCGAAGATGTTGATCTATCTGTGATTGGTTTGACAGGCGGAACACCGCCCTACAACGATGCATACTGGTCCTCATCTGATGCTGCCCATGCCGGACTACCCTTACCGGCAACAGGCTCTCCTATCACAGCAACGCCAAATGCCGCCGGCACTTACACCTACAGTGCGACTGTCAACGACTCAAAATGCAGTTACACTGCTAACGTAAACATTACCTTCTTCGACAATCCAAACGTTTCTGACATAGTTTACAATCCGCCTACCTGTAATGGCGGCGACGATGGAAGCATTGTGGTGACAGTCGTAGACGTTCCGGCGTATTCTGGGTCGTATATTGAAGTGCAGTTAAACGATGCTGACGCAAACTCACATTCTGGAAATGTTTACACATGGACTGGACTTTCTGCCGGTACCTACACGCTCGATCTCGGCATACGATACACAACTGGTTCAAAGGTCTGCAACTCTACACAAGAACTAACCCTTAGCGAGCCCGACCCAGTAGAGGTTACGGCCACGGCTTCAACCACGGTCTGTCTTGGTGGCGAGGCTTCGCTTGAGGTTACTGGTGTCACAGGCGGCAGTGGCAACTATGTCAGCTATGTGTGGACCGCCGTCACCGCTGGCAATAGCAATCCCACACCCACAGGCACTCCCAGCGGAATCACCGCCACTGCCACGCCATCTACTACCGGCGAAGTGGTGTATCGAGTCACCGTCTCCGACGACAATGGCTGCACAGGTTATACTGATGTGACTGTGACTGTGAACGGCAAGCCCGAAGTCTCACTGGCTCCAGTTGTCGACCAGTGCCCCGGTGCCACCGATGTTGAAATAACCGCCAACATCACCACCGCCACTTCAGCTGACTACACTTACACGTGGCAAGCCGCCAGCGGTGTAACCCTCGCGTCGCCTACCACACACACCCGCACCCACACGCGCGACACCATCTTCGCCACTATGCCAAATAGCTGTGGATTGGATTATACCATTACACTGTATCTTGAGGACGCACAAGGTTGCAAGGATACCGCGACAACTACGGTGACGGTTCGTGACACCGAAAAACCTGTGATATCCATAGCATCAAGCAGCGACCCGGCAGGTGTATGTAACCCGACGATTACAGCACCGACGTTCACCGGAACGGACAACTGCGAGGGCGACATCAGCTCATCTATTACAGTAACCACTCTCGGCCCGAGCAACACAGGCTGCAGCTACACGCAGACTTGGACGGCCAACTACACCGACGCCTGCGGCAACGCAGCTGACGAGGTAAGCGTCACCTATACATGGACGCAAGACACCGAGAAACCGGTTATAGCGACTACAGCCACCAGCGGCGACAAGGGCTGCAATCCGACGATCACCGCGCCTACATTCACCGGCACGGACAACTGCGAGGGCGACATCAGCTCATCTATTACAGTAGCCACTCTCGGCCCGACCAACACGGGCTGCAGCTACACGCAGACCTGGACGGCCAACTATACCGACGCCTGCGGCAACGCAGCTG
>CAJOMG010000038.1 GCA_905235595.1 uncultured Desulfovibrio sp. | reverse complement strand
ACTATGTTTGCAACAATTGCTCTCATGGCCGAGCAGTTTCCACCTCTTGAAAATGCTCGAAAAGACGGGCTGTTATGCGCCGGCGGGGATCTACGCCCGGAACGACTGCTGGCAGCCTATAGCAAAGGGATTTTTCCTTGGTATTCAGCAGGATTACCTATTCTGTGGTGGTCACCAGACCCGCGTTGTATCCTGCCACTTGAAATGTTTCATTTACCAAAACGCAGTGTCCGCACTCTGCGCCATCATCCTTTTCATCTGACGCACAATACCGTCTTTAGCCAAGTTATCCGGGCATGTGCCGCACCGCGCAAAGGTTCGGATAGCACATGGATACTGCCAGAAATTGTTGAAGCATATGAACAGTTACATTCACTGGGTTACGCACATTCCATTGAGGTATGGAATACAGGCAAACTTGTTGGTGGACTCTACGGCGTGGCATTGGGACGGGCATTTTTTGGTGAATCAATGTTCCATATAGAAGCAGAAGCATCACGAGCAGCACTTGCAGCCCTTGTGGATTTATTGCGTCTACGAGGTGTACTGCTATTGGATTGCCAGCAGGCAACATCACATATCATGCACATGGGGGGCGTTTTGCTTCCTCGAACTCTTTTTCAAAAAAAATTACAAGAAGCCCTGAGATTTTCTCAGGGCCAGGATAACAGAGGTATGGAATGGGAACCTTGGGGATGTCACTATGTCTGGTCTTCAAGCGGCTGGTCTAAATCGTAATACCCCCAAGCCCTAAACGGTAAAGGCCAGTCATTTACAGCATCAAAACGAATAAAGCCTGAATTCTTGCTCTCGATAATACCTTCCAAAGGCCCTACACCAAACGGCACGGGCAGCTCAAGCGGACAGACTGTCAGGCTTTCAAAAGTATCTGAATAACGCTGTTCCAGATAATCTGCCAGAGCGTGGCTTTCGTTTTCAGTGAAGGACTCTAAAATACAGCGTAAAGCAGCCTCTTCAGTGGCTCCCTGCAACACCTGTAATGGAATGGATGCATCTGCAGGTGCCACCAGATTTCGATTGAGAAGCTCTTTTACCTCATCATCAGTAGCGCCGGGACGAAATATCTGTACTTCCACATGGCGATGGCCTTTGAAAGAGTGCAGGGTCGCAGCCACTATATAGGATCTCTCCAGCAGTATTTTTCCCTGAGCTGGCACAAAAGTAATTTCCACACTCCTCCTCCCAGAACAACAACAAAGCCATGCCACATGGAGAATGACGCGGCAAAATACGACAGCTTAGTATTTAATTTCCTGTATCTTGGGCAGGCTTTTAACCATCTGCAATGCCATCCGCAATTGATTGTCGCGCGCTAATTGTTCTTGTGCTGTATCCTTTTCATTTTTCTTTCGCGTATCCTTCTTTTCTTTTCCAGTTTCCAAGTGACGATTAAGATCCTGTTCCCTCACCTGAATCCGTGCATTGTCTTTATCATTCTTTTCTTCACTGCGTGGAGTCTCAAAGGGAATATCAACATCAGGTACAATGCCTTCAGCCTGGATGGAACTGCCGTTCGGTGTATAGTAAAGTGCCACAGTCAGCTTCAGGCCAGAGCCGTCCGACAAGGGAATGATATTTTGTACTGAACCTTTGCCAAAAGAACGTTCTCCAATTGTCAGAGCTCGTTTTTGATCGCGTAGAGCACCGGCAACTATTTCTGAAGCAGAAGCTGATCCAGCGTTAATAAGAACTACCATAGGCATATGCACATCATCGTTTTGCTGTTTTGCCTCATATACTCTATCAGTATTCCCCTTTCTGCCCTTAATGGATACAATAACACCTTTATCAAGAAATGTGTCAGATACACCAACGGCTTGATCCAGCAATCCTCCGGGATTATTGCGTAAATCAAGAACTATACCTTTGATACCACCGCTATTTTTACATTCTTTTGCCGCTGTTTTCAGGGCGTCTTTAAGTTCATCAGTTGTACGTTCTGAAAAACGCGTTAGACGAATCCAGTAATATCCATCTTCAAGTTTTTTGGATTTGACACTTATAAGTGGTATGGCATCGCGCACGATGCGCAAAGTCTGTGGAGTTTTTGCATCACTATGGATGACAACCAATTCAACATCAGTACCTTTGGGCCCGCGAATACGGGAGACAACTTCCTGTAAAGAAAGTTCCTGTGTTGGCTGGCCATTGATGGAAAAAATAATATCTCCGGATTTAATGCCGGCACGAAAAGCAGGAGTGTCTTCAATAGGTGTCACAACGGTAACTTGACCATTCTCCATAGAAATCTCTATACCGACGCCGAAAAATTCACCTGAAGTAGTCTCCTGCATCTCCTTGTATTCTTCTGCATTCATAAATGTTGAATGAGGATCAAGGCCCTGAAGCATTCCCTTCACAGCACCATTGATGAGATCTGCCTGAGAAATATCCCGCACATAATAGCGTTCAACTATGTCCAGCACCTGACTAAAACGCTTAAGTGCATCAAATTTTCCCAATATATCTTTAGAGGAATTGGGGACATTAGCTGCGAAAACGGGCAAACTGCCCAGCGTCCCTACTACAACAATAAAAAAAACTACAACGCAGGAACGAACAAAAAAACGCATAATATTGAGCTCCTCAGGGAGAAATAATAAAGGCATACCTATAACAGAAAATAAATGCCTTTTTTTTTATACAAATGCAACGAAAATCAGGTACGGTTTCAAAGCAGTTATGCCCCAAAAAAAGGGCTACCGAAACTTTCGGCAGCCCGCTGTAAAGGCCAGGAAACACATTCATCAGGTAAAAAAACTAATCCTCAACCTTAAAGAAGGCAGCAGCCCTCGCACCACAGACAGGGCAGGAATCACACGGACCTTCATGAGTATATCCACACACCTTGCACACATAGTAATCTGTTGCAGGCAGTCCTGAAGGATTTTCCAGTGCTTTCTTGTACAGCTCGGCATGCACTCCTTCCACCTTATTAACAAGGGTAAAATATTTAGCAATGGCGGCTTTGCCCTCTGTTTCCGCATCTTTGATCATTTCCGGATACATCTTGGTAAATTCATGCGTTTCGCCTGCCAGGGCATTCTTCAGGTTTTCAACAGTCGTTCCCACTTTACCGGCATTTTTCAAATGAGTCATGGCATGGACCGTTTCTGCAGCAGCCGCAGCACGAAAGAGTTTAGCCACTTGTGGCATTCCTTCTTTATCCGCAGCTTCGGCAAAAGTTAGATAGGTTCTGTTCGCCTGAGATTCTCCGGCAAAAGCTGCCATCAAATTTTCCTGTGTCTTGCTCATTGCATTTCTCCTTTTGTTAATAATAATTATTATTACAATAAAGATACTCCATTGTAAATACGAAGGTAACGGCTCAAGAATGAAGGGCCTCAATATTTTTGAATTCATTGTCCCAGCAATCTGCGCGTTTCATCCGTAACCCCCCGTAGACTCTGAAATACTTTTTCCGCTCCATATGAACCGGAGTCCTGTACTATGGCAATAAACACCTTTTCATCTGTCACATTGACACGAGTCACTGCAGGTACATCAATGCTTTTGCTATGAGGTTCCCCGGTAAATGACCAAAACGGACCTTCCTGGCGTGGCGCAGAAGCATTCTCCTGCATAGCAGCGAGTTTGGCAGCATGGGTCGCACTGTCGTCGTGGTGCATATTGGGAAGAACAAAAAGACTGACTGCAGCAGCCACACGATCCTCGTCCGCTGCAGGACATGTTAACACCAGCATATATCCTTGACCGCCCTCGCCTACTGTAAAATCCTGTTTTTCTCCGCCATCCCAGCCATTGGGAACATCAACAGTAAACAGTGTGTACGAACGCTCCTCGGCAAGTACCGGTTCGTTACCGAACAGCAGCGCAATAAGAAAAAAAACAAAAAGAATGCGTATTCTACTGTAATAATATGCAGTATTGCTTGAAACAGGATGATTATCTTCATCAATCCAGAACGTCATATGCTTTCTCCGTCTATGTTCATTAAACATAGTTTACCTGTTACGCATAAATGCCCACAGATAAGGGAAACTTGTTCCCATTAGAAGAAACAGCAAGCCAAGCGAATTGAGTACATACAATCTGCGGGGAGCACGGCGCAAGAAAAGCACTGCCCAGCATACAGTAGCAAGAGAAAACGCTGTTAATGTGGGAATACGGCCCGCAATGGCCGCAGGCATGTTTCCAGGCCGCAATGCGAAACCAATGGTTATGCCCCAGCGATCAAGGCAGGATGGTATATAGCCGATCATAGCCCACAGTGTACACCAGCGCGCGGCATGCTGTTCATCCTCTTTTGTACCTCCCCAATGCTGTATCATCTGCGGTTTTCGAGAAAGGTACCATAGCGTCAATCCTCCAGCCGCACCCAGATAGGTAAAAAAAACATGGAATGAAGATAACGTAATGGCCATTACAGCACGAAAAATTGACATCCCCTCAGGCAGGCCGGCAAAAGGGCAAGAGGGCAATGCCTGTGCCGCAAAAAAGCTCAGCGCAGCTAAAAGAGACAGGCATACACATGACCCTGTGGCAGTAAAGAAAGGAAACTGCCTTGCAGAATTTTTATCCACAGTCGGACGCGACAGTATACATTGTATACTCAAACAAAACACACCAATAAACCATGCCACCACAGCAGTGCTGAAAGGCAGCATGACGGGTGCCCAAAGAGATAAATCTGGGATATGCAGTCTGCCCTGCACCAGGCTGAATTGCAAGAGCACGTCACTAATGAATACTATTGGCCAAAACACGGCTAACACAAGATTCAGCCGTATCATTTCACGACCGCCCAGACAGCATAATTCATTTTTTTTATGCTGCCCGACCAGGAGTGTAAAAGCTGTCATAAGGGGCATAGCCAGGGCAGCGTGCGCAGCAATGCCCAAAACAGCAGCCACCCATTGCCAGCATACATACCATGTGGAAAATGTTTGCATAGAATGCCTTGTATATCGAGGCTGTCATGAGAGCAAGTCAAGACTACAAGACAGCAGTTGAACAAGAAATAAGGCCCCTCCGAATTCAGAAGAGGCCCGTGTTTTTGTTTCCTGACAGGATGATGTGCAATGGACTACGCAAGAGAGCGCAGACGCTCACCATAGAAAGCCTTACGGTACAGTTCTTTCAATTCCACTATCAAGGGATAGCGAGGATTGGAACCAGTGCATTGATCATCAAATGCCTGTTCCGCCATCTCGTCCAGCTTTTCCAGAAAATCGGATTCTGAAATACCGGCATCACGGATGGACGCCGGAATTCCAACATCCTGCTTGAGAGATTCAATGGCACGTACAAGGCGCGCTGTCTTTTGCCAGCGTTCTTCTGGTCCGTCGCCACCAATATCATCGGCCAGATGCAGCATGTCAGCAATGCGAGCGTAACGCCCCTTAACCCAAGGATACTTGTATTGCGGCAGCATCCCCTGCTTGGTGGGTGTATCTGTGGCATTGTATTCAATAACATACGAGAGCATGAGCGCATTTGCCAGGCCATGCGGCAAATGCAGGTAAGAACCCATGGCATGTGCGAGAGAATGGCAAACGCCGAGGAACGCATTGGCAAAAGCCATGCCTGCCATAGTGGCTGCATAGTGCATCTTCTCACGCGGCACCAAGCGGTTTTCGCCGCCCTCATAGGAACGCCGCAAATACTTAAATGTAAGACGGATGGCTTCCATAGCCTGCCCGTCGGCAAAATTGGTGGCCAGCGTAGACGTATATGCCTCTACAGCATGTGTCAGCACATCCAGCCCGGCATTGGCTATGAGAGATTTTGGCAGATCCATGACAAATTCAGGATCCACAATGGCCATGTCCGGTGTTAGCGCATAATCAGTCACGGGATATTTCACACCGGTCTCACTGTCAGTTATAACTGCAAAGGGCGTGACTTCCGAGCCTGTCCCTGACGTGGTCGGAATGGCAACCAAAAGCGCCTTCTTGCCCAAATCGGGAAAAGCCACCACACGCTTTCGAATATCCATGAAACGCAGGGCAATGTCTTCAAACCTGATGTCAGGCACCTCGTACATAAGCCAGATGATCTTGGCCGCATCCATGGGCGAGCCGCCCCCAAGGGCAACAAAGAGATCCGGCTGAAAGGCATTGACCATAGCCAGTGCCTTACGGGCAGTGGCTATATCAGGATCTGGTTTTACACCGGCAAAAACACGTACCTGCATACCAATTTTTTCAAGCACTTTCGTCACCTTGCGCACATGACCGAGCTGCTCCATCGTAGCATCAGTGATGATGCAGGCCCTGCGGCGATCAGCAAATTCTTCAAGAGCGCCATTAAGGGCTCCCAGCTTGAAATATACTTTGGGCGGTACGCGATACCACAACATATTTTCGCGTCGGCAAGCTACCGTCTTAACATTCATGAGATGCTTCACTCCAATGTTCTCACTGACAGAATTACCGCCCCAGCTGCCGCAGCCCAGTGTCAGCGATGGTGCTACGCGAAAATTGTACACATCACCTATGGCGCCCTGTGAAGCAGGCATATTCACAAGAACGCGACCAGTAGGCATGCGAGACTCGAAAGCCCTTACATGTTCCTCATTGCTTTCTCTGGTATACAGTACAGAGGTATGCCCGGCACCACCCAATTCTATGAGATGCTGTGCTGTGTCCAATGCCGTTGCAAAATCCGGTACGCGATAAAAACCAAGCACAGGAGAAAGTTTCTCGTGGGCAAAGGGATCATCAGCGGCCACCGCCTCGCGCTCGGCCAGCAGAACTTTGGTGTTTTCCGGTACAGTAAAGCCGGCCAGCTCAGCGATACGAGAGGCTGACTGGCCAACAATATCGTTGTTCAATTTGCCGTTTACAAAGACAACATTACCGAGAGCCACCTTGTTCGCTCCGTCAGCAAACCAGCCACCGCGTCTGGTAAATTCATCGCGTACCGCATCTGCAATGCTCTCCTCCACCACAATAGTCTGCTCCGAAGCGCAAATGAGGCCATTGTCAAAAGTCTTGCTCAACAGGATGGAGTTAACGGCCAACTTGATGTCAGCTGTGCTGTCAATGACAACGGGAGTATTGCCCGCACCAACGCCGATAGCCGGAGTGCCGGAGCTGTACGCCGCCCGCACCATGCCGGGCCCGCCCGTAGCCAGGATGAGATTAACAAAGGGGTGTCCCATCAGGCGCTGGGTCACTTCCAGGCTGGGAGTATCCAGACAGGCAATAATGTCTTCGGGTGCTCCGGCTTCCACTGCAGCGCGGCAGATAAGCATGGCAGCCTCGCGTGTACAGGCATTGGCGCGTGGGTGCGGTGAAAAAATAATGCCGTTGCGCGTTTTTAGACAGAGCAACGCCTTAAAAATAGTCGTTGAGGTCGGGTTTGTGGTAGGAATAACACCGGCAACAATACCAAGAGGTGCAGCGATCTGCCTATAGCCATTAACAGGGTCGTCCTCAATCACGCCGCATGTTTTAACACTCTTGTATTGATTATAAATATATTCTGAAGAAAAATGGTTTTTGATGACCTTGTCCTCGAGCACACCCATGCCAGTTTCTTCCACAGCCAGTTTAGCCAGTCGGATGCGTTGCGCAGTAGCCCTGGCTGCAGCATGGTGGAAAATAGCGTCAACCTGATCCTGTGTATAGGCAGCATATGCTGTTTGGGCAACACGTACCCTCTGGACAATGGCATCAAGTTCCTCAAGTGTTGTACCCATTGTAATCAATCCTTTACAAACGTCAGTTATGCTCTGCTCTGTAAAAAACTGGTGCCGGTCAGAAAACGCTATTTGCCGTCAACATGTTTAAGCATATTGGCAAAAAAGCCAGCAGGAATTTCAACGGAAACAGGATGCCCTTGCGCAACGGCTGCTACTCGCACACTTCCATTGGGCAACAGCGTGAAACTGTTATGCTCGTCATTCAGCACCTGCGACCAACCAGCCTTGGACTTGACGCCACAATGCTCTGTAAGGCTCTCCATGGAGCCAAAATACACATTGTCCTGACTGGCACTGTATTCTGTCAGTGCCGCCCGGATACTTACCGTCATGCGCAAACCGTTATTGAGCATGGAAATAATGCTATAGCTAGCAGTTTTTTTAACATCACGCAACCATGTTTGAGCCTCGTCTATTGCCTGTAATACAGGCCGAATGCCAGTGGCACCAAAGTCCAGCAAAAAACTCTCTTTGGCATCAATGGGCACCAGTAGATACTCTTTCTCCATGCAAACCTCACAAAAAATGCCGTCTTGTTCAGTGCAGGCGGTTGGATTGCATCCGCATTTCAAACCACATTCCCTGCGGGAGCAACGTATGACAAATCTTCTAACGTAATATCTTTGGTATTTCAATGCACATTCTTGTATGGAAGCTTGCAAAGGTTTATAGCTCACAGTAGAAGGGTTCAGGCAAAACAACCTTAAAATTTGAAACAGCACTAACAAGAAGAAAAATCCTATGAAAAAATTGATTGTAACAATCATCGTCTTTCTGCTGGCAACAGCAGTGACTACACAGGCCCAGACGACTCTCCGCAAAGCGGAATCCAAAGACAGTGCTTTTGGTCAGCACATTACTTACAACAACGATGACTACATTCGTGTAACCACTGCCGAGCAGTTTCTGAACGCCCTTGGCTCCGGACGCAACGTGCTGGTGGCGGAAAATACAGAAATCAACCTGACGCCCATGCTGCGTGACCAGAATCTGTTCCGTACGAAATACAAGATGTGGATGCCTGATGTTTCAGACGGCGTTGCAGGCGGCCGAGAGGCTGTTGTCAGCGAGGAAGTGTTTGACGGCCGCCAGTTGACACTGGTCAACATGAAACAACTGACTATTGAGGGCGAGGGCAATTCGCGCATTGTAGTGGAGCCGCGCTACGCATTCTGCCTGCGTTTCGTCGATTGTCAGCAATGCACTGTAAAAAACCTGACCATTGGTCATACCGATGACGGCCACTGTGAAGGTGGTGTCATAGGCATTAAACGCGGATGGAGAGTCTTCCTTTTTGACTGCGACCTTTACGGCTGTGGTACTTACGGACTAGACATTGACGGCACGAGAGACTTCTCCATGAACTGGTCAAAAATTCACGACTGCACCTACGGCATCATGCTGCTGCGCAACGCAGACAGCGTTCAGCTTAGAAGCTGCGACTTCTTCCATAACCGAGAGTTTGCGCTCATCGATAGTCAGGGTTGTAACGTGATTTTCAATGACTGCAGATTTTTCGCCAATAACGGGGATTCCACCTTATTCAACATTGATCGCGAGTTTTACCTGATGGGCAGTGAGATTTATCATCCTACAGAAAATCTCGGCACCATTACTCTGGCTGACCAGACCGGAGCAAAAAATGTATTTGACCCCAATCCGTTCAACCCAAACATCCAGAATCGTGATATTGGTCCAGACACGCCAAAAGCGAAAAAAAGATAAGGAAATGCGGAAGGAAATTTATGAAAAAGCTATTCTGTATATTCGCCGCTATACTGCCGCTGATGCTGACAGACAATAGCTTGAGCGGAACAAATCATGTCAATTCCTTTAGTGATAGCATTGTTGGAATGTTCTCTGGTGCTACAGCGCACGCTGCAACTGCTGCTGATCAGTGGACAGAAGAGGCCGTCGTTGCCAGAGTCAGGGAAATATACCAGCGTGTGAACGAAGAATTTACAAAGGATGTTGTTCATCTTGCTATCCTTGACTCTCTCTTTTGCGCCAAAGATTATAAGGAATTATACCAAAAGGTCCGAAAAATCGAGAAAGGCAAGTCTTTTGATAAGCTCTGCTTCATTGAATATCACCCTTGGGACTTGGGGCTTGTCACACCTATCAAGGTAACTAATATTCGGCCTAAGCTATTGACAGGAGATATGGCCGAGGTTTTCTTCGACCTGGCAGAGACTAACGGTACGGCTACCACTACTGCCGGCTGGGTGCTCTATTTGGAAGACGGAGTATGGAAGGTTCATGACTTCTTAAGCGCACCTGGTGACTACAACGGCATGTGGGACCGTATGTCCAACTATGTGGAAAAACATAGATGATCTCGACTTGGAGAGCCCCTTGTAAGGCGCTATAAAACACCTCGTTCACACCAGGAAAAACATTGGAACAAGAACAGAAGCCAAAGCCATGCCCCAGTTGTGGGTCACCGGACACATACCTTGCAATACGTGGAGACAGACCAGGTTTCAGCGTGTTGTGCGAATCCTGTGGATTGACGGGCCCATGCAGCCGTGTGCAAAAAAATGCCCTTGAATCTTGGAATTGTCTCTATGTCCGGAAACCTGGGCAGCGAAAATGGTGGATTCTGCGTCTCTTTGAAAACTAAAAACTGCCCTGCAGTTATGCGAGCGTGCCCGCCCTAGTTCCTTATCAGGGACGGACGCGCTCTGCTGCAGTTACACCCTAGCGTTTTAGTTCCTCGTACTTGCAGGCTCTGCCTACGCTGAAGTGAAGGATCCATTCAGGTCGCCCGGATACGGGAATCCAGTATCCATAAGCCCTGCCTAATGGCCCGTCATAGGAGACGCCAATAGCCTGGTTGGAATCAATCGCCTTGTTGCAGAGACATCCCTTATGATCTTCCGGCTTGCCAATGGAAGAACATTTTATGCCAGGCTTAAGGCCATATTTTTCAGCTGCCGTATTTACGGCGATGATTTCTCTGCTTCTTTGCGTTATGGTCACCGGTTCAGGAAAATTGTCCCACATAGCATGAAAAGCCCTGATGATTTCTTCATCAGTCATTTTTAAACTCCTTTCTTAAGGATCTGAAGCCTCCTGTCAAAAACGCTTGTAACGCATTTGTTACATGAGATCATGCCAACCTACATAATGAGCATGACAGTTATTCCCGACTATTTTTCTTTCGGGCGGAAAACGCGTTTCGGCTGTCCACAAAGGGGACAGACATAGTCTTCCGGCTCTTCATCCAGATTGCCTACGTATTCGTAACCACAGCAAGCGCAGACATAGATTTTCTGGTTGCCAGCATCCAGTAGTTCCGGGTGATATTTTTTCAGGATTCCTTTGAGCAGCTCGCCGTGATGTCCCTCCTGCCGGGCAAAAATCTCAACTTCGTCTGCGGCTGCAGCAAGGCCGACGGCACGGAATTTTTCAGCAAGGCCCATGAGCTTTGCATCGCCGCTGGATTCCGCTGCCATGAGGCCACGCACCATGGCCCAAAAATCCTTAGGATATTTGCCGTTCAGGGTGGCATAAAACCCTGCATGCACGGCCTCCTGGTTAGCAGCTTCAATGAAATCAGCGGCCACATCATTGTAACCCTGTTCTTTGGCCAGGCGTGCCAAGGCATAGTACATCATTACACCATGGGCCTCGCCCAGGGCCAGTGTTTCCGCTATCTTTTCAAGGTTGGTTCCCTTGGTCAATCCATGTAGGCTCATTGTAATATCCTCATTTTTTGCTAGAATAGAATAACTTATTACATTTATGCTGTTTTTAGCGCCATTTTGTCAAGACAACTCCCTTAACCAGCATATCTCCAGCACCATTTTGCTACGCATGAAGTATAAAACAAACCGTACTGTTGTATCTTGTCAAGAGGAGCACAACAGCATATGCAGAATCAATCAATAATAGTACAATGTTGGGGTAATGTATGTCTTCAAAAACTGTTCTTGCCATTAACGGCAGCCCAAGGCGCAAGGGGAACACAGCCGAACTTCTGGGTCATGCCCTGCGTGGTGCAGTCGATGCCGGTGCGGTAACTGAAATCGTTCATCTCTATTCCCTGAATTTTAAGGGCTGTATCAGTTGCTTCGCCTGTAAACGCAAAGACAGGGAACACGGTATTTGCGCCATGAAGGACGATCTTTCCCCAGTGCTGGAACGCGTCAAACAGGTGGATGCCGTTCTGTTCGGCTCTCCCATTTATTTTATGAACATCACCTCGGGACTGACAGCCTGCATTGAACGACTGTTTTTTTCAAACTATCTGTACAGCAATGAAATCCCGACTGTTTTTCCCAAGAAAATGCCCTCGGCGTACATTTACACCATGAACATGACGGAAGAGCATGTACGTCAGTACCAGATGAAGGAAAGACTGCGCATCATGGAACAGTTCACCACGCGGCATTTCCGCATTCCTCCTCGCACCCTCTGGGCATATGACACTTACCAGTTCAAGGACTATTCCCTGTACGAGTCATCCATTTTCTCTGAACCGGCCAAGGCCGCATGGCGCGAAAAACACTGGCCTGAACAGTGCCAGGATGCCTATGACATTGGCAAGTCTCTGGTAGAATGGAGAGAATAACCGCGATGTGAAGCGCCATCAGGAATACAACCAGGCAAATGTCCTTGTTGAAATAAGGGTGAAACGCCAGTGTGGCTGCCATGGAAAGGCAACAGACACAGCAGCTTGTGGAACAGGCCACAGCCCTCTGCCGTAATAAGAACGCCACCCTGCTCTATCTGACAATCTTTGGCTCGCGGCTCTACGGCACGGACATGCAGGGCAAATCCGACATTGATGTGCGCGGCATTTTCCTTCCATATCTCGAGCATGCTGCGCCTGGCGAGCTGCCACACAGTCTGCATTGGTCAAGCGGTGACAATGAACGCCGCAACTGTGCCGGGGATGTGGATATTGACCTCTGGTCTGCGCAGCATTGGCTGCTCAAGCTCCTGCCAGCCGGGGACACAGGGGCGACAGATTTGCTATTCTCACCTTCCAACAAGGCGTGCACCCTTTATCGTGATCCGCGGCTTGATGCTGTCTTTGCCCATCCCGAACGCCTGTATGATACCATAAACTGCCGCGCCTATGCAGACTACAGCCTGAGACAAGCCAAAAAATACGGCATCAAGGGCTCTCGCCTGGGGGCTCTGCGAACTGTGTATCAATGGCTAAGGCATAACTGGCCTGAGCCTGCGCATGCAATGCGCCTCAGGGATGTACTGGCCGATCTGGCAACACAGTGCGGTGATCACAGATACTGTGTACGCCAGGAGTTGGACGGGCAGCCTGCCCTCCATCTCTGCGGTAAGATCCATATGGGCAATATCCGCTTACGTGAATTTGTCAGCCGTGTTACAGCAGACATGGAAAAATACGGCGACCGCGTCATTGCCGCCGAGCAGAATCAGGGGGTGGACTTCAAGGCGCTCTCGCATGCCCTGCGGGCGTGCGACCAGATGGAGGAACTCTATGCTACGGGGAAAATTTCTTTTCCGCTGGCTACGCGAGAACAGCTTAAATCTGTCAAGCGCGGGGAGATTCCCTGGCTGGAGCTTGAGAAAATCATCATCAAGCGTCTGGCAGAAACCGATGCTGCGCGTGAACAGGCAAAATATGTCTCACGGTATGACGCGGACTTTGCCAGAGAACAGATTGCATCCTGCTATGCTGCTCTGGGTTGAATGGAAACTGCCTTGAAACTCATGCCGCAAGCAGCAAAAATCTCCTCACTGTGTAAGATAACGGAAGAACTGCAGGTAAAAGTGCGGTTCGATAAAGCTTTCCCAGCTACTTGCACAGTGCACAAGTCGCCAGGCGTAGAGGTACAGCAGGATGATTGTCAGCCGCAACGGGGTCTGCAGGGAGAGGACAGGCCCCATATACTTGTAGTCGGGGTTGTGCCATCTGTAGGCATACATGATGGTGCAGTAAGACATGAGGCAGATAATGCAGCAGTATGAGAGAATTCGTCCGTAGTCGGTAAATATGAACATGAGCGTGATCAGGGGCAGCGCCTGCATAATAAAGAAAAACCCGTAAAAATGCTTGCCGAAACAGCTCTTGCAGGCAAGAGGGAAGGATTTTCTGTCAAGACAGACCCAGAAGGGAAGGATGGAAAGCAGAAAGGCCAGCAGAAAGGATGGCATGCTGATGCTGCCGGTCATGATGTTTATGGCATCAAAAAGCCAGTTCTGGGCAGCAACACCGATGAATTCCATACCGCCCATGTGTTCTCTGTCAAAAAGCGGATACCTGCTGTGCCATTGCTGGAACATCTGTTCCCTCATTTCAGGCGTACCCTGAAAACAAAGCATAAGGTACAGGCTCAGCACCACTGTCACAGCAGCAGCAAGAATGAAGCACCACTGTTCAAAAGCACTTTTTTTCATGCATAGCATAAGGCAGAATGGTACGAAGACAAAAAAGAATGCCATTTCGTGTGTGAGCAGCGCAATAAAATAGAAGACTTCTGACAGGATTAGACATGTTATAAATGAAGATCTGCCAGTCAATGCTCGATATATCATGTAGCATATGGCGAACATTGCCAGAAGTATGATAAAATCCTTACGGCCAAAGACTGCAGGATCATAGATCAGAAACATGAAATAGCTTGGTGTGAAAAACAGAATGAGCGTGGCTGTACTGTCGAACAGTTTGGAGATGACTCTATACGAAATGCCGTAAAAGGCTGCAGCAATGCACGTTGCAGTAATAGTCCAGAAATATCTTACAGGAATAACAGCATCAATGCGGTAAAGAATATCCCCAAGGAGGCCTCGTCGGATATAGGCATCGGTGTATTTTATGAAGATTTCACCCCATGAATAGGAGTATGGGAAATTGTAGTAAATCCTAAGGGCATTTCTGTAAAAGGCATATGCAAACAGGAGACAACATATAATGGAAAGTATGTTGACCAAAGAAATCCTTGTACGAGATTCAAGAGTCTCCACCCACACACCAGCCTACTTCCAGATAAAATGGCGTGAAAAAATATAATTCAGTATGGAGCCGGCAACAATGCCGATGCCGGCGGCGGCAAACCAGGCCATTCCCATGGAAAAACAGAGATGCGCGCAGGCAATGTTAATGACTGCACCGAACGAACAGATAAGGCAGAACTTGATGTAGCCTTTTGCCTTCTTTACGCCCGACAGTCTATACGAACTGAATGTCACAATGTTATTCAGAAAGTAATTGGATGTCATGGCGGCATAGGTTGCAATGGTCTGGGCAAGAACAAAATTCTGTGAGCGCAGCAGAAGATACAACACGCCGTAGTGTACGAGTACGCCCGTAAGACCGACGAGACAAAATACAAGAAAATTGGCAATGGGCACACTGCTGCACCACTTTTTGGTGAGCAGCCAGGCAAAATCAAAGATGACAGAAGGCGACAGCTTCGTGTGGCCATGCATCCTGGTAGAAAACACATAGGGAATTTCTTTGACTTTGAGCGGAATGCCCGGCATGGAGAGAATGTCAAAGAGTATCTTGAAGCCATTCAGGGAAATCTTTTCGGCAACGGAGTCTATAATGTCTCGGCGTACGGCAAAATAGCCGCTCATGGGGTCCTGACACGGGGCCAGAAGGCTGCTCGAGGCAAGCCTCGTTGCAAAACGGGACATGCCCGTGCGTGTTGCATCCCAGTTTCCGACACCGCCTCCGGCTACATAGCGGGAACCCACGGCCACAGTGGCCTCACCGGAGGTGAGTGCCGCGAAGAGCTGCGGCAGTATGCTCGCGTCGTGCTGCAGATCAGCATCCATTACAGCCAGATAGGGGGCAGATGTGGCCAGCATACCCTCAATACAAGCCGAGGCGAGCCCCCGTCGCCCGATACGGCGCAAGCAGCGGATGCGAGCATCCTCCTGCGCCAGGGCAAACACCTGCTGCCAGGTGCCGTCCTCGGAATTATCATCCACAAAGATGACTTCCCAGGACGCATCATCCCCCATGCTCTCGCGGATGTTAGCCAGCAGTGGAGAGATGTTCTCTACTTCGTTCAGTGTGGGAATAATGATGGCAAACTGCGGCATAGGTATGTTTGGTTGTAATTTGCGTTACAGCATAGCACAACGCGATGCATAGTATAAAAGTGAAGCCCCACAAGGATTTTGAGGCTTTGTGGGGCTTCGTGATTTTATAAAATGGTGGGTCGTGCGGGGATCGAACCTGCGACTCTCTGCTTAAAAGGCATTGGATTCATATAGTAATATACTGAAATTATAAATGTTTTTTTAATAAAAAGTGTGCCAAATGTGCCCAGATTTGGCTATAAAATGTGCCCAAAATATGTGTCCAACTTCAACTGAATATGAACCATAGCATGCCATCCATTCAACTACAACCTGTTTACCCCCTGTAGCAAAATTCTATTAAGCCAGCATACAGAATCATGCCAGCTATATCGAAATACGATGCCTCGGCTGCGAATCGAAATACACCGCAAGTACTTCTCTGGGATATATTAGACATCCTCCCCCGCCTCTAGTTCTGACAAAGTCAGGGGAGGATTTGAGGATATATACTCAAGGCTATAACCATATTCCTGATTTCTTCTACTACTTATGGGTTTCGTTCCACTGGGCATAGATATCTGCCACCTGATCTACCAGCGGGCGCGTCCCTTTCTCGACACTGACCGTTAACCAGTGCCCGGGGTTGCTGAAGACCAGCTGCACATTGTCCATGGAAACAGCAGCACCAGGCCTGGTAGAAATGGCAATGACGCCGGGGTGCTCAATAAACGACTGAATTCCCTGCCACACTTCAAGGGTTTCCGGATGTTCCCCATGTTCTGCCAGAGCAAGCTGCGTCATGCTCTTTAGGGATGTCTGCAATTCATCAACAGAATCCACCAGGTTCGAAACTACCCAGGCGAGTCCCCCATGATCCTCGTAGGCAAAGGTCATATCCGAAAATTCCAGAAGATTGCCCCGTTGCACACCGTGATAGGAAAATCTACCAAAATCAGGGACTTCCACAAGAGAATCAGAAACAAGATCAGCACCGGCGTAATTGGCAATGAAGTCTGCATTGATCATCAGTTCAGCGGGCAGACGTATTCCCTCCTCATGCAGACCGACAATCTTCAGGCCTCGCAGATTGGTGCCGATTTTCTTTGTCTGATCCACATAGGTTTCAAGCAGATCCAAGGAAAGTGTGACAGAACCCGCATGACAAATAACCCCTGCTAAAGAAACATGGTCAAATAGGGGCTCTTCGCCAAAGAAAAAGATATCCAGAAGCTCTCTGCCATTAACCGAGGTCAGTATCTTCTCGTAATTCTGCGGCGCAGCCATATCTGCGATTTTCTGAAAATCCGGCACGTTGAAATTGCGAATATTGAAGGCGCCGACATCAATCCTGTTCTCGTCAAAGGCCGTTGAAAAATGCTCTACCATAAGATTGCCGATATGCCCTTCGGCACAATCCTGTGACGATATCTTTCCAAATTCCGCCAGCACATGACCGGGCTGCCCCAGGTCTTTCTGCTGCAGCTGTACACCCGCAAGCTCGAAGCCGCGAGCTACAATATCACCTTCAAGTCTGCTGGCGTCAAAGGCTTCTCCCCGCAATATGCTCTCAATAAAGGCCGTTCGGATGAATGTCTCAAAAAAAACCATCTTCTCAAAGGTAATGACGAACCTTTCCTTGTCTTCAATAGAGGACTCATTGACCACAACATGCGGGATATATACGTCTTCCTGATCTATCCGCCCCATTCCGGCAAAGGCAAGAATAAATTTGCCGGGAATCCCGTATGCAGTTATATTCCTGGCATACAGCGTTCCCTCGGAAGGAACTGAAAAATGCACGTCATCCAGGGAAATTATACCCGTAAGCGGATTCACTCCGGCACGAGCAACAGTAAGCACTGTCGGCACACCAAGAACAGATATGTGCGTACCGTTGACCATCGTCAGAATACGCTGCTCAAGCGCAATTTTCCCGTATAGTATTCCTGCTGATACAGCCAGACAAAGAATTACCATGACCACAGTAATCACTTTCCATAGTCTGCTCACCCCTGTTCTCCTTTTTT
>CAJOMG010000037.1:20000-23118 GCA_905235595.1 uncultured Desulfovibrio sp. | reverse complement strand
AGGAGTGGGGAAGAGTAAGGCCCCCTTGCGCGGTACGCAGCGAGGGGGCCTTGAACAATCGTTGGCAGCGGCCTACTTTCCCACATGACGTTATGCAGTATCATCGGCGATGGAGAGCTTAACTGCCGAGTTCGGAATGGGATCGGGTGTACCCTCTCCTCCATGGCTGTCAACGAAATCTATAATTGACAGGGAGGAAGGAAGTTTCTTGATCAAAAAGTCGCACGGGCTATTAGTACCGGTCAGCTCCACGCCTCACGACGCTTCCACCTCCGGCCTATCTACGAGGTAGTCTTCCTCGGCCCTTTAGGGATTGCTCCAGGGAGAACTTATCTTAAGGCAGGCTTCCCGCTTAGATGCTTTCAGCGGTTATCCCTTCCGCACGTTGCTACCCTGCTGTGCCGCTGGCGCGACAACAGGTCCACAAGTGGTGCGTCCATCCCGGTCCTCTCGTACTAGGGACAGGCCCTTGCAATTCTCCGACGCCCACAGAAGATAGGGACCAAACTGTCTCACGACGTTTTAAACCCAGCTCGCGTACCACTTTAAACGGCGAACAGCCGTACCCTTGGGACCTGCTTCAGCCCCAGGATGTGATGAGCCGACATCGAGGTGCCAAACCGCATCGTCGATGTGAACTCTTGGATGCGATCAGCCTGTTATCCCCGGCGTACCTTTTATCCAATGAGCGATGGCCCTTCCATGCGGGACCAACCGGATCACTAACACCTACTTTCGTACCTGCTCGAAATGTCTCTCTTGCAGTCAAGCTCCCTTCTGCGTTTGCACTCGACGGCTGGTTTCCAATCAGCCTGAGGGAACCTTTGCATGCCTCCGTTACTCTTTAGGAGGCGACCGCCCCAGTCAAACTACCCACCAGACACTGTTCCCTCCCCGGGTCACGGGTAAGGGTTAGGGACCTGAAAAAACAAGGGTGGTATTTCAACAGTGGCTCCCCCCATACTGGCGTACAGGGTTCAGCGCCTCCCACCTATCCTACACATGCAGTCCCAAATCCCAATGTCAAGCTATAGTAAAGGTGCACAGGGTCTTTCCGTCTTTCTGCGGGTACACGGCATTTTCACCGCGACTTCAATTTCACCGAGTCTCTGGCCGAGACAGTGTGGAGATCGTTACGCCATTCGTGCAGGTCGGAACTTACCCGACAAGGAATTTCGCTACCTTAGGACCGTTATAGTTACGGCCGCCGTTTACCGGGGCTTCAATTCGAAGCTTCGCTTGCGCTGACTCCTCCTTTTAACCTTCCGGCACCGGGCAGGCGTCAGTCCGTATACGTCGTCTTTAGGACTTCGCACAGACCTATGTTTTTAGTAAACAGTCGCCACCACCATTTCTCTGCGGCTCCCTCAGGCTCTTTTAGCTTATAAACTTCACCCAAAGAAGCACCCCTTCTTCCGAAGGTACGGGGTTATTTTGCCGAGTTCCTTGGCCAGAGTTCTCTCGAGCGCCTTGGATTATTCATCCCACCCACCTGAGTTGGTTTCCGGTACGGTTTGAAGTGGCTATACTTAGAAGCTTTTCTTGGCAGTTGAGGCTCAGCAACTTCACCCTTGCGGGCTCTCGTCTCGCTTCTCGGCTAATATCTGCGGATTTCCCTCCAGATCATGCCTACCAGCTTGCACCGGGACTTCCAACACCCGGCTTGCCTACCTTCCTGCGTCCCTCCTTCGCACACCACTACAAGTATGTGAATATTAACACATTTTCCATCAGCTACGCCTTTCAGCCTCGCCTTAGGATCCGACTAACCCTGGGAAGATTACCTTTACCCAGGAAACCTTGGGTTTACGGCGAACGGGTTTCTCACCCGTTTTATCGTTACTCATGTCAGCATAATCACTTCTCCACAGTCCAGAAAACCTTACGATTTCCCTTCTGCCCATGAAGAACGCTCCCCTACCAGACCGCTTCGCGGAATTCAAAGCTTCGGCGTCATGCTTAGCCCCGTTACATTTTCGGCGCAACGTCATTAGACCAGTGAGCTATTACGCTTTCTTTAAACGATGGCTGCTTCTAAGCCAACGTCCTGGGTGTCTCTACAACGTCACCACCTTAACCACTGAGCATGAACTTGGAGGCCTTAGCTGTTGATCTGGGCTCTTACCCTCTCGACGACGAACCTTAGCACCCGCCGTCTGACTCCCATGGTACATCTCACCGGCATTCTGAGTTTGAAAGGGTTTGGTAATCTGGTAGGACCCCTAGCCCTGTCAGTGCTTTACCTCCGGTAGACATTCCATGAGGCTATACCTCAATATATTTCGGGGAGAACCAGCTATCACCGGGTTTGATTGGCCTTTCACCCCTATCCACAAGTCATCCAAACCGTTTTCAGCCGGTATTGGTTCGGTCCTCCACAAGGTTTTACCCGTGCTTCAACCTGCTCATGGATAGATCACCCGGTTTCGGGTCTGATCCGCACTACTCTCGCCCTATTCAGACTCGCTTTCGCTACGGCTCCACTTACGCTTAACCTCGCAGTACAGATCAACTCGCTGACTCATTATGCAAAAGGCACGCGGTCACCAGTTACCTGGCTCCCGCTGCTTGTAAGCATCAGGTTTCAGATTCTATTTCACTCCCCTCACAGGGGTTCTTTTCACCTTTCCCTCACGGTACTGGTTCACTATCGGTCGTCGGTGAGTACTTAGCCTTGGAAGATGGTCCTCCCAGATTCCCACGAGGTTCCACGTGCCTCGCGGTACTCAGGTACCAGCTGTGTCCCTTTCAGGTTCAGGTACGGGGCTGTCACCCGCTTTGGCAAAGCTTTCCAGCTTCCTTCCCCTGCCTACTCAAGAATCACTTATGCCAGCCCTACTACCCCGCACGAACGAATCCGCACGGTTTGGGCTCGTCCCCCTTCGCTCGCCGCTACTAAGGGAGTCTCGTTTGATTTCCTTTCCTTCGGGTACTGAGATGTTTCACTTCCCCGAGTTAGCCCCTTACAGACTATCTATTCATCTGTAGGTGACGGGACATTACTCCCGCCGGGTTCCCCCATTCAGATATCCCCGGATCAATGGATGTTTAGCTCCTCCCCGAGGCTTATCGCAGCTTACCACGTCTTTCTTCGCCTTCCGACGCCCAGGCATCCGCC
>CAJOMG010000037.1:0-17500 GCA_905235595.1 uncultured Desulfovibrio sp. | reverse complement strand
CCTCCAATAATGTAAGCAATGCTTGAGCAAGCTATCTATATCCTATTGATGCTGGGCACACATTGAATCGCGCGCACATATTTCACACACCCCATCGTACTCCACTCGTGAACTTTGAATATTGGCAAACCCTTCAGCATACACCCCCTCTACAGAAGGAGGCTCACACATGGTTGCTACATCGCCAATGCGTCCACAGTATATGCAGCGGACATGCTGGTGGGCGGAAATATCACCGTCAAATCGTCTGGTAGAACCGGCTGATTCTAAACATATGACATCTCCATTTTCAACCAAAAAATCAAGATTACGATACACCGTGCCCAGGCTGATACGCGGAAGTCGTTCTCGCACGATTGCGTACAGCTCATCTGCAGTAGGATGGCTTCTAAGCTTTCGCAATTCTTCCAAAATTATGGCACGTTGTCGCGTCATTCGTGGTTGTATCTGATGTTGGGCCTGCAACATATGACTCTCCTGCATCACATGAATATGGCGATCCCGGATATCTATGATTACCGGGAGGAGGTAAACAGTTTTTCCTGGATATTCTACAGTCCAGTCAAAAGCGGGCAAGAGACCTGTTTCACGTCTTACACAGCATATGTGATCATATTATCCTGAACCGCATATGCTGCTCCCCACAATCCGCTTTCTGTAGTGGCACTGAGCCATATGGGGACGTGAGCAAATAAATCGGGCAAGGTCATATCCCGCGTTAACTCTGAAGCGAATTCGGAACAGGTCACACAAAGGGGGTTGCGTGCCGCAATACCCCCTGCTATCCAAAGGCCGCCTGTACAAAGTGTGGTATATATCCAACTACGGCAGAATCTTCCCCAAAAACGGGCATACCACTGCAGGGTTTCAGTGCTGTGACCAAGGGCTTCCTGCCCCACAGTGGCCGCATCTTCCTGCCGGCCAGTCAAAAAAGCGTGCAAGCGCACCAAGCCTCTACCCGAAAGCACATCCTCAACACTAACGCATTTTCGATTTAAGGTACGAGACAATTCCTGCTGGTATTCCTGTTCCTCTCCAGCATCAAAAGGGAATGGGGCATGCCCAGCTTCAGAAGGCACTGCCACCCAGCCTCCGTTCCCTTGTCCAGCGGCTCCAGAAAAGCCACCACAAGGAGCATTGCTCCAGTGCAACGATGCCGCTCCAAGTCCCGTACCAGCCCCCACCACAGCCCTGGGAGCCGTGGCATAGCCTGGTTCTTTTGGACCATATAGATGACGCGCATGCCCACCAACTTCGCTCAATGTGGCATAGGCCTCTGCAACAAAATCATTTAGCAGCACACATCTGCAAAAGCCATAGTGTTCCACAGCATCTGAAAGGTCCAGCTGCAAATTGCCGTTGGTCAAATGCCCCGTCAAGCCGTGCACTGAGCCAGCCAGGGCAACGGCCAGCGCATCGCCGGCAGCAGGGCCAACGCCTAACAGAGTGCTCATGGTTTCCACCATGTCGTCTGCATTAGCCAGGGAAGACGTTGCGCTCCATTTCACGTTTTCCAGTGACATACGGCCATTTTTACAGGCAAAACGCGCAAAACGGGCGTTGGTGCCACCAATATCGGCTGCAAAAATATGCTGCATAGCGCAAAATCCGTGTTCAGTGCTTACTGCCATGCTGGTCAATTTTGTGGACGATGCCCGTCGTGCTGCACCCATTGACCAAATCAGCCAAAAAAACACGTCCACCATGCTTGAGTACGATGTCAGCGCCCACTATCTCTTCCACCTTGTAGTCACTGCCCTTGACCATCACGTCTGGAAGCAGCGCTGCGACGAGATTACGGGGAGTATCTTCATCGAAGAGAATCACAGCATCGACACCAGACAGCGCTGCCAACAGCAATGCCCGGGCCTGCTCGTTCTGGATAGGTCGCGTAGGTCCCTTGAGACGGCGCACCGATACATCACTATTGAGACCTACAATGAGATGGTCGCCCTGGGCCACGCTCTGTCGAATCAGCGAAATATGACCTGGATGCAGGAGATCAAAACACCCGTTGGTAAAGACGATGCTCTCATTTTTTCTTCGCCAATCCTCAATCTTGTCGAGCAAAGCAGGCAAGGTAAACAGTTTGGGATTATCTGAATCATCACGCAGGGCCTCATTCAGCTCACTCAGCGTTACAGGTGCGGTGCCCATTTTGCCCACAGCCACACCCGCCGCCACATTGGCCACGCGCATGCACTCCGGCCAGAAAAGGCCCTTTGCCACGCAGGCTGCCAGTGTGGCAATGACGGTATCCCCTGCACCGGAGACGTCGGCAACTTCCCGCATAGCGGCACGGCAGTACATCGGCTCGTGTTCAGGGCGAAACAGTGCCATACCCTTTGGTCCACGTGTTATCAGCACATTGTCGAAATGGTGACGTGCGCACAACTCCATGGCCAAAGAAGCCCGCTCTGAACGCGTTAAAGGAACCCCAGGATCCCGCCCGCAAATAGTGGCAAATTCAGCAGCATTGGGTGTGACACACTGTGCACCGGCATAGCGTTTCCAGTCCCCCCCCTTGGGATCCACCAACACGGGAATACCGAGCCTTCCGGCATCTTCCAACACCACACGACATAGAGAATCACCAGAACTTTGCAGAAGCACACCCTTCGCATAGTCCGAGAGCACCACAGCATGTTTGCCGCGCAATGCGTTGCGCGTACGCTCTGCTAGAGCAGCGGCATCCTTACTGGATAGTGGCCCGGTTTCTTCCTCATCCAAACGCAACAGTTGCTGCCCCTGAGCAAGTACACGCACCTTGCGGGTGGTGCGTCGTGTTGCCGAGGATACCAGAGCATCCACAATGCCTTCACGCGAAAGTTCGTTGCGCAGGCAGTCAGCGTCCGCATCACACCCCACAAGGCCCACCAGGGTCACTTCAACCCCCAGACGGGCGAGATTGCGTGCCACGTTGGCTGCCCCTCCAGGAACAAACCAGCGTTTTTTCGCTGACACCACGGGCACGGGTGCCTCAGGAGAAATGCGACGCACCTGCCCTGATATATAGGCATCCAGCATCGCATCTCCAACAACCAGTACTCGCAGCCCTTCAAAATTCATGGTGCATTCTCCCGGCTCAAGCCTTGCCACAAGCAGTCTTGATGCATGCAACCAGCCGGGCGTCCGTCGCATCGGCGTTTACAACGCCTTCCACAGAGGCCCGTGCCGCAGCACCAAGCCGTTTGCACTGTGCCATATCCAGCATCAGCTCACGCAGGATATCCGCCAAAGCTTCTGGATTTGCCTGGGGCACAAGACGCCCATTGATACCGTCACGAACTGCCTCCATATACCCTGGCAAATCCGTTGCCACTACGGGCAGGCCAAAGGCCAGAGCTTCCACCAAGGCTGAAGGCAGGCCGTCAGACTCACCATCCTGTGTTTTACAGCCAGGAGCAACAAAAATATGTGCATGTTCATATATATCTGCCATATTTGCATGAGGCACCTGACCTGCAAACTGTACAACGCGACGCAGGCCAAGACGCCAGGCCAGACAACGCAAATGCCACTTTTCGGGACCCAATCCAACAAAAATAAGCGTAAAATTCAATTTTTCATGCTGCAGTATAGCACATGCTCTGAGCAAGATATCGTATCCCTTGTGTTTGGCCAGCGTACCGACAGCCAGCAAAGTTACAGGCGAAGTCACACCATCCAAATATGTGGGAAGCGATTCCTGCTCTTCTTCTGGAGGCGTAAGTGTCAAGGGGTCACGCAGCACTTCAAGTTTGGCCTTCAGTTGAGGAAGCATTTCGTGCAGCGTATCGCAGGTCATCTGAGTATCACAACGTATAAAGACAGCATTCTCTCCTAAGGTTGCCCAATCGAGGCCTGGCTGCAACAGATCGGCAGCCCGAACGGCAAAGCCATAAGGGATGCCCAAAAGCCGTGAAGCAACCCACGCGGCAGTAGCTGGTCCATGCGCCCCGGCGGCATAGAAAAATTCAATATGCTCTTCACGCCCCCACCCTGCCAGGGTGACACCAGCACAGAATGCGCGCAAGTGGTTCCACCAACGTCGTCCCCACCGACCTTTGCCAGGCAGGCACTGCCGCAATCTGCGCACTTGCCTCCCCTCTTCGCTGAGGCGAAATAGATGCATAAATGCGGCAAGTGTGCGAAAAAAACCGATGCGCCGTACTGCAAGCGGCAAAGCATATCCTTCAGGATTGCCCAGCAATCCCGCGCCCTTGATTGCATAAATACGTGTGAGCATGCCTGCAGAATAAAGACGGTGGGCCTGCTCCATGATACACTGCCCTGACGCCTCAGGAAATCGCTCGGCCACCATGGCACCACGCACAACGGGCATATACCCTTGCAGCAGATTTTGCGTCTCTTCCGGCATAACTTCTGGCAAGGTGTGACGCTGGCAGTGCAGCAACCCGTCTTCCAGAGTGTAGATGCTGTCGCAAAATTCTGCCATCTTTGGATCGTGCGTTACCATGACCATGGCCACACCGCCAGTATGGCAGAGAGAACGGAAATTATTCATGATAAGGCGACTGGTTTTTGCATCCAGTGCGCCCGTGGGCTCGTCAGCCAGAAGAATGCGCGGATTGTTGACCATGGCGCGTGCAATGGCCACACGCTGTTGCTCTCCCCCGGACAGACGATTACTCCTGTAGTGAACACGGGCAGAAAGACGCACCAGATCCAGCGCACGGATAACCCGTTCCCAGCGTTCCTGTGGCGGCACCCGCTCGTAAATCAGTGGAAATTCGACATTTTCAAAGACGGTGGAATGGTCGAAGAGATTGCTGGCCTGCATGACAAAGCCCATATTGCCACGACGGAAGGCTGCTGTCTGCTCGCGATCAAACCCGAGCACATCCTTGCCCAATATTTCAAGAGAACCGGAATCCGGCGCGTGCAGCATGCCCAGTACATGCAGCATGGTAGATTTGCCACAGCCTGAGGGCCCCATGATGGCGACCATTTCGCCAGGCAGCACCTCAAGAGTAACGCCGCGAAGAACGGGCGCAAAGCCGGCATAACACTTAAAAAGATCCTTGGCGACAATAACCGCTCGCATGCTCCACCTTTTTTTCACCATGCCCGCTATTCAAAGCGCAGTGCCGTCACAACGTCCATACGGCTGGCCTGCAAGGCAGGGTACAAACCGCCTGCGATGCCAATAAGCGCGGAAAAAACAATACTGCCAAGACTGCTGACTGTCAGCAAGGGATAGGATATCCCCGTCCCCAGAGAAAAGGCACCTGCCTCCACCAAGGCAATACCCAAAAGAATGCCCAGGACGCCACCCGCTACTGATTTACACAGGGCTTCCGCCAAAAATTGCGCCAGTATGTCAGCGTCGGAACCGCCCATGGCCTTCTTGAGGCCCACCTCCCTTGTGCGGGCTCTTACGGCGGCAAAGGTGCCATACCATATGCCAAAACCACCGAGCATAAGCGAAGCGGCTATCCCTAGCCAAAGCAGTATCTCCACCCAGAGAAACGTCGTCTTGATCCGCTCCAGCTGATCCTCTTGGGTGCGGACAACAATATGCGGCGCGACCTGGTGCTCGCGTATGGTCTTGGGAATCTGCTCCACAAGGCGAGGCACATCTTCCCAGCCGATTGCGCGAATGAACAATCGCGCCAATTTACCCGTACCCCAGTTGCGGTCCACCATAGTGGTATACGGCAAAAAACCGCCCCGCCCCCAGCTGCCCAGCATGACGCCGCTCACTACGCCTACGACCTCAAAGACATCCTTGCCGAGAAACAGCAGTTTACCTATGGATCCCTGCTCGGAGCCAAAAAGATTTTTGGCAGCCTCTCTCCCCAGCATGCAGACGCGCCGGTGCTGTTCCATATCAGTGGCGTTCAAAAAACGCCCAGACACCAGATCGAGCGAATATATATCTACAAAATAATCGTCAATGCCTATAAAGCCGACCTGAATCGTTCGTTCACCGCTGCTGCGCAGAGAAAACACAATGCTGTGGCGCACATTACGTCCCACCATCCCCACACCGGGCAAGGCTCGCAGGGCTCCCACGGTTCCCGGCTGGAACTCACGCAATGGCTGACCGGGGTATTGCTCGTCATCCATGAGCACCTGGATAACATTTACCCCGCCCATGAGTACCATGTCCTGGCCGATCTTGTAACGAATTTCACGACCGAGTACTGCCAGCACGATGAACGCCGTGATGCCCAGGGCAATGGAAAGAATCACCCCGAAACTGCGCTGGCGCACAACCTGCCTCAGGCTGACGCGAAAAAGGTCTGACATTGCAATCATGGTGCAACCACTTACCTGAAAGAAAGAATGCTATGCTCTTGAAACTGCCGTCTGATCACACTGATTGAAAATTCAGTTTATATGCATGATTGTAACTATTGTCAAAAGCTACCCTTGCTACACCCCGGCATCAATTACGATGTATGTGCAACACCTTGCCCCCACGGCCAATGTCATAGTAAAGACCATGCCACAAAATCCCATGCGCACGAATGCTTTGGAGATACACCAGAGTAAACATGCGTACAGCCTCAGCAAAGGCAAGACACCACTGCCACAGGGCTACAGGTTTGGACAGAAAGCCGCGCCAGAGTTTCAGGACACCCACTATACCGGCCAGCCAAAGGACGCTCAGCAGCACCCCAGCCCCGCTGCCCAAATGCAGCAACCCGCCGAGCAGGCACACTGTGGCACAAAGCAGGGGCACAGCCATCATAAGGCACATCACACCCAACAGCAGCCACTGGTCGGGCATACAGAATTTGAGAAAAAGCACTTGTCTATCCATCCAGGCTCGCCATACTGACATGTTATGATCGGCGGCAGTTGTACGCAGCAAAGCTCCAGGGCATAGACGTACAGCCTCACCATGAACCTTAAGCAAGGCACTCAGCGAACAGTCATCCACAACATTTTCGCCCCAAAGCTGCCCCACGCCATATTTATGCCAGGCACTGCGCGTCATGGCCATAGCCCCACCCCAAAGCTGCGTGAAGGAACTCATGGCCTGAAGCATGCGCATCAATATAACACACAATGCGTAGGCCAGTGTCACACGCTGCGGATCTTGTGGCTCTACCATATGGTATCCTGTACTAAATGAGGCTTCGCCACGTGCCAGAGGACCAACGAGATGCCGTAAAAAATCTGCCTCAGCAATATGCGTGCTGTCACAAAAGACGTATATGTCTACGGCATTGCCCAATGCTTCCACGCCACACAGACTATTATGATTTTTCTGGCCGCAGCCAGATGCCGCGCCAGACGTAACATGACGCAACAAGGGAAATTCCGTTTGTAGCCGTATGATGAGCTCCACAGCCGGATCATCAGCCTGTGCTGTCACCAGCACTGGCGTGAAGCGAGGGTAGTCCTGCCCCAACAGACTGCGCAACGCATCTTCCATGCGGGCATCACACCCGGCGACGGGGATAACAAGACCTACAGAAGGCCACTGTGCTTGCGGCATGTCTTCATTGGCATGGGCGTCTCTCTGTGCAAAGGCGGACAGGCTTTCCCCCTTGCGAGCCAGAATATACAGCAATGCGCACTGTGTCACAGCCAACAGCAACCATATCCAGAACATGGGCACTCCTTTACTTGCGGATAACTGCGCTCAAAAGCGTCGCTACCGACATATACCCGCACAGGTCAGGGTAACGGGGCGCAGTCACCGTCCGCCAAATGCGCATTGTGTTCGCGCACGCCTTTCAGACGCACGCGCATGCCATTCTTCAGGATGATAATACCCTCCACGCCATTCTCTGATACCAGATGTCCCGTAAAGCTGTGTCCGGAAGAATGGTGTGCACGAATCTCATTATTACGAACTTCGCCGATAATATGATACACATCCACCTTGCCGCTACGCAACTTCAAGTGCACCACTCCACGCAGGGCTCCCGTAGCAGCAAAGCATACACCCACCCTGTAGGTGGAAGTGTATAGTGATCCTGTCCAGAGTTCACGCACTTCCACGGGGCGCATTGCAACATCGATGGCCTCGGTCTGCCCTCCCCCATCCTGGCTGGCTCCATCCTTGGAAACAGCACTGGCAGCATGAGCCATGACCGAAACAGCACAGAGCAACGGCAGGAGCAGTGCCCACGTGATACAAAGCAGAAACAGCCCCCTGCGGCATGGGCATCTGTACGCATTTTTCACCATGGCAGAAGCCTCTTTGAAAACCAGAAAAAAACATTATGTATCTGGCACAAGAGCACACACACTTTCGAAAACACCTTCGTGAGCATGAACCATGGCCGAAAAGGAAAATTGCTTCGCCACTAATGCCCGGCCGTAACTTCCCATGGCATCACAAAGGCCTCCGTCGTCAAGAAGACGGCAGCAATTTTCAGCAAAGGCAGCAACGTCGCCTGATGCTGAAAGCAGGCCACTGCTCCCTGATGTGACAAGACGGGGTATGCCCCCCACCGCCGTGGCGCAGACTGGCAACCCACAGGCCATGGCCTCAAGAATAACATTGGGTTGCCCTTCCCGCAAAGAGGCAAGAGTAAACACCCGTGCCGCCGCATAGTGCTCGCGCATGTCCAGCCCGCCGGGAATAAACTCTACTCTGCTTCCAGCCTCGTGTTGAGCCGCCCATTTTCGGAGCTTTGCTTCCTCTGGGCCGTCCCCCACAATACGCAGGAGAGCCTCAGGATGACGGCGCAATACCAGTGAAAAAGCCTCAAGCAACGTCATATGATCCTTGTCTTGCGCCAGCCTTGCAACACAGAGCAGCAGCGGGGCACGCAAAGATGGAGGAGACGCCGGTTTGAAAAACTGCGTATCCACACCGTTGGGAATATAACGCAAACGCCCTGAGGGAACGCCAAACTTGCCCAACACAGAATACAATGCCTCGGAATTGCAGATAATATGGTCTGCAAGCCGCCAGAGCAGGTATTCATGCTGCCTGACGGGCCCGCCTCCACCCCGGCAGGTACCCACAATGTATGGCCTGTGCCCTCCAGTAAATGCTCGCAGCACGCGTCCCCAGATACGCCCCCAGATATTGGGTAAAGCCGTACAGGGCACGATAATGTCTGGCTGCAGACGCCGCAGAGCACTTGGAAGTTGCACAAAAAAAAGCCTGGGCACAGCCCGGGTACCGCCCAGATGATGTAATTCTACCTGCGCTTCCAGGGCCACGGCATCAAGATCTGTAGGGCCTGTCAGCGTTAGCATGATAGGGGAAAAGCGACTGCGATCCAACCTACGGGCAAGTTCCAGCGTTTGCCTTTGTGTACCGCCGAAACAGAGATCTTCCATAAGAAAAAGAATGCGCAGGGGTTTGGCCATAGTACTCCATGAAGCAAACAATGCTCAGATATTTTCTTTCTTGTGGCTGGAACGCAAGTGTATCCGCATGGGAGCATGCCTGATGCCAAAAAGCTTGCGCAACGACCGTTCAAGGTAGCGCACATAGCTTTGTGGCACTCGGTCTGCATCGTTCACAAAGCACACAAAGGTCGGCGGCTCTGTTTCTGCCTGGGTGAGGTAAAAAAATTTGGCGCGCACACGCTTGACCACAGGGGGTTGATGACGCGCCAGCACTTCCTCCATAGCACGGTTCAGCTGCCCTGTAGGAATGCGCACGGCACATTCTTCATGAATCTGACGGGCCAGAGGCAATATTTTTTTTAGGCCAGTCCCCGTGAGTGCAGAAACGGTCACCACAGGAACATGGGGGCAGAAGGCCAGCATCTCTCCCACATTTTTTTTCAACTGGTCAATGGCAGCACGCGGCACAAGGTCGCACTTGTTGACAAGCACCATGAAGGGCGTTTTGCGCGTATCAAGCATGTCCATAAGGCGCTTGTCCTGCTGACTCACGCCCTCGGTGGCATCCAGCGTGAGAAGGGTTATCTGCGCCTTGGTACTCGACTTGATGGCTGCGTTGACTGAATACTGTTCCACGCTGTCAGTAATGCGCGTGCGCCGACGCACACCAGCAGTATCTACAAAAACATATTCCTGCCCGTTACGGGCAAAGCGCACATCCACACTGTCACGCGTAGTACCAGCCACCTCTGAAACGATCATGCGCTCCTGACCGGAAATCGCATTGATAAGGGAAGATTTGCCGGCATTGGGCCGACCGAGCATGGCCAGCCGCAGTGCAGGCGGTGGGGGAAGAGCAGCGGCAGCAGACTCCGGCAGTAGAGCGGCAAGCTCATCCACCAGCATGCGGATGTTGTGCCCGTGCTCAGCAGAAACAGCCAACACAGCGAAGCCCAGGCTGTGAAATTCGGCAAGCAGCTCTTCCTCGCGTTCGGCGCCATCCACCTTGTTGACAATACAGATAGTGGGCAGGCCCATGCGTCGCACATGGGCGGCCAGGTGCTCATCCAACGGTAGCAAGCCGTCACGCCCGTCCACCACAAGGGCCACGGCGTCGGCATCGGCCAGTGCCGCTTCTGTCTGGCTGAGGATGTCACGTTCAAACCCACGGATTCCCTCTGGCCCCTCCACCACGGCCGCATGGGCATCCAAGGTAATGCCACCAGTGTCCACAATAAGAAAGGCGGGCTTGTCCTTGCGACGCACGATGCCCTCCATGCGGTCCCTCGTAACTCCCGGACGATCATGGGTAATGGCGCGATTGCTGCGGATAAGGCGGTTAAACAGGGTGGACTTGCCCACATTGGGGCGACCCACCAGAATGATACTGGGTAAAGTAACGGTCATACGGATAAGTATGCCAACTACAAGCGAAATTGGCAAGCCTGACGCTATAGATTCCCCTTGATTCTGTACTGCCCCAGCGCACAAAGAAATAGCGCACTGCCTTCCACTGCCTTCATGGCCTGAACGCTACCTCGCACGGGAAAGTGTCAGCACTAGCACAGAAACAACAATACACATACTGCCCACCCAACCCGACAGGCTGAAATTTTCGCCAAAAACCAGCCAAACCCAGAGCATGGAAAGCACAGGCTCCAGCTCAGAGGTAACCACAGCCCGCACAAGGCTGATGCGCTGCAGTGCCCTGGCATAGCAGATGAACGCCGCATAGGTACATACTATCCCAGTGGCAGCCGAAGCACACCAGACGGAGAGAGGCAGAGCTGGCCTGTCATGCGTGCCAGGCAGAAACAGCCACAACGAAAGCGCACCCCCGGCAAGCATCCAGGTGAAGATGACGGATGAGGGATAGCGGCCCTGCCAGTAACGGACAAAGGGATAGTGCGTGGCGTAGCACAGGCCCGAGGCCAATCCCGTGGCAATGCCCCAGGCGGAAAAGCCCTCAGCTATGCTCCCCCCCGAGCAGCACACGCACAGCGTGCCCACAGACGCGATACCAATGGATACAAGCTGGACCCTGGTCAGCCTTTCCCCGAAAAAGCGCCAGGCAAACACGGCCACCCAGAAGGGTGCCGTATATTGCAGTATGATGTCCATGGCAGCGCCACAGAAGGTGATGGTATACTGGGCAAATGAATAATAGCAGCCAATGCCCCACATGCCAAAGAGCATACACAGCAGTTCGGGCCTGCAGGGGAAACGCAGCTGCCCGATTACGGCACAGTGTACAATAAAGGCCATACAGCCAAACAAAGCGCGAAAAAACGCGCACTCCATGGGGGTCATGCCTGCAGCAAGGCAGTATTTACTGATCAGCCCCAGAAAAGACCACAACACGGCGGTAAGCACAATCCAAAGCGTGCCGGCCAACGCCACGCCGGCGTTACCCCGAAGTGCTGTCATCGTCTACCCTTCGCTGTTCCCAACCTTGTTGTGCCTGCTACTCCGGGCAAAAATGTGGCTTATCACCACAAAGAACACGGGGATAAGGAAAATGCCCAGAGCTGTTGCCAGAAAGGTACCCCCAATGATGCCCGTGCCGATGGCATGCTGGCTGTTGGCACCGGCCCCCCGGCTGACAGTCAGGGGCAGGACGCCCAGCAGAAAGGCCATGGAGGTCATGACAATGGGGCGCAGACGCAGCCGTGCCGCTTCAATCACAGCTAGCGAAGGGCTTTTGCCCCGGCGCGTCAGTTCCTGCGCAAACTCCACAATGAGAATGGCATTCTTGGCAGCAAGGCCAATGACAGCCAGAATGCCCACCTGAAAATAGACGTCATTGTATAGGCCGCGCAGTCCGCTCAGCACAAGTGCCCCCAGCACTCCCACAGGCACCACCAGGATGACGGCAAGGGGAATGGACCAGCTTTCATACAGCGCAGCCAGGCAGAGAAAGACCACCAGAATGGACAAAGCGTACAAATAGCCTGTTTGACCGCCTGAACGGTGTTCTTCAAAACTCAATCCAGACCATTCCAACCCTATGCCGTGCGGCAAATCACTTACAAGGCGCACGAGTTCGGCCATGGCATCGCCGGAACTCACCCCTGGCGCCGGAGCTGCCTGAATGCTCACCGAAGGCACGCCGTTGAAGCGCTCCAGCTGGGATGGGCCAAAACTCCATTCGGGCGTGACCACGGCATCAAAAGGCACCATGCCTCCCTCGCTGTTACGGAAATGCCAAAAGCCGAGGTCATCGCCATGCATGCGCCATGGAGCATCCCCCTGCACATAGACGCGCTTGACACGGCCCCTGTCCACAAAATCGTTGACGTACACGCCGCCCCAGGCTGCCGTCATATCTTCGTTAAGCGCATCGGCACTCAGACCGTACATGCCTGCCTTGTGGTCATCCACATGCAGCACGAGTTGTGGAATATCGTCCAGTGATGTCGTACGCACATTGAACAGCAGCGGGCTGCGGGAAGCTGCATCCAGGAGCTCCCGCTGCGCGTTAATAAGGGTTTCATGCCCAAGATTGCCCTGATCTTCCAGCTGCAGGGAGATGTCCGAGGCCTGTCCAAGGCCGCGCACCTGCGGCGGTTGAGAAATGAGAATGCGTGCCACTGGATGCCCGGCAAAACGGGCACGGGCACGCTGCACGATGGCGTCTGCCCCGAGCTTTGGGTCCTTACGTTCATTCCATGGCTTGAGGTTGGCAGAGCCGGAAGCCACATTCTGCCCACGGGAACCGCCGGCCGCAATGCCCGTTCGCATATCAACCCCCTGTACGGCTTCCTGTTCCTCCGTAAGAAAATAGTGCTGCACCTCTTCCAGCACAGCGAGAGTGGCTTCACGGGTATGCCCGGGGGGCAAAAAAACATTGATGTCCACTACCCCCTGATCCTCCACAGGCAGAAACGACGTGGGCATTTGCCGCAACAGCAGCACAGTTGCGCAGGCCAGCAGCACATAGGCGACCATAACCCTGCCCCGGTGGCGAATCCAGCTAGCTACGATGGACTCATAGGCAAGGGTGGCACTATCCAGCCGGCGATTGAACCAGGCAAAAAAACCCTGTTGCGGCTGCCTGTTTCCAGGGCGCAGCAAAAGTGCACACAGCGGCGGAGTAATGCAAACGGCCACAAAGACGGAGAGCACCATGGCAGAAACAATGGTCAACGAAAACTCACGGTAGATGGCCCCGCTCATGCCGCCAAAAAATGCCATGGGTAGAAACACGGCTGCCAGCACGGCCGCAACCCCAATAAGGGCGCTGGCAATCTGGTGCATGGATTTTTCAATGGCCTCACGAGGGTTAAGACCCTCGGTACGGATAATGCGCTCGGTATTTTCCACCACAACAATGGCATCATCCACCAGCAGGCCAATGGCCAGCACAAGACCGAACATGCTCAGGGTGTTGATGGTGCCCCCCATGGCCGCCATGACGCCAAGCGTGCCCAGCAGCACGATGGGCACGGCCAACGTGGGGATGAGTGTGGCACGCCAGCTCTGGAGAAAGACAAACATTACGATGGCCACCAGCAGCACCGCTTCCAGCAATGTTTGAAATACCCCGTGGATTGATTGCTGGATAAAGGGCACGGTATCATAGGGTATGAGATAATCCAATCCAGGTGGGAAAAATTGCCGCATGCGGTCCATAAAGGCCGCGACCCTTGCAGACGTATCTACAGCATTGGCTCCCTCGGCCAGCTGAATGCCCACCGAGACAGCGGGTTGTCCATTGTAGGATGCAGTAATGCCGTAGTTCTGCCGCCCCATCTCAACACGTGCGATGTCCGACACGCGCACGGCAGAGGCATCGGGGTTCACGCGCACCACAATATTGCGAAACTGCTCCACCGTTTCCAGCTTTGCCCGTGACAGCAGGGTGACATTGAGTTCCTGCCCGGGCATGCTGGGCAGACCACCAATCTGCCCCACGGAAATCTGATCGTTCTGGGCCTCTATCGCACGAATCACGTCGTGGGGCGTTAAACTGAAAGAACGCAGTTTGTTGGGGTCCAGCCAGATGCGCATGGCATAGGGGGAACCATACAGGGTGGCATCGCCGACGCCGTCGATGCGACACAGGGGATCTACCACGGTGGAGGCGATAAAGTCGGCAATATCCTCCACAGGGAGTTTACCTGTCGTATCAAAAAAAGAATAATACTGCAAAAAGGTATCTGAAACCTTGCGCACGCGAACGCCCTGGTTTTTGACCGTGTCCGGCAGGCGGGGCATGGCAAGCTGAAGGCGGTTCTGCACCTGCATCTGGGCCATATCGGGATCTACAGAGGCCTCAAAGGTCATGCGCATGACCATGCGCCCCTCTGAGCTGCTCGTGGAAGTCATGTACAGCAGACGATCCAGGCCCACCATATTCTGCTCAACAGGCTGGGTGATGGCGTCTTCAATGGTTTTTGCCGAGGCCCCGCTGTAGTCCACCATGAGGGTGATGGTGGGTGGTGCCATATGCGGAAACTGCGCCACGGGCAATGACACAAAGGCCAATGAGCCAGCCAGCATTATGAGGATGGCAAGCACACAGGCAAATACGGGGCGGCTGATAAAAAAATGCGACATGGTCGTTGCTTATGGCGTGGATGCGGCCTTTGCGTCCACAGTCTGCGGCAGGATATGCACCTTGACGTGCATGCCGTGCCTCAGACGTTGCAAACCCTGCACGACCACCTTTTCCCCGGCGGCCAGGCCTTTACGTACCAGCCAGTCTGTGCCCACGCGCTCTGTAGCGTCTACGGCACGTTCCTCAACAGTATCTTGGGCAGTCAGCACAAACACGCTGGCTTCCCCCTTGGCATTGCGGCGCACTGCCAGCTGGGGCACAAGCAATGCGTTTTCCTCAACGCCTTCCTCAACAATGGCACGCACATACATGCCGGGCAACAGCACACCTTCCGGGTTGGGAAACACGGCACGCAGCAATACCATGCCGGTGCTTTCATCCACCGAGATGTCGGCAAACTGCAACTCGCCCTGCAGCGGATATACTGTTTGGTTTTCGAGGACCAGACGCACATGCGTGACCCCGTTCTCAGGGCGTGTTATGACCCCCTTGGCAAAGCGTTCCCGCAGTTGCAACATGGGGAGAATGGAGCGGGTCATATCCACATAGACAGGATCGAGCTGCTGGATGACAGCCAGAGGAGAAGCCTGATTGGCGGTAACAAGCGCCCCCTGCGTCACCGAAGACTTGCCGATGCGGCCGGTAATGGGTGCCAGCACATCCGTGTAGCGCAACTGTATCTGCGCGGCGCGCAGAGCCGCCTTGCCGGCATCCAGGTCCGCCTGCGCCTGAAGATACTCGGCATCAGCATCCTCATAGGCCTGTTTGCTCACGGCGTTGACGCCCAGCAGCGCACGCCTGCGCTGGCGGGTAAGAGCGGCGGCATGCAGCCTCGCTTCGCCCCTGGCCACTTCGGCACGTGCGCTCGCCACAGCGGCTTCATAGGTGGCAGGGTCAATTTTATACAGGGATTGCCCCTCCTGCACCAGGGAACCTTCCCTGAACAGCTGCCGCATGAGAATGCCACCCACCTGTGGCCGCACCTCGGCCTTGCGAAAGGCGCTGACCCGTGCCGAAAGTTCTGCCCGCAGGGGCACACTGCGGGGAGCAATTTCCTGCACAGTGACTTCCGGCACTCGGGAACGCCGCCCCGTATCGGTATCAAAACAGGAGCACAGGCAAGGGCAGAGCAAAAACAGCGCAAGACATCGCAGCAGACGCAACGCAAAACCCTCCACAGGCAACCCCAGCCCGGTAAAACAGACAGGAAGGCCGCACGCCTTCACTGCCATGGCATCCCATAGCTAGTAAACCAAAACCGTCCTGCGCGCCAGCGTAATCTGACCATAAGAAAAAATTCCAGGGGCAGAGGCGACCGCATTCCTCACGGGAAGCGCACAGCACGGGCATGTATTGCCACAGGAGGTGGCAACAGCTTCAGACGTGCTATGCCTGTGCTGCCACAGCGCCGAAATGTTCCTGTTCCAGCTTGTCAATGGCTTCCATCTCTGCCGGGGGAATGAAGAAAGGTTCCGTACGCAAACCCAGTTCTGCCGCATGGTGACGCAAAAAAGCCGCTCCCAGCAGGGATGTGGCCTGTGCACTGCCGGTGTTGAGCTCCGCAAAATTCAAGGAATACTGCACCACATCCACACCGAGGCTGCAGCACAGGTCGAGAAAATGCGCGATTTCTTTCACGGAATTGTTTTTTGCAAAGACAATGTATTTCACGTGCACAAGACCGGGTGTGCAGGCTGCAGCCGCATACCGCCGCACATGTTCCACAACTCTTGTAAACGCGTCGACCCCCTTGACAGCACGGTACACACCCGGTGAGGCACTATCCAGGCTCACGTTGACAGCACCGCGCCCCTGACGCAGCAGACTTTCTACTGCTGGGGAATAGCGCAGCGCATTGGTGTGGACGTACTGTGGATAGCCCTGCTGCAGTATCCAGCTGCTGGCCGCTTCAAAGTCTTTCAGAATGGTCGGCTCCCCGCCACCCCAGCTGAAATAGCACTGCTTGTCGAGCACATGCTGCTCCGCCAGGCTTTGCAGCGCCGGGAGGATGGGATAGCCACTGCCCTTTTCCGCATGCTGCCACAAATCACAGTACACGCAGCGGCAGTTACACTGATAACGGTGCATATTGATGCTGACCGTGCGGAACAAGATACACACATTTCGGTTCTGACCAAGATCATGTTCCTGCAGGTCAGGGCACCCTTGGCAAAGGGGACCACTATGCTGCAGTTCGTCCATAACACTGCCAATGTGCTCGGCGTAGGCCTGCATATCCAACGGGCCGCCATTAAAAGGAAAGCGCGGCACGCGGATCCAGTGCACATTGCAGCAGGGCTGCACGGCGTCGGGTTCAAAATTGATATCGTTGAAGAGTTTCGCGCAAATACGCATGTTGCCTCCTAAGCCAGGCGTGGACAACAGTTCTACCCTGAGGTTGGTATTATTAGCTCACGTTGCTGTGGATTGGCAATCCTTGATGTGCAAAAGAATCCCGCCATGGAGCAGGCCTGGGGCGTTATCAAGCAGTTGGGCGCCAATAAAGCGGTATCCGGGCTTGAAATCCCGCGCAGGCATGATTACTATGTAACCATGAACAAGCCGCTACTCTCGCCTGTCAACGACTACGTGTTCAAGCGCGTCTTTGGCGAGAACCTTACAGCGCGTACCATCATCGTTTTCGGCTGTACGACGCACAGAATGCCGTAG
>CAJOMG010000036.1 GCA_905235595.1 uncultured Desulfovibrio sp. | reverse complement strand
AAGTGGATGGCGAGAATTTTTTTGTGGTATCAGGTCATACACCTCTGCCTGAATTTTTTGCCCTTTGTCCCTATGGCATTACACTCGACCGGAGCTATAGACACAAGATGGCTGCTGAAATCCGACCAGCAGGTAATGGACAACCCGCAAGGGTAAGATTTATTTCCACAGGATGTAATGAAATAATCATGTAATAGGTAAAATAAGGGATGCAGCACTGATCTGCATGCATGGCCATAATAGTACATCATTGATGACTCCCTCAAGGAAATGTGTTGTCGCAGGACTATAATGAAAGACATGCCTGATCGTAAAATACTTGCCAAAACAGGGCAGAATGTAAGATTAAACCAATTGTGGGCGGTACAAATCCTAAGGGTAGTTTTTATGTTTGCGTGTTGGGAATGGTGTTGGGAAAAGAAAAGGACTTACGGTGATTATTGCCGCCTTCATTTTCTTGGTCGGAGCGACTGGATTTGAACCAGCGACCCTTTGCTCCCAAAGCAAATGCGCTACCAAGCTGCGCCACGCTCCGAAAAAACGCGCCATGCAGCGTGGAGTAAGGCTGATGGGGCGAAAGGTGGGACTTGAACCCACGGCCACCTGGGCCACAACCAGGTGCTCTGCCAACTGAGCTACTTCCGCCACAGACAAAAATAATATGCAATCATACGTTTCTTGGCAAGTTTTTTTTCAGTTGGGATGTCTGGATTTTCTTTAGAAAACAGCCTACACACTTTTTACCATTGTAATGCTGCAGGGAACATTTGGCAAAGGGTAACGCAGCGGGTTAGAGATCAGACAATATTCAGTTGTTCAGGGGGAAGGCATGGATAAGCTGGTGATTGAAGGTGGTGTTCCGTTGACCGGAGGCATAGACATCAGCGGCTCTAAAAATGCGGCACTGCCTATTTTGTTTGCCTGTATTCTGCTGTCAAAGCCTTTCAGAGTCACCAACGTCCCCAACCTGCGCGACATCCACACAACCATAAAGCTCCTCAACATGCTGGGCTGCACCTGCACATACAGCGACCATTGCGTGCAGGTAGACCCCGGCGATCTGTTGCCGGAAGCTCCTTATGATCTGGTACGCACCATGCGGGCCTCTGTTCTTTGTCTCGGTCCACTGCTCGCACGCATTGGCAGAGCACGCGTGGCTCTGCCTGGAGGCTGTGCTATTGGTGCCCGTCCTGTGGACCAGCACCTCAAGGGGTTGGAGCTGATGGGAGCGAGCTTCCAGTTGGAGGAAGGATACATTATTGGTCGCTGTCGTCGTCTCAAGGGAGCGCACATCACCTTTGATATGCCCACTGTGGGCGGCACAGAAAATCTTTTGATGGCTGCCTCTCTTGCGGAAGGGGAAACCGTGCTTAAAAATGCAGCACGAGAACCAGAAATCGTCGATCTGGCAAATTTTTTACGGACATGCGGGGCTAAGATTGAGGGGCACGGCACATCTGTAATTCATATTCAGGGGGTCACCTCTTTGAGTGACGGCCAGTATGCGGTCATGACCGACCGCATCGAGGCGGGAACCTTCATGGTAGCCGCTGGCATTACCGGCGGTGAACTTTTGCTGCACAATTGCCCCTTTCAGGAGTTGGAATCCGTTGTGCGAAAGCTGAATAGCATGGGTATGGAGATATGCGAAACGCCTGAAGGTGTTCTTGCCCGCTGCGCTGTCCCTTTGCGTGGTACAGATGTGAAAACTCAACCGTACCCCGGTTTCCCTACAGATATGCAGGCCCAGATTATGGCGCTCATGTGTCTTGCAGACGGTGCCAGTGTTGTAGAAGAAAGTATCTTTGAGAATCGTTTTATGCATGTCCTTGAGCTGATGCGCATGGGGGCACAAATCAAGGTTTCCGGGCACACAGCCATGGTGCGCGGTGTACAAAAGCTCACGGGTGCTCCTGTTATGGCGTCTGACCTGCGTGCCAGCGCATCCCTGGTGCTGGCCGGTCTGGCCGCGCAAGGTGTGACAGAGGTACGTCGTATTTATCATCTGGACCGCGGCTATGAGCACATTGAACATAAGCTTACGGCTGTGGGGGCGCGCATTCAGCGCGTTCAGGAATAGCCGTAGGGAGGTTTTATGCAAAAAACAGTATGTACCCTTTTACTGCTATTTATGGTGCCAATACTCAATGGTTGTGCCTATTCCGTATATGATGACCAGCGTCTTATGGGCACAATGACAACTGATAAAAAACTATCCACAAGAATCAAAACAGCCTTGCTTAACGAGAATTTTACAGGTGGCATGGAGATTGCGGTATACAGTTTCTATGGGCATGTATTCCTTATAGGTGAAGTGCCGGGTAATATGCAGGAAAAGGCGGTTGTCATCGCACGACGCTACTCGCCGCGCTCCATTACCGCACATTGGTTTACAAAGGCAAAGAGTGATATCAGTAATTTTGTTCTTGCAACCAAGCTGCGGACAGCACTCATCAGCACACCGGGTCTTTCATCGACCCGTATTGATACGGAAGTGAATGCAGGGCGTGCAGTACTGCTGGGAGTAGTGCAAGATGCGCAGGAAAAAGATCTGGCCATTGAGGCAGCGCGCAAGGTGCAAGGTATTATATCTGTGACGAGCTATCTCATGCTACCGCAACAAGCTGGCCATATTGACGATTTCCGACAGGAACAGGTGTCCGGCATAGCACCAGGCGGTTCAGCGCCGACCGCAAGCGAATCTACGATGGCAGATGAGGCAGGCATTGTGGAAAGCCATAACCTTCCGTGAGGGTAGGTTTAGTCTGGCAGGGGGATGTCTGTCTGAAAGCCGGCGCACATGCTGCGGGCCACCAAAACGCCAGATCCGTCATGTACTTTGACATCGTAATTGAGAATGTGCTTTCCGTCACGTACCACAAAGGCCTCAGCTGTAAGAGGTGATACTGTGCCCGCTCGCAGGAATTCAATAGAACTGTGCAGGCTGACTACACCATTCGTTTTTGTCGCATTGGCTGCACAGCCAAAGGCTACATCCACCAAGGCAAAAATGGCTCCTCCATGAGCTACACCCATACCATTTTTGTGATTCTCGGTGATGGGCATGGTTACTTTGGAATATTCCGGGGTGGCGATTTCGATGGTCATTTCAAGGTGGCGCAGGAGTTTGTCATGCTTCGCAACATAGTTGGTCATTCCCGTCTCCCGATTATTGATACACTAATTAAAAACGGGCTGAAGCCTAATGTCCAGCCCGTGCAATGCTACAATACCTGAATATGCGTGGTTATTCGACTTGCTGTATGCCGTCTAGCTTCCAGTTGCCCCCTGTCACAGGACGGACAAAATGCCAAATTTCCCTGGCAGATGTGGGTGTCTGTTGGTCTGGCGTTTCACGTAGCAGTACATCAAAGAATACCTGAGCATACTGCTCGCGTCCTTCATTGGTTACGCCTAACAGCTGCGCATTAACCAGCAGCAGTTCTGTTCTGCCAGGGTTGGGGTCGGCTGCCATTTGCTCACGTACAATCCTTTGCACCGTCGGTGTGGAAAACTGGGCGATGTCGGTAAGATCCCGTTTGTCCCAAGAGCTTTGCAGGCGTGTATAGGCCATTTTTGCTCCACGCAAAAATTCCTCAACATCAAAACCGTCGGGAACAGAAATCTGCGGTTCGGAGGTGGCATTTATGCCTCCCTGCGCGGGGGTACGCAGTACATCCCATCCTGTAGCGTTGTCTGAGCGCTGCATGGGGCCTGTCGTACGGTATTTGTTCGTTATCCCGTCGTCTGCGCCTGCTGTTGCTGGTTGTGTTCGTCTGTTATTGCGGAAGGATGCAAAAAGCTTGAATCCAAGGTAAATAAGCAGGCCGAAGAAGAGAATATCCAGCAGCCCCCCGCCTGCAAAGCCATGCCCGCCGAGTAGCGAACCGAGTAGCGTACCAGCCAGAAGACCGCCGAAGATACCGCCCATGCCACCAAACATGCCGCCGGGCCTGGCTGTAGCTGCGGCACCTGGTTGCTGTGCCTGCTGTCGGGACATACCCTGTGTTTGTGCCGTCGATGGCCTGGGTGCCTGAGCTGGAGCATTCATAAAGGGTTTACTGCCGAAAGAGCGGCCGCCCCCCATGCGGGCGGCATCAGCCATGTCTGGTAAGGCAAGTGCAAAGGAACAACATACAACAATAAAAAAGGCCAGAACAGTTTTGATGCTCATGTACAGCTCCCAGTGGGGGGTTGCCAGCCGCACGTGGAATACCGGCGGCCAAATATAGCTTTTCTGCTTCTCTGCTTGTACTATAGCCATTCTCTAGGGAATGGCAAGATGCCACAACCGGCATTTACTTTCTTTCGGGCATAAACCCATGCCGCGTATATGCCTTGAGTTCCTTCAATTTGCAGGAGGTTGTATGAAGATTGTCATTGCCCCGGATTCCTACAAGGAATCTCTCAGTGCGCAAGAGGCTGCGAGTGCCATAGCAGCCGGCTTTCGAGAAATATTCCCTCAGGCGGACTATGTTCTTGTGCCTATGGCAGATGGCGGGGAGGGCACAGTGGAGGCCGTCATCGCTGCAACGGGGGGACGCCGGGTTACAGTTCAGGTTCAAGGTCCATTGGGCGAACCTGTAGAGGCTTTTTACGGCCTTAGTGGTGACGGCTTAACTGCCATACTTGAAATGGCTGCTGCCAGTGGGCTAGCCCTTGTACCCCCGGCAAACCGTAATCCCTTGCACACCAGTAGTGTGGGCACAGGACAACTCATTCGTTCTGCACTGGATGCAGGTGCGCGCAAGTTTATTATTGGCATAGGTGGTAGTGCCACCAATGATGGCGGGGCAGGCATGCTGCAGTCGCTTGGGGCACGTCTGCTCACCTCGCAGGGGGAGAGTATTGCCCCTACCGGGGAAGGCCTGAGAGACCTTGCCTCCATCGATCTTTCCGAACTTGATGCACGTTTGGGTGAAACTACTATTGATGTGGCTTGTGATGTGGATAATCCCTTGTGCGGCCCCCAGGGAGCCTCAGCCGTGTTTGGTCCACAAAAGGGAGCCACAGCAGAGATGGTTGCTTTTTTGGATGCCAATCTGCGTAATTTTGCAACCATTACGCAGCAGACATTGGGTGTGGACATGATGACAATATCCGGTGCGGGTGCCGCAGGAGGCATGGGTGGGGCCATCTATGCTTTTTTACACGGCAGGTTGCGTCCTGGCGTGGATATTGTCACCGAAGCCGTGGGATTAGACGGACTCTTGCATAATGCTGACCTTGTAGTTACCGGCGAGGGGCGCATTGACGGGCAGACCGCCCATGGCAAAACCCCTATTGGCGTAGCTCGTGTGGCAAAACGCAGAGGTATACCCGTCATGGCTATCGGTGGCTGCCTTACACGCGATTTTACCGCGGTGTTTGCCAATGGCATTGATGCCGTGACAGATGCCGTATACCGTCCGTGTACCGTGGCAGAGGCATTGCATGAAGGTTATGACAACCTGCGTATGGCCGCTCGCAATGCGGCGGCACTGGTGGCCTTGGGGCAGCGTCTCTGAAATGCGTAAAAGCGGCAGTTCAAAACGTATACAGAACAATATCTGTATGAACTTTAGCAACGCGTTTTTCCTGAACAAACAATTTTTTAAGGAGATACGTCTAACAGTTGGCTAACGATTCATCATTCAAATCAAGATACATGGTTGTATAGAAAGCCGGGCTTGTATTATGGTGCTGGACGAACCCGTAACGTACGTAGGCTGGCTCGTCCGGCATCATCCACCACACGAACCACCACATCGCCAACCCTGGCCTGCCAGAGCAGAGGTTCTCCGGGGAGACTGCTGCCTATATAGCTCCCGTTGATAAACCAGTGCAGGGTACGTACGTCTGCTTCGGCATGTGCCAGAAGAACTATTTCTTCTCCCCTACTGCCTGATGCTGCCCTGCGGTAGGTAAGTCCTTCACGTGGCTGCACGATATCAGGAGCCCTTCCAGAGGCCTGCAACTGGCGCAGACACTGTGGCATATAGGGCGGTGGCGCTGGCTTGGGGCGTCCCGCGCGGGCAAACATAGTGGCTAAGTCACTGGGCCAGAATTCCCACACGCGTGTTTCGGTGCGACCTTCTTCAGGGGCACAGGCACGCAGGCCGGTGATCTTGTCCACCAGAATGGGACGAAAAATGTTTGAAGGGATCAGGGGCGAAACTCCGGGGATGAACCAGGTCTCTGTGGTTTCTGGACAAAGGGAAGTGTCAAGGTCACCTGTGGCCACACACACGGTTACGCGTTCCACATTGAGGTCGGGTGCGGGCGTGGCAAAGGGGTCGATCATGGGCTCATTGGCAGCCTGGGCGCGTGCTATTTCCAACAGGAGGGGGGCAGCCGTAAGTCCGCCCACCAGAAGCGGGTTAGCATTATTATTGAAATTTCCCACCCACACAGCCAAAATATATGGCCCAAACTGGGCTAGAGCCCAGGCATCGCGAAAACCATTAGATGTCCCAGTTTTGAGGCGTACGGGAAGGATAACGCCGTTTTGGGAGCGTATGCGACGATCTGGATCTGGAGATTCCAGCATGGCAAGTGTCACAAAAGCAGCTTCGGGCGAGAGCAGGGGCAAGGGGGTAATAGGATGGGCATTTGTCGTGTCCGTTGTATTCGTCATATCTGGTACATCGGTATCATTCAGTGTGTAGCGTAGGGGGCGCCATACTCCTTTATTGGCAAGCATAGCATAAAGACCTGCTAGTTCGCGCATGCTGACCTCGGCACCGCCTAGAACCAGGGCCAGCCCATAGTGTTCTTCAGATGCAGCAAAGTGCACACCAGCACGGCGGAGGAAAGCATAAAGATTGGGATTTTTCAGGCGTGCGGCCAGCGCGATGGCGGGAACATTGCGGCTCGCCCGCAATGCTTCGGCGGCAGCTACAGGCCCGCGGAATGCCCCATCAAAATTTTCCGGCTCGTAATCAGCGAAGGTACGCGGAGTGTCAACCAGCAAGGTGTGGGGATGGATGAGTCCCTGTGCCAGTGCCAGTGCATAAATCATGGGCTTGAGAGTGGACCCGGGTGAACGTCGTGCTCGCGTTCCGTCTACCTGACCTTCAATGGCAGTATTGAAAAAATCGGCTGAACCCACCAGCGCCCGGACTTCCATGCTGGGCCAATGCAGTAAGAGGGCGGCACAGTTATTCAGTCCGTAGGCACTGTTGCGGGCGGCAAAACGTGCCAGGTGGCGGGTTAGACGTTCCTGCGCTGCAGGGTCGAGGGTAGTGCGGACAACGTCATCCCCAGGCTGTTTCAGCAGCTCAGCACATAGGTGAGGTGCGCTAAAGGGCATGTCGTGTAAGTCATACACGCGCAGCGGTGCGTCTTCCTCCTGACCAAACCAAGTGGCATTGAGACGGCGCAGAGCATTGTGAAAGGCCGGGTTGTATATAGAGGGCCTGCGGCGCATGGGGTTTTGCGGTACAAGCATGAGAGCCGCGCTTTCCGCCCTGGTAAGCTGTGCCGGGCTTTTGTGGAAGTAGCACAGGGCGGCTGCTCCCAGTCCTTCCACGTTGCCGCCATAGGGGGCCAGATTGAAGTACGCCTCCAGAATATCTTCCTTGCTGTAGTGCCATTCCAGTTGCAGGGCCAGCAATAGTTGCATAACCTTGGCCTGTATACTGCCCGTTTCCAGTCCGTGTATCAGGCGAACCACCTGCATGGTGATGGTGGAGCCTCCCATGCGTCGTCCCCCAGTAAGGATGCTGTAAGCTGAACGTATCAAGGCAAAGAGATTCACGCCGGGGTGGTACCAGAAGAATCTGTCTTCATAGCGCAGTATAGCGTCTACTGCCTCAGGAGGAATGTCTGTCAACCGCGTACGGATGCGGTATTTCTGGTCGGACGAAAGGCTGACTCTGAGCAGACTGCCTCGCCTGTCCTGAACCACGCGTGAAAAGTCACGTCCATCCAGGGGATGGGGGCAGGGGGCAAATATGAGCCATGTGAGCAGGATGCATGAGGGCACACAAAAGAGACAGATCAACAGCCTCAGGAAATTCCACCGTCTTTGTGAGTGGACCTGCTGTGTTACGCCCTTCTTTTTCATTGTGGTACATGTGTGACACGTTGACACCAAGGGCGATTCCCGTAGCATCTGTATACAGGAATCGCCCTTTCGAGAGATGAGGAATCTATTCAACGGTAATATATCCGCCGCCCGTATGGGCATTGGTTGTCGGGTCGTACATGGCTTCACCCGTTGCCGCTGGCAACACAAAGTGGCCTCTGGTGGCGGCACGTACCTTGTAGGTAAATATCTGTCGTTCACCACTCAAATTAGTGAAGAAAATGGCACGGTCTTCACGGCGTTCAAAGCGTATAAGGCCTTCTTGTGTCCCTTGCTCACCGTCTTTTTCCAGCACTGGTTCAAAGCCACCGGGCGTAAGATCCACCAGCACCACGTTATTCACGTTTTTCACAGGTTGTACGGTTAGTTCAACTGTTAGTACGTCGCCCAATTTGGCAGTGGTTACAGTTTCTCCTCTGGCATTGCAGTAGCGACGATGCAGCTCCAGATTATTACCGCCGTCAGCGGCTGGAGGTGTGCGGTCGAAGCCCTCGGTTGTGACAAGCATATGCAGGTCCTGTGCAGCAGGCAGTTCTGCATGGTATTGTTGGCAGCCTGGAGCGTTGAGCACAAGAGCGGAGCCCAGTATGTCAGCCTGATCGTCGGCAGGTGAAAAACCCTTGCCGTAGCGCGAGCATGTGAGGTCAATATTGTTCAGGCTGCTGGCGGTCTCTTTGTTCCATACAAGCAGGGTGCGGGCGGCTAACGCCATATCAACGGTTGTAGCAGTGGTGGTAAATGCGCTATCTAGCAATGGTTGCAGAGGGATGTTCTGCATTTTGTCAGGAAAATGCTTGAGCACTATGAGAGCATAGAGGGCCCTTGCCGCGCCTGTAGAGAGGAAGGGATCGTCATTGGTATTGACGCTGGCCGGCATTGTGCGATTTGCCTGCCGACGCAGACGGAGCATCAGGCGGCTGTCAGCCAAGAAGGCAGCGGCAACATCCGTCTCCCATCCACGGGTATTGTTTTTAAACCACTGTTCAAGACGTTCCAATTCCTGTGTCATGATGCGTCCGTCGCGCTGGAGTACCCAGGCCCCGTACAGCTTGACGCGGGCATCATTAATGTTCGCTGGTTGGCGACCAACAATACGCTCCAACGTATCCAGCACTCGTTCCGTTAACCCACCGGGAGTTGTGACCTTGCTTTCGCGTAGTGTCATGAGCAGGTCTGCTGCATAGGCTGTCACAAAGTCATTGGCTTCACCGCCGGGCCACAAGCTCACACCGTCATAGTCAACAGTATTCCCAATGGCAGCCAGGGCCGCGTTGATAGTGGTGTCACCTCGTTTGCGCAGAGTTTTAGGGTCGACGTTGGGGCTGCGCAGCAGCTCTCGTTGCGTGTCGGGCATACCCAGCAGCGCCGCATAGGGCAAGGCACGGCTCACGAGCTGTTCCGTACAGCCATAGGGATAGCTATCCAGCTTGGTCAGCAGGTCGCGCAGCGCCAGTACAGGCATGGGGGCTACGGCGGCCTGTCCTTTTGCCTCAAAGGGATAGATGTTGCGTGGCACGTCAACTACGGTGGGGCCGTGCAGGGCACTGACATGTTCCGTGCGTAAACGCGGCACGGGTGGTCGTACAGATACCGTCTGTGTGCGTACCACAGGCTTGTCAGGCGAACCCTCCAGCAAAGCGGTAAAGCGCACACTGGCTTCTCCCAGTGTGTCTTGAGCTTTCATGCGGAAGCGCAGTGTTGCTTCGCCATTTTCGTCCACCGTAAGTATTTTGGAAGTTGGTTGTGGGTCAAAAGCCAGGCCACCACCCGAGCTCTCCATGCTCAAACGTACGCGTGCACCCTTGCCACTGCCTTCCACCGTGTTGGCCACCACCACAGCGCCGTCAAAGGAGTCACCAGGCGCTGCAGCCAGGGGCAAGAGCGGCTTGAGAATGAGCGTGCCACGGACTGCGGTATATGCTTCGGCCCTGCCTGCACGGGCAGGTGCATCCTGAGGCGCTGCAGAGGCTACCGCCATGAGGCGTATTTTTCCGCTTACATATTCCGGTATGTTCAGGTGTAGCTCAGTGCCGTTTTTGTCCACGGGTACAATGTCCTGCCAGAAGGCAAAGGGGGGTTCGCCGCGGCGTTTGAAGGGATTGAGAAAACGTCCTCCAGGTCCGGCCATGCCACCGCCAAAACCTGGGATGCGACCCTGTAAACGTGCATGGTCGGGCATAAGCAGGTCAAAGGCTGTGAGAGTTGTCACATCCAGTGCGCGGTCGCCCAGCAGGTCGCGCAAAGGATCGGGTGTGACAAAATTGGTCAGCTGCAAGACGCCTTCGTCAACAGCGAAAACCAAGACTCTGCCGGGCGTCGTCGAAGTTATGCGGGCCGTAAGAACGCCGCCGGGCAACACCTTGTCAGGCACATCCAGTGCGAGTTGCATGTCGCGCTGGTCCATGCCTGTGGTAAAGGAGGCCACCGCATTAACGTGTGGGGCCATGTAGATTTCGTCTGAATCCAGGGCGCGAGCATAAGAAACGTTTACATAGCCTTTGCCCTGAAAATCTGCGGGTAGATGAATCTGCTGTACACTCTCCCCAGGCTTGGCCGTAAACCAGGCGTGGGCTACAACGGTTTCACGTTCCACGGTTATCAGACCCGTGCCTGCAAAGGGGGTAGACAGACGCAAATTGATGGTGTCGCCGGGGGCGTAACTTTGTTTGTCAAGCTTGAGACGCAGGTCGCCCTTAGCGAGAGGACTCGTGTTATGTTCGTCAGGCTGGGCCAGCTTTGTGCCGGCTACGGTGTAAGGAATCATGGCTAGTATGGTGCCATCTTCTCGGCGCAGCGTCAGTAGGAAGTCACCCGCTTCCTTGGTGTGCAGGGGCAGGGAAAGCCCCTGCGCATTGAGATCTACCGTGGTACGTGAGAGCTCAGTATCCACGGGTGTGGCTTCGTAACGATAGGCACCCCGCGAGTCTGTCACAAGACTGTTCACATAGCGTCGGGCTGAAAAAACGGCTTCCACCTTGGGAAGATTCGTGGGGGCAAGATCATTGTTGAGGGCGAGAAGGCGCAGGGCAGCGCTGGCATTTTGAGGAATGTAGTCCAGATTGTTGGCACCGTTCTCGGGTTTGTAGCCCAGAGCTACTTCCATTGGAGAAAACAGGGTTTCAATGCGGCGGGTTACCGCTCGGCCGCCTGCAGGCTCAAAACCCTCCAGCAGTACCGCGCCACGCAAAGTACCCGTTTGCAGACGTCCCAAGGGCAGGGCAAAGCGCACTGTACCCTTTTGGTCTGTAAAGGCGTCTGGTAGGTCAAGGGTTAGGTCTTCGCCTTCAAAACCGGGCGCCTCATAAAAGGTGTAGTCTTCAAAGCCGGGGAACGTAAGACGCCCCTTCTGTGTTTGCAGCACGGCCTTTACGCGATGGTTGGCTGCAGGCTCTCCGTAGAGGTTGTCAAGTTTGGCCTGCGCCCATACTTCGGGAGCGTTGACTCCAGTGCAAATCCAACCCTTGGGTAGCTTCGGGCCAATACCGGCGGTCAGGGCCAAGGTATCAGGTTGAAATTCCTCCACACGTACGCGAGTACTGCCCAGTACGGCCGCATTTGACTCAACATCGGATTCGGATTTTGTGCTTTTGACACCCGCAAGACGGATGTCCAACTGGTAGGCACCTACAGGGGAATCTTCACTGCTCTTCCAGTCAAAGCTGTTCAAGCCGTCCTTTCCTACGGTGAAACCTTGACGTAGCACTTCTTTGCCGATGGGATTGATGAGCACCGCTTCCAGCGGCAGATCTTGGGGCAGGGCTTGCCAGTCATGGCGGCGTACAATACAGCCAAAGTGCAAGGTTTCACCAGGCAGGTAGAGTCCTCGTTGGCTGAATACCGAGGCACTGAGACCGTCCTTGGCCGTATGACGTCCTGAAATAGCAAAATTGCTGTAATCCACAAGACGCTGGCTGTCATCCAGTGAAATCCAGGCCAGGTCCTGACCTTTGTCCGCCTTTCCCAGAGCCACTACGGCCACGGGGCGTTTTTCACGCGTGAAATCGGCTGGGGGCAGATCTGCACGTCCCTGACTGTTGGTCACTGCGTTCTGGATGGTTGTGCCGTTGGCCGCGAGTAGTCGTACTTCCGCACCCTCCACAGGCGTTCCTTTGGCAAGATGTTGCACAAAGACTGTGCGGCCGCCGTCACCCGTCTGCTTGACGATGAGACCCAGGTCAGTGATGAGCAGCAAGCGTGAATTCTGGCATACTTCTTTCTTGCCGTCATAACCCGTAAGGGTCATGCGCATGAGACCATGTACGGGTTCCTTTTCGCTGTGCAGCAGGGGGGCCAGATCCAGCACGGGAAAAGACGCTGTCCCCTGAGCCTTTGTGGGCACAGTGATCTGCCCTTCCAGAGCCTCGGCCAGCACATCCATGCCGAGAGCTTGTTCTTCAAAGGAGGAATGTCTCGCTGCCAGTGCCAGGAAGGGATCGCGTACACGCTCGGCACGCCAGTGAACTTCAGTGACTCCCGTGGCGTAAATGTCGAGTTTCTGCTGGCCGCTCAAAGCCAGGACATTGCCGGGCTGCAGGAAATCCACTTCCCTGCCGAGTGAAGGCACATTGAGGATGAATCGACGCACCTTGGCCGTGCGCGGGCCGGCAATGGAGGGTAGCCCTTCGTCCACTGCGGTAAGCAGACCGCGCCCGGATTCCGCAGAAAGGCGAAGGTGCAACCGATCCGTGGGCTCGTTTGCCGGCTGTAGCAGTTCAGCCTTGAGCTTTACTCCTTTTTGAATGTCCTCTGCACTGATGGCAGGCACTTTTGTCCAGTTTGCGGGCTTGCCCGCGCTGTCAGAAAGCTTGAGGGGCAGCTCAATCAGGGTGAGCCTTTGCAGCAGCTCGCTGGGCAGTACGCGCAAGGTGGTGGTTATTTCAAGTTCATAGGTTTTGTTAAGACTATCGTCATAAGCGGGATGAATGACGATGTTCTTCACATCCATAATGCGTGAACTGCCCGTAACACTGAAGGACGAAGTCACGTCCTTGGGCATGTTCTTGCCCTGGTTTGCCACAACACACTTGCCATCATCCATGGAAAATGCCGGAAGGCCGGCGATCGTGATTCTGGCGGCGGCATTGTTCTCCGGCAGGGAGGTGATAGGTGCCGTAACAACGACTTCATCCCGCCGTTCGTTCCAGACAAGGCGAGTTGGGCCAAAGGAAAGGCCACTCTTGGTATCGTTGGGGGCTATGGTGATGCGGGTGTCCATATCACGCGATGTGACGGGCCAGAGAAAACGCAGGGGTACGGAAAGGGCATGTGCCCCCTTGGGGGAGGGGTCTGTCCAGAAGGTTTCCTTACCCACATGCACGGCCTGCGGTAATGTGGTATAGTTTATCTTGCGGTTGAGGAAAAAACGGTCAGGTAATGCAACATTCGTCAGATCAATGGTATAGCGTGTGGCAGGGGCAAGTGTGCCTTTGGCCGGGGTAAATTCCATTGTAGCATCATCAATCCATCGCCAGGTGCCGTTGATATGTGGCGTCATACGCACGCCAGAAACGAGACGCCCTGCCTCACCGGCGGGTGCTGCGGCACAACGACGGAACCAGTCTTTGCCGTAATCCTTTTTGCAGCGGGCTTCGTCAAGCCTGAGGGTGAGGGTCAGCCCGTCGTGGCGTTGCCAGGGGTCGATTTGCGGATTGCTGGTGACGGGTATCCGGTAAGCGGGGTCTGCATTTGCCTGTGTTGCGGCACAGAGGGAAAGAGAGAAGAATGAAAGGACAAGAAGGAGCAATCGTTTGCCAGAAATGGACATGCTGACCTCCGTAAAAATGCTATGCTGTAGTTGAGAGGTGTGTGACGTTGCTATGGTGATTGTAATACAGGCTCATTCAGCATTTAATTCATCTTACTTTATTGTTTTAATTATATACGTTATGCATTTTGCTGGCAAGCCTTGTTTTGCTGCTGACACAGTAGTTATGAAGATACGTTAATGACATTTTGATCTTACTGCTGCCGTCACATGTGGCCTGACCAGGGAAAACCTATCTTGACTGAGGCGTACAGGGGGCTCTAGTTTTCTAGAAATAGAAGAGGTGTTCTAGGGGGGTGGACCATGGGTATGTATGTTGACAGGTGCATTGCGCGTCTGCCACAGCTGGCACCGCAGATGGACGCCATAGAAGCTGCGGTAGATATGATTGTGATGGCTGTGCGCAAAGGCAATAAGGTAATGACCTGCGGCAATGGCGGCAGTGCGGCAGATGCAGAGCATATTGTGGGTGAGCTGATGAAGGCTTTTCTCCTGCCGCGACCGCTCCCGCAAGAGAAGGTTCAGGGTATGCGCGACAGCGGTTGTCCCGAAGCGATTGTGGCAGCACTGCAACAAGGCATTCCGGCTATTTCTTTGGTGGGTGGCGTAGCCTTGCCTACAGCCTTTGCCAATGACGTGAATCCTGAATACGTTTTTGCACAACAGGTTTATGCCCTGGGGCGTGAAGGAGATGTGCTGTTGGCTTTGAGCACCTCGGGCAATTCAGCAAACGTGCTGGCCGCTCTGCATGTAGCGCGCGCCACGGGAGTCGGCACCATTGGTCTTACTGGCGGAAGCCCGTGTGCATTGGCGGATCTTGCCGACATCCATATTGCCGCGCCAGAAACGGAAACCGCTCTCGTGCAGGAATTGCACTTGCCCATCTATCATGCGTTGTGCGCTGATGTGGAACATATTCTTTTCAGCGGACAAACCCAGCAGTAGCTGTAACAATTCATTCTTCGCATATCTCAGTTTCTAGTCAGCAAAAAAGGGGAGGCCGAAACCTCCCCTTGTGATGATCGTGTCGGCTGTGAGCGTTATTCTTCCTCACCCTCGCCTTCAAACTTGATGAACCCAGGGTTCACGTTGACCATACAGTTGACGATAAGTTCCACCAAACCGCCATAGGCAAAATTGTTCTTGGTGTAGAGATCGTTATGTTCCAACAGCTCGCGTAGTTGGCCCTTGCAGTTGGAACAGGGGGCACAAATGTACTTGCGGGTTTCGGGGCCCAGGCATTCCTTGAAGGCTTCAGAAATCTGCCACATCTTTTTACGGCCGGAGATATTGCCACGCCACTGCTCAATGTTGTTACGGGTCATGATGGCAAAGCCGGAACCGCCGCCACAGCAGTAGTTATCCACCCCGTGGCAGGGCATTTCACGGAACTTAGGTGCGATTTTGCGCAGAATCTCGCGCTGCGGTTCCACAATGCCCATGAGACGCACAACGTTGCAGGGATCGTGCAGCGTCACAGGAAAGTCGTTTCGCGCTGGATCGAGCTTCAGTCGGCCAGACATGATAATGTCGCGCAGGGTCACATAACAGCCTTCGCGTGGTACTTGGTATTCGTAAGGAATAACGCGGTCAGCTATAACGGTGAGTGCCTTGTGAGCGTGTCCGCATTCGCCGATGACGATTTTTTTTACGCCCAGTTCCTTGGCGGCTTGCATGTGTGCCAGTGCAATGCGCGCCAGCTGTGCGTCATCATAGAATACGCCATAGTTTACACCATCATAACCTATGGCTTTGCTGGAAAGTGTCCAGGAGAGGCCGGCCTCCTGGAAGATTAGGGAGAAGGCGGCCACGTTTTCGGGCCAAGCCATGATTTCACCGGCATTGTGCAGCAACATGATATCCGCGCCCTTCACGTCAAAGGGTGTGGTAATGCCCACGCCGGTGATTTCTGTATAATCTTCGTCTATGAACTCCACGTTCTCCTTGACGACTTCGGGTGTCATGCCTGTGGAGGAACCGCATTTCATCTGGTTGACTGTGCCCTTCTGGTGCAGTTCCGGCGGGTAGAAGCCCATTTCCTGGCTGAAAATCTTGCGGATTTCGCGGGCAATGAGACCGTTATCCACACCGATAGGGCAGGTCTGGGCGCAACGTCGGCACAAATTACAACGGTAGGCCAGCTCACCCAGGCGCACGACTGTCTTCCAGTTGAGATTCATGTCGCCATAGCGCCATTTGGCAAAGGGTTCCTTCTTTACATATTGCTTGTAGATGCGGCGGAAGATTTCCGAACGGTAGTTGGGGCGGTACATCTCATTGCGGCCGGACATCTCGTACAGATGGCAGGCCTCGGAACAGGAGTTGCACTGTACACAGTTATCCATGCTGGTTTCCAGCATGGGGAGACAGGTCCAGTTGTTTTCCTTGGTGAAAAGCTTGCGCATGCCGTTGATGAACTTGTTGACGAGGTCTTCTTCTTCGGCCCTGTTTTTGGGCTTCGGTATGTTCAGCACGCACACGTCATCAAGAATACATGCGGTATTGGCTTTTTGTTCTTCGGTGAAAGGCTTCCAGGGCATGGGGGCCACATCAATGGGCAGTTTGGGCAGGTCGTTGATGTCGATGCTGACCATCTGCCCTTCGACATTGGACACATCGGTTATCTGCAAGGTATCTTTTTTCATGGTCGACTCCCTAGTCTTCCTTCTTGGGGGCTGCGGGATTGGTTGTGGCCACTTCAAGCCAGGTTTTGGCTTGTCCGTCACCGGCTATGTGGGCGGCGGCCCAGGTTGTCTTGTACTGCAGGATGTCGGGAATCTTGCCCTGATTCTTTTCGTCCTGGGCAGTGGGCGAGTCCCCCCAGCGAATGTCGTGGTACATCCAATACTTCATGATCAGATGTCCCATATTGGTCACGGGGATAAGAATCATCAATAAAAAGCCCACCAGGAGATGCAGACAGAAGAGCGTACTGTTCAGGCAGGCAAAGTTGAAGGTGAGAAGATTGTGCATAAAATCGTGGGCCAGATTGTAGAAGCTGGGGTTGGCAAGCCAGGCGAGCAGCCCGAAGACGCCGAATACGACAAAGGAGCCGAGATTCAGGTAGTGTTCCTTGGTGCTGTAACGGCGCAGGCCAGGATCAGCGAGACGACGCTGAATGAGTGCACAACCGCCCACGATGATGCAGAAGTTGCCAGCCAGGGCACAGGCATTGAGCACATTGCCGATAACGGTCATGAGCCAGCTGTCAGGAGAAAGACCGAAGATCTCGAGCACAGTGCCGCCCAAAAGAATGATTACACCACCCATGAGCAGATACATGCCCAGGTGGAAGGGGTAGGTGCGCACCCAAAGTTTGAGATTGTGTTCAAAGGTGGCGTGCAGGAAGAGCACCTCTTTAAATATACCCATGATGTCATCCATGTGCTCAATGTGGCGGGGTTTTGTCCACCATTCTTTTTCTTCCATGAAGCTGCCGCCGTACTGCGCTTTAGCACCCTCATGAGGAACCGGGTATAGTTCCCAGCGTACATGCAAAGGGCTGGCTTTGTAGTAGGATTTGATCTTCATGTAGGCCAAGGCCACGAAGCCGATTACCGCCAGGTAACCGAGAAGATAAAACAAAGTGGTCATGCTGCGATACTCCCGTTGGTCAAGATGGCGCTTACGGCCCACTATGCGGCCGGTCCTGGCCGGCGCAGTGCTCCGTCATGCGTCTGACTGTCCTGAAACTTTACCAAATGACCGGCGAGAAACACTGCTGTTCCGTATGCACGGTCTTTTTTTAAGATAGCTGATATTCCCCCAAAAAGCAAAGCAGATACATCAACATTATGTTTTTTCTTTGCAGGAAACGCATAATACAAGAGATTATTTATATAATACATTGAAATTGCAGAATATTTTAAATAAAAAACGGTTGCGGGGAGCATCAAACGGTTTGCCATACAATCTGTCGACAAAGTAGGGAGAACACGCTGTAGTTATTTGGTATAAATTAGGTTATAGCCAAAAATATACCAAACACGATTAGTTGTACGCATCATTAGATGCACAACAGCTCTTAATTATTCTGCGGAATGACTATGCATGATCCTGCTCGTAGTATGCCTTATTGTAAAGAAATAGATATCACAACGCTTGACGATGTGTTTGTTGGCAATATGGAAGATATCCACGCGGCCACAGGGGTTACAGTACTGGTTTTTCCCCATACCGCTCGCGTGGGGGTAGACATCAGTGGAGGTGGCCCTGCCTCGCGTGAGAGCGCAGTGCTTTCTCCTCTGGCTGCGCCTACGCCAGTCAATGCCATTGTACTTTCTGGCGGTTCTGCCTATGGACTGGCCGCCAGCGACGGTGTGATGGAATGGCTGGAAGTGCGTGGCATGGGCTTTGATACGGGTATTGCGCCAGTGCCCATAGTGGCACAGAGCTGTCTGTATGATCTGGGCTACGGCGATCCTGACGTCCGACCCGATGCCGCCATGGGTATGGCCGCCTGCGAAGCCGCGTTGGCCAGGGCACCCTTTGTGAGCGGATCTTATGGCGCCGGGGCAGGGGCTACAGTGGGCAAGATCTGCGGCATGCGGCGTGCCATGAAAGGTGGCCTTGGGGTGTATGCAGTGACCTTGGGCGAGTTGATTATGGCGGCTGTCGTAGTGGTCAATGCTCTGGGTGATGTCTATGACGAACGCAGCGGACAGAAGATAGCCGGCCTGCTGACAGAAGACAGAAGTGCCTTTGCCGATTCACGTGCCGCCTGGTATGCCATCAGTGCGCCGACAAATCTGTTTACGCAGACCAATACAACCATCGGGGCAGTGCTCACCAATGGCGACCTGGACAGGGCGCAGCTGACAAAGCTTGCATGCATGACGCGCAATGCCTATGCGCGATGTATACGCCCGGCGGGCACACTGGCCGATGGAGATACAATCTACGCGGCTTCTTTCGGCAGAGAACCAGTAGATTGCAGCATGGCAGGCGTACTTGCCGCAGAGGTCATGGCCGAAGCCATCCGCCGGGCGGTCACCACATCACAGGTGGACGACGCCACCTTTCTTGCGCATTGCTGGTCTAGTGACCGTGTAGCATCTTGACCGCGCAGAATTTGCCGCACATGGCGCACACGTCTTCCTGTTTGTGGGCTTCTCGGCGTTTAGCAATCGTGGTCGGGTCAAGGGCGGCT
>CAJOMG010000035.1 GCA_905235595.1 uncultured Desulfovibrio sp. | reverse complement strand
ACCCCGACCCATCGCGAGTGGGCCGGGGTCAACTGCTATTCAGCGTTGTGTGCTGTAAGCAGGACAAGGGCCAGAGCGACAAGCAGAGTGAAAACAAGTTTCCACATGGCTGTGCCGCGACCGAATGGCGACCCTGAAGGGTCGTGCCCGTTCGAGCGTAGCGAGTTACGGGCATCGACAGCAGCGTTCTCCTTTATCCGTTTGCACCGTGCGGTAGCCGTTGGCGAGTCTTCGAGCCTTACGGATAGCGACAGCAGTAGCGTTGGAAGAAGGTTTGAGGGGTAGCCAGTTGCATGGTTATCCGTAGTTTGCTGCGTCACAACGGCTAACGATGCCGACGCATAGGTAGAAGGGTAGCCGTGCATTGCCAGCATATGGAAGAACGTCTGTAGACGCAAGCTAGGCTTTTGATCTAACTTCCACCATCATTTCCCGCCATAGATAGTCCACCGATCTGATTCATAGTTAACAGAACGGTACACACCATAACTACTATGAAAAGTCTTTGCATACAGTCTCCGATTTCAGCAAGATCCATATCAGCAGCATTGCAGGATATGTTTCTCCCAGAATCGAACAGCGGCATCTGTCCAGCCGGCAGCAGGAGTTCCTTCACCTGTCCCGAAACCGTGTCCCACCTGTTCACAAAGAAGGAATTCCGTGTCTATGCCATATTTGTTCAACGTCTGCATGCGATTTTTCATAACGTCAATGGTAACGGTATGGTCTCTGTCACCAATAACGGCAAATGTCGGGGGATCGTGTGGAGTAGATGTCCGATATCCTGTATAGGCGGTAATAACTGAAGCCGGACGTGGCATGTCTCTTCCCCCGAAAACCGCGGGTCCAGCTGTACCCATGATAGCAGCCATCCGTGCTCCTGCGGATCCACCCCACAGAGAATAGCCTTCTCTGGAGATGCTCAGAGTATCAGCACATTGGTATATCCAGGAAAGCGCTATTGCCAGATCTTGGCAGGCAGCGTGTTCACCGCCCACACGATACTGGAGGACGAAGGCGTTATAGCCATTCTGTTGCAGTTGCAGTGCTAAAGGAAAGCCCTCATGCAGTGTACCCAGATAGACAAAGCCACCGCCTGGGCAGATAACGGCGAAAGGAGCTTTGGGCTTTCCCCGGAAGAAGAACAATCCTGTAGTATTCCTCCGGTGATCCTCATAAAATGTCTGGAAAAGAGGGGCTCCCACAGCGCACATATCGATCATATGATTGAGGGCATGGAGCACGACAACGGCTTGCACGTGGTTATGCAAGGGCATGAGACGGGCAATATCTTGAATGGGCGTGTTGTCGTTGACATAGTCTGGACGTGGCAGGAGGTGCGTGCCAAAGTGGGCAAAAGCGGGATGGCAAGCCATATCACGCACGGTGTTCGATAATGCAAGATGCTTGAATCTTTCTGACATATGAGGGCCCTGCCTTGAATAGCTTAGTATGAAGGGTACAGCGGAATCAATGAGTACCACCGGCCCGTGCGTCTGCCACCTTTGTTGAGATATAGGCTATACTACGTCGCGGTCATGCCCTGCCTCCTTGGCCTCATAGAGGGCACGGCCCGCTGCTTTCAGCATGGGGCGTAGGCTGGTGCTGGGGGTATATGGGGGAGATTTCGGGTTCCCTCTTTTTATATAATGAGGTAGAAATTGAATTCTAAAACAGACTGGTTCAGATCGTAAATCTGGAACCCTGGCCAGTAAAAGCGATGATAGCTTAATCGGCTCGTCCAAATTGCGAGAGTCCGCATGTATGCTACCCGTCAAATACTTCTTGCAATAGTGCTGAGTTGTGTTTGTTTCATTTGTGCGATTGTCTCTACGCTTGTTCCTTCTTCTACATCGTTGGAAATTGCGAAGGATGCAAAACTGCATATGCGGGCAGCTCTTGGCATTTCTGTCTTGAAGGAGAAAGAAAAATTCCTGCAGCCACATTTTTCACCTGATGGTCACTTCCTCAATACTACTGCAGAAGTCACAATCACCTGTGGGCTTTCTGGCGCTCAAATTCACTATACCATGGATGGCTCCACGCCAACAGCGCAAAGCCCTCTTTACTCTGGCCCACTTGTCATTGCCCCTGATAATGACAACGATTGTGTTACATTGAAAGCTGTTTGCATGATCAACGGCGAGACTGGACCGGTAGCGGTGCACACATACTTTTTCGCTGACGCGCAACGTCATTCCCGCCCTGCATACGTTTTTTCTCTGTCCACAGATGCAGACAGCTTATATGGATATGACGAGGGCATACTTGTTCCCGGCAGACGCATGACCATAACAGATCCCGTAATATCTCAGCAAAAAGGTATTTTTGAGGAGAGAAAAATTTTCGCCAACTACAGGGAGCGCGGCCGTGACTGGGAACGACCTGTAGACGTTGAAGTATTCGACGCGAGCGGCAACAGACTACTGACGCAACATGCCGGGCTGCGTGTTTATGGAGGAGTATCACGCTCCTTTCCCCAAAAGAGCCTTCGTCTTATAGCGCGCAGTATGAATGGTATGTCACATAAGCGCTTTGAGTTCCCCTTTTTCCCAGCAACTATATGTAATAATACGCTCCCTCCCCTGTATTCGTTTAAGAATCTTATTTTAAGCAACAGCGGGCAGGATCTTTTTTCAGCCCAGTTGCGCACTTCTTTATTTACCCGCATCGCCTTGCGCGCTGGTTTCAGCTGGGCATCACCTTCTATGCCTGCATCGGTGTATATTAACGGACACTACTATGGCTTCGCTTGGTTGTCTCCACGGGTTGATGCCCACTTGCTTGGGGACTATTTTGATAAACCCTCGGGCGATTTTATTGTACTCAGTGCTGATCTTGTGTATTTACGGTCATCCCCACGGTATCCATATCTGTTGCACTGGCGTGAGATTGAGGATTTTAATGATCTCATAATACGTTGTAAGAACGAACCTATGGCGGATAGCCTGGATGAAGGTATCCGACATCTCCTGCCAGTTAATGAAACCCTTCTCTACTATGCCATCGAAGCCTATTTAGACAATCGTGACTGGCCACGGCACAATATAAAGATGTGGAGGTATGTTGGGGCAGATGCCAATGGCATTGCAGAATTAGATGGCCGTTGGCATTATATTCTGTTTGACCTGGATGCGGCGGGCATGGGTAGGTGGCAGGGTGTAAGACCACCATCTGATGCCACTTTGACCCGTATTCTCAAGGATAACCCTCTTTTGAAGGCACTTCTGCATCGCAGGGAATATGCAGAACAATTTGCCAACGATATTTGCGACATGGCCTTTGCACATTACAGCCTTGAACGGGTCACAGCTACCTTAACAGAAATGGATGAACAGATCGGTGACGAGCTGCAGTATGCGGCCCTGCATGGAGAGTATAATCCCCCATTCAGGTTTGAACAGATGGCCCAGGGACGTGCAAATATTCTGCATTTTTTCCGTGAACGCCCGCAGTATATGCTGGATGAGCTGCGCAGCCTGCTAGGCTTTACCCGGCTTTATCATGTGCAGGTTGAGGGAATGGCAAAACTGAATACTCTTGGTCCGATCAATCCTGATGGCTGGTATTTTGGGGAAAATTCAGTAGAGATCGTACCTTCCTTGCCTCCTGATAAGAGATTTCTACGTTGGGAGGTGAACGGGCAACCCAGAGAGAGCCAACGATTGAAAGTTTCAGCAGCAGATGCGCGCAACAATCTTGTGAAGGTGCGCCTTATTTCAGAGGACAGGCCGTACCCTCTTGTCATTGACAATGCTTGTGAGCGGGGCAGTATTTGCGGCTTTGCCCTGTATAACCGTTCAGCTGATCCAGTCTATCTTGACGGGCTGTTTTTGAGCGATAATCCCAGTAAACCTCGAAAATTCGCCCTGCCTTCAGGTTTTTTGCCACCAGGGGAGAGGTTGTTTTTTGCTGGTAAGGATGCACGACATGCTGCTGCGCTGGGGAGAATTCATCTTAATTTTAATCCCCGCCTGGGAGAAACAGTCTATCTGTATGATGGAGCGGGTAAACAAGTGTTGACCACAACTCCAGTAGAGAACTGTGATCTCATAAATAGATCAGGGGTTGCAGTTCGATGATAAACTGTTACTCTGCATAGGCGGGATTTTGTGAGCGCTGGCGTATACAGGCTTTCTGCCACAGCATGACAGCTTGAAATATGTTCTCGCTTGAGGCACAAAGAAAATGTATGATGATTTGCACATCGTTTTACACAGTGCGGCGTGTAGTATTCGCTAAAAGAGATATGCCTGGTTTTTCGGGTGGGAGAACACAATGAAAACAATTGTCTTGGTGTTGTGTCTGGCCATGATGTCTGGCTGTGCTGCGGCAGACCGGCAGGCGGAATCTGAAGAGGCAATACACAAACTGCAGCGGGAAACTGACCAACGCCTCCATGCCCTTGAGCAAAGCGTATCGTCATTGGATTCACAGGTGGCTCAGTTAAACAACAGGGTCTATGAGGTGCGTACCAGCAGGGGTAAAAAAACGGGCATGACCGCAGTGCCCGTGATGCCAGCGCAGACGTCGTCCAATACGGTATCCTCGGCTTCCAGCACACAAAATGTTGCCCTCACGCCACAGGGCCCTGCGCATGTGCCCCCAGCTAAAACCCAATCCGGCACAGCGGTTCCTCATGGACGTGTCATAGACCCGACAGCTCAGCCATATACACCACCCAGCACCCCGCAGAAAGCAAGACCGCAGGCCCATAACCAGGGAACGCCGCAGTCTTCCGCAGGCATGCCGGCAACACCTGCCCCGAAGACAGCCGGCGCAGCGACATCGGCTCCCAGCGCTCTTGGGCTGCCGCCTGAAAGCGCTACTGTCACGCCGCCTCCCATATCGACCTCCAAACCAGATGTAGCCGTCCCTGCGGGGTCTAGCGGTAATGCAGTTCCCGTGCCTGCCGTGTCATCTTCAGATATGGCCTTGCCTCCCGAAAAAGCCAATTTGGGTTTGCCTCCTTTGAATGCGGAGCCTCAGCAAGCTAAAAATGTGCAACGTGATAGCCCGGTATCCGCCACAGCCACACCCAGCCCAGCGCCTGCCCCGCAACAGCCTGCTACTCCGCAGCGCCGTAGCAGCAAGAGTGAAGATGCCGCCTATAAGGAGGCCGTACGCCCAGCCCTTTCCGGGCGTGCCGGAGAGAGCATCTCACGCTTCCAAACCTTCCTGCAGGAATATCCCAATGGCCGTTATGCAGCCAATGCGGAATACTGGATAGGCGAGGGCTATTATGCCCAAGGTAATTATAAAGAAGCCCTGGCACAATTTGAAAAGGTCAATGCTCAGTATCCACGTCATCATAAAAATGCTGACGCGCTGCTAAAGACAGGCATGACCCTGAGTAAGATGGGTGACAAGGCGGGGGCTTCAGATGCGTATAAAAAGCTCATAACACAGTTTCCCCATTCCGAGGCAGCGCAACGCGCACGCTCACATGGGCTCGTTCGTTAATCATGTGCTGCGGGGAGAAGCTTCCTGAAGGCAACACGGCACGCAAGCTATGCAATCTTGATGCTGATGCCCGCAGGGAGTATTGGGCCTGCCTGGCATTACGTCATTGCCATGGTCTGGGCGCTCGTTCCGTTTGTCGTCTGGTGCAGCATTTTGGTTCTGCCTATGCGGCCGTGCAGGGGCAGGCGCACTGGCGAGAAGCGGGGGTGCGCAGTGACATGGCCCAGGCCTTGGCATCAAATGCATGGCGTGCATCGGCCCGTATGGAATGGGACAGGGCACGTACCCTGGACGCCTTTGTGATCTTCTGGAAAGATCCGGCATATCCCCCCCTGTTGCGACGTATTGTTGATGCGCCACCCCTGTTATATTGCCTGGGTGATATTTCCCTGCTCCAAACCCCCTGTTTTGCTGTGGTGGGCGCGCGCAAAGCCACTGAACACGGTCTTGCTGTGGCAAAGCACATGGCGCATCGTCTTGCCGCCTGTGGCCTGACTATCGTTTCCGGCATGGCACTGGGTATCGACAGGATTGCCCATGAAGCAGCGCTCCAAGGTTTGGGGCGCAGCATTGGCGTGTTGGGTACAGGTATTGATATGGCCTACCCACGACAAAATATGTCTCTCTTTGAAGCCATGAAAGACAATGGGCTGCTGATTTCAGAATTTGCTCCCGGCACACCGCCTCAGGCAAGCAATTTCCCCATCCGCAATCGTATCATAAGCGGACTTTCTTTGGGGGTGCTGGTGGTGGAGGCCGCCGATCGGTCAGGCAGCCTTATAACGGCACGGCTTGCTCTGGAACAAAACCGTGACGTTTATGCAGTGCCCGGCCCCGCATTGGACGTTCATTGCCTTGGCAGCCAGGAGCTTGTGCGCCAGGGAGCACAGGCCGTGTTCTGCGCAGAGGATATCCTCCGCGATCTGGCGGAGCAGCTACGGCCCTATGGCATCAGCATGGCCAACCTGTCACAGGAATTGGAAGAATCGTCTGGAGCCGGCAGTAAGATATCCACGACTGAACATGGCACAAAAAACGCAACACAACGTCATGTGCAGCAGCCCAAAGATGGCCGGAGGCATGCTGCCACCTTGCCTTCTGGCGAACTGGCTGCAGTACAGCAGCTGACTGCTACGGACGACACTGCAACGATTCTTCGCTACCTGTGTGTCAACGGGCCAACCCAGTCCGATGTGCTGGCCGATGCTGCTGGTTTGTCCGCTTCTGCCACCAATACAGTACTCATTGGCCTTGAAATGCTGGGACAGATTCGACGCCTGCCAGGGGCACGTTACGAGGTCGTCACGTGAACGACGCTGTAGAGAATTTTCTGGTCTGGCTGGCCGTGCAGAAAGGCGCCTCTCAGGCTACGCAAAAGGCCTATGGCAGTGACTTGCTCCAGCTTGATACATTTTTGCGTAGTCAGGGGGTAGATCTCACACATGTAGAAAACATAAGCAGGCGGCACATACAGGCCTATCTCGCATGGCTGTTTCGTCAGGGTGAAGCCAAGAGTTCCATGGCTCGCAAACTGGCAGCAGTTCGTACCTTTATACGTTTCCAGCAGCGCAACGGTCTTGTGGTAGAAAATGTGGCTGCGCAGGTACGTAACCCCAGACAGGAAAACCGTCACCCGCGTGTTCTCAATGTGGATGAAACCTTTGCTCTTTTGGACGCGACCGACAATGCCCCAAAGGCAGCTGCAAAGGATCTGTTATGCCGGGATCTCGCTCTGGCCGAATTGCTTTACGGTTCTGGTCTTCGTATTTCCGAGGCTCTGAATCTCAATGTGGTCGATGTGCAGCTTGCTTCCCGTGTGCTGCGGGTTATGGGCAAGGGGGTAAAAGAGCGTCTGGCCCCGCTGTCTGACACATCCTTCTCAAGCCTCGTTGCATGGTTAAAAACGCGTCATCATCTTGCCAAATCTGAAGAACAGGCACTTTTTGTAGGCACGCGCGGTGCACGCCTTAACAGGCGTGAAGCTGCACGTATCATTGCACGGTTATGTCGTCGTGCCGGTCTGGATGTTACCATTTCACCCCACTGTCTGCGACACTCTTTTGCTACGCATCTGCTGGCTGCCGGAGCAGATTTGCGCAGCGTACAGGAGCTGCTAGGACATCAAAGACTCACCACCACACAGCGCTATACGCAAGTAAGTCTGAAGCATTTGACTGAAATCTATGATAAGGCGCATCCCAGGGCTGAAAAAAATTTCACGAAGGAAAAGTAGATTGTCATTGTGAGAGGTTAGCATCATAGTATCTGTGCGGCCATGTCCTGTGTCTGTTTTTTTCAGCTGCCGAACTTGGCATGATGCAGCCTTTGTGCTATTATGAACAAAGCGGTTATACGAGACCGCTCATATCGTTTATAAGTTATAGCCAGAAGGAGAAACTATCATGGCCGCACTTGTCATTGGTCACATGAATCCCGATACTGACAGCATCACCGCTGCCATTGCCTGCGCTGACCTTTTGAAGAAACTTGGCAAGGATGTGGTGCCTGCCGCACAAGGCGAACCCACTCCCGAAACCAAATTCGTTCTGGATAAATTTGGTCTTACCGCTCCTCAGATAGTCAATGATGTGGCCGGTAAAGATATCTATATGGTAGACTTCTCCGATCTGGCTCAGGCTCCAAAGGGAATGGATTCCGCCTGTGTAAAAGGCATTGTGGACCATCACAAGCTGGGAGATGTGACCACCGCTGCACCTCTGGATGCTTGGATTTGGGCTGTAGGCTGTACCGGTACTGTGCTCAAAAACATGTATGATTTCTATGGTGTTGAAATTCCTAGGAATATTGCCGGTGCTATACTCTGCGCCATTCTCTCCGACACGGTTATTTTTAAGTCGCCCACCTGTACTGATGCGGACAAAAAAGCCGTTGAAGCCTTGGCTAAGATTGCCGGTGTAAACGATGTGAAGGCCTTGGGCATGGAGATGTTTAAGGTCAAAAGCGCCGTGGATGGTGCTTCCATGCACGACCTGGTCTTCCGTGACTACAAAGATTTTGATATGAATGGCAACAAAGTGGGTATTGGTCAGCTTGAAGTTGTTGACCTGTCTTTGCTTGATAATGTCAAGGCCGGTCTGCAGGCTGAAATTGCCAAGGTCAAGAGCGAAGGCCGCCATAGTGTCTTTCTATTACTGACAGACATTATGAAAGAAGGTTCTGAAATGCTCATCGTTTCCGATGATCCCTCCGTGGTCAAGAAAGCCTTTGGCGTTGAGCCCAAAGGCAACTCTGTGTGGCTGGACGGTGTAATGAGCCGCAAGAAGCAGGTTGTGCCTAACTTTGAGAAGGCTTTCAAATAGTAATAGTATTACGTCTGCATTATTATACTGCGCCGTATTTGAGTGGCCCGTATGGGCCACTCAAATACGGCGCTTGTGTTTACTCAATAGTATGCTGTTTTTTTTTATATAAGATGTGTAGTAGGGCAAGGTGATTTACAACATCGTCTATTGACATCTTCTGTATAAGAGTCTATGTAAAAATAATTTTTAGTAAATATTTCAGCTAACTAGAAGAGGGTGTCATGTTCACCAATCGCGGAAAAGCGCTGACCTTCGACGATATTCTACTTATCCCCAGTTTCTCGGACATTACTCCAGATGCTGTGGATATAGCGACACAACTTACTCCTGAAATTCCACTGCGCATTCCTCTTCTTTCCGCTGCCATGGACACTGTGACAGAATCAGCCATGGCCATCTCCATGGCTCGTATGGGAGGCATAGGCATTATTCATAAGTTGAGCGCCAGCGCTTGGAGGTGGAAAAGGTCAAAAAAAGTGAACGTGGTATGATTCTTAATCCGGTCACCATTTCACCCAACAATACAGTGCAGGAAGCCCTTGCTCTTATGGCAGACTTCCGTGTATCAGGGCTGCCAGTGGTGGAGGGTGAGCGCCTTGTGGGCATTATCACCAATCGCGATGTGCGCTTTGTGGAAGATTGCCAGGCGGTGCGTGTCTGTGAAGTGATGACATCCAAGAATCTTGTTACCGTGCCCGTGGGAATTTCGTTGGAAGAATCCAAACGTCATCTGCATGAGCACCGTGTTGAAAAATTACTTGTAGTGGATGATGCCGGGCATCTGCGCGGCCTCATCACAATGAAAGATATTGACAAGGTGCAGAAATACCCCAATGCCTGCAAAGACGGTAACGGTCGTCTGCGGGTGGGAGCAGCCATCGGTATTGGGCGGGATTGCGAGGCTCGTGCAGAACAGTTGCTGGAAGGCGGAGCAGACGTGCTGGTGTTGGATTCAGCCCATGGACATTCTGTCAATGTGCTCCAGGCCATCCGTAAGATCAAAACGGCCTTCCCCAGATGCCAGCTTATTGCAGGCAATGTTGCAACGTACGAAGGAGCCAGGGCAGTGCTTGAGGCCGGTGCTGATACCGTAAAGGTAGGTATAGGCCCCGGTTCCATTTGCACAACGCGTATTGTGGCTGGCGTAGGTGTGCCACAGGTTACCGCCGTAATGGATGGTGGGCGTGCTGCCCGTGAAATGGATCGCTGTTGTATTGCCGACGGTGGTATTAAGTTTTCCGGTGATATTGTTAAGGCGCTTGTCGTGGGGGCACATGCCGTTATGATCGGGTCGCTTTTTGCCGGTACGGAGGAAAGCCCGGGTGAGACCATTCTCTATCAGGGACGTACATACAAAATCTATCGCGGCATGGGTTCTATTGATGCCATGAAAGAAGGCAGTTCTGACCGTTATTTCCAGGAAAAGAGCAAGAAGCTTGTACCCGAGGGCATTGTGGGCCGTGTGCCTTATCGAGGCCCTGTGATGGAAGCCGTATATCAGCTGATGGGAGGACTTCGCTCCGGTATGGGCTATGTTGGGGCTCATAATCTGGACGAGTTGTTTGAAAAAACTACCTTCTGTGAAATTTCGCCAGCTGGCCTGCGCGAAAGCCATGTGCACGATGTTGTCATCACCAAGGAAGCTCCAAACTACCGTATTGAAAACTAGTATGTGCCCATAGTTTTGCTCTTCTATACCAGTGAATACAGGCAACAGGCTTCAGTCGGGGAAGATCATGCCAAGCAAGGTCGTTATTATTGACTATGGCTCACAAGTCACTCAGCTCATAGCACGTCGGGTACGCGAAGCTGGCGTCTATTCTGAAATCCACTCCTGTGTTACCAGCGCTGATGAAGTCAGAGCCTTGCGGCCGGACGCGCTTATTCTTTCTGGCGGTCCTGCCAGCGTTGGGGAGGCAGATGCCCCTGCTCTTGACCCCGGTTTTCTTGAGTTGGGCGTACCTGTGCTCGGCATTTGCTATGGTATGCAGCTGCTGGCCCAAAAGCTTGGAGGCAAGCTGGCTCGTTCACATACACGGGAATACGGTCCTGCAGATTTAACGACTGTTAACTCCTGTCCTCTTTGGGAAGGCGTGCAGAGTCCTTCACGAGTATGGATGAGCCATGGGGACAAGGTGCTCACGCCGCCTCCAGGCTTTGTGGTTACGGGGCGTACCCCTACGCTGGACGTAGCCGCCATGGCTGACGAAACGCGCAAAATCTATGCTGTGCAATTTCACCCGGAGGTACATCACAGTGTCGACGGGGAACGTATTTTACACAATTTTCTCTTCAATGTGGCGAACCTAGCTGCTGATTGGACAATGTCTTCCTTTGTCGAGCATATTGTTGATGACATGGCCCGACAGGTAGGGGACAGCCATGTAGTCTGTGCCCTTTCCGGAGGCATTGACTCCACTGTGGTCGCAGTTCTGCTGCATAAGGCCATTGGCAGACGGCTGCATTGTATTTTTGTAGATAACGGCCTTTTGCGTTCAGGTGAAGCTGAAGAGGTTTCCAACTACCTACGCAGGCATTTTGACCTCAATCTCACTGTGGTACAGGCAGGGCAGCGTTTTCTAGCATTGCTTAAAGGGGTGGACGACCCTGAAAAAAAACGCAAAATTATAGGTCATACCTTTATAGAAATTTTTGATGAAGAGGCCAAAAAACTGCCTAAGGTGGATTTTTTGGCACAGGGCACCCTGTATCCCGATGTCATCGAATCAATCTCTCATAAAGGGCCTAGTGCCGTTATTAAGAGCCACCATAATGTGGGCGGATTGCCAGAAAGCATGAAGCTCAAGCTCATTGAGCCCTTGCGTGAACTCTTTAAGGATGAAGTTCGTAAGGTCGCCGCTGAGCTCGGTATGCCCGATGCTATTGTCTGGCGTCAGCCTTTTCCTGGACCAGGATTGGCTATCCGTGTACTTGGAGAAATCACCGAAGAGCGACTTCACATTTTGCGTCAGGCAGACAGAATCGTGCAGGATGAACTTCGTGAATCTGGCTGGTATCGCAAAGTCTGGCAGGGATTTGCAGTGCTGTTGCCCCTCAGAACTGTGGGGGTAATGGGTGATGGTCGTACTTATGAACACGTTATCGCCCTGCGCGTCGTGGATAGCGTTGACGCCATGACTGCCGACTGGGCACGTCTACCGGCAGAACTCGTTGCGCGCATATCTGGTCGTATCATCAATGAAGTGAAGGGCGTCAACCGTGTTGTGTATGACGTTTCTTCCAAACCTCCTAGCACCATAGAGTGGGAATAAAAAGATAATCCTGGGAGTTCCGGGTGTTTCGGCTTCCGAGGATTGGCTTTGCTAGAATTCCAAATTGCCCGGTGTGCGCGGGAAAGGTATTACGTCGCGTATATTGTTGATGCCAGTAAGCATCATAAGCAATCTCTCAAAGCCCAGACCAAAACCGCAATGCGGCACAGTTCCAAAACGCCGTAGATCCAGATACCACCAGTAGTCCTGCGGATTTTGTCCCAGTTCGCAGATGCGTTTTTCAAGTTTATCCAGTCGTTCCTCACGTTGTGAACCACCAATCAGCTCGCCAATACGCGGCACCAGCATATCCATAGCGGCTACGGTTTTTCCATCGTCATTCTGCCGCATGTAGAACGCCTTGATTTCTTTGGGATAGTTAAATACAGCCACGGGTTTCTTAAAGTGTTCCTCTGCCAGGAAGCGTTCGTGCTCAGTCTGTAAATCTGTACCAAAGCTGACAGGATAGGCAAAGTCTTTTCCACATTTTTGCAGGATGTCCACAGCCTCGGCATACGTCACTCGGGCAAAGGGTGTGGCCAGCATGTTCTTGAGACGTGCTATGAGGCCCTTATCCACAAAGTTGTCAAAGAGTTTGAGGTCAGGCTCGCAATGAGTAAGTATATGCTCCACTACATGCCGGGTGAGACTCTCACCGAGATCCATGAGATCATTCAGATCGGCAAAGGCCATCTCTGGCTCTATCATCCAAAACTCGGCAGCATGGCGAGGCGTATTGGAATTTTCAGCCCGAAAAGTAGGGCCAAAGGTATAAACTCGCCCCAAGCCTGTTGCCAGGGCTTCAGCCTCCAATTGTCCAGAAACAGTCAAATTGCTGCGACGACCAAAAAAATCTTTTGTAATGTCCTTTTCACCAGGTTCAAGAATGGTTACGCGAAACATTTCGCCTGCCCCTTCACAGTCCGAACCAGTAAGTATGGGTGTGTGTATCCAGAAAAAGCCTCTGGAATGGAAGAATTCGTGCACTGCCAAACTTGCTTCGGAGCGGATACGGAAGGTCGCACCATATTTGTTGGTTCGGGTGCGCAAGTGTGCAATGGAGCGTAAAAATTCGTCAGAATGACGTTTCTTCTGCAGAGGAAATGTCTCTGGATCGGCCTTGCCATACACCTCAATAGTTCTTGCCCTTACTTCCCATCGCTGTCCCTTGCCAGGTGATGGTACCAATTCACCTTCAACGCGTATGGCAGCACCTGTTGAGGCAGAACCGAGGGCATCATGGGCAGCCGTTCCTGCGTCCACAATACATTGCATGTTGTCCAGGCATGAACCATCATTGATCTCCACAAAGGAGAAGTCCTTGGCGTCGCGGCGTGTACGAATCCAGCCGCAAAGGGTGACAGAGGACTGTGCCTCGGTAGCGTTAAGAGCATTGGCAAGTAAGATTCTCTGCATGATATTCCTCTCTAGGAATGCTACAGGCAAGTATAAATACGGCGCAAACAGGCTTCATAAGAGCATGTCTGCGCCGTCAATATGCGTTTGGGAGGATTCTTCCCTATGAATTAGAAACCAAATCCATCACTATTGGCTCCTGATGAGCCGAAGCCGAAATCGTCCGGAACGCTGTTTTCTTCAGGCGCAACGGTTCCGGCATCTCCTCCTTCAGCCACGGCGGCAGCACCAGCTGCAGCACCGCCGACGACCATGCCTTTGAGTCCGTCCTTAATGGCGTCCTTGATGGTTTCCATAAGCTCGTCATGATTTATGGCGACCTTACCCTGGAACTCAGCTATCTGCCGGCGCAGTCCGCCCATTTCGGCATTCATGGCTTTAATTTTATCTTCAAGCTCGCCAACCTTTTTATCGAGCGCACTTGCTCTGGCTTCAGCAGGTTCAAGAGTGCGTACTCGTTCCTCAAGGGCCGTGTTGGCGGCTGTCTGTGCGGTCAGACTGTCGTTTGTTTCTGCAAAGGCATCGAGCACTTTGCCGCAGAGTTCTTTGGTCAAGCCGTCCATGGCAGGCAGAGAAATGTTATCACCCAGTATGCTTCTGCCGGTGTTGACAAATGCATCCCAAGACTGACCCTCAACCCAGTTGAGTTCAGCGAATTTGGGATAGCAACGAGTCAGCCACGCAGCTGCAAACGGTCCCACGGCTTTAGCGAAAACATCACAGGGTACGGAGCGTCCGGTTACATACCCGGCGATTTCTTTGATATCCATACCTTCTTTGCCCGTCACCAGGGCAAGTACTGTCTCTACAGGAAAAACTTTGCGAGATGTATCGGACATGGCGATCTTCTCCTCGAAGAGCGGAATTTATATGCGATAAGTGTTCGCGTTCTGCACACCTTTGATAATCGACCCCCAGTGCCTTCAACCAGGGGTCGAAACAGTTATCCTCTGCCGTACATACGCACATATACCAATGCTGCCGTGCGGTACACAAAATGCCCGAGTTTCGACCAGGGGAGGTAGGCGAAGAGCATCCATACAAAAACCAGATGTAGATAGTACACCATGAAAGCGGGTACTACACAATCGGCGAGGCGGAAGCATTGGGAGAGCACACCAGTGAGGGCTACCGCCCAAATAATGCACAGGAGATACCAGTCATGCCAGCTGGACCCATGATTTTTGTTGTTTTGAAGCCATCGGCGTACTGTCAGTATTGCTAGACCGGTTAGGAGCATAAGCGCGCCTAGGTTTGCAAGCAGCTTGACAGGGAAGGTCAGAGACATGGGAGTTTCAATACTCACCATTGGCCAGATTTTGCCAATCCAGTGACCTCCGGCCACAATTGCAGTTACAAAGGCCAGAATACAAAAACTGTATACCAGCAGTAAGTGTCCAAACTGGCGGTTATAATGCGTCTTTCCCGTATTCGGCCCTGCCTCGCAGTCACTGAATTTTTTGTGGGTAATAACTTCATCCCAAAGCACATCCCACAAATGCAGCAGCCAGCAGCGCTTCTGGCCGATGACGGTCAACGTACCTTCTGGCTTAAACATGCCCCACAATTTCACAACGCCGCGTCCAATGATAAAGAGTGCACCAAAGAACGTCAGCATAAAGATGGGATCAATAGTATAATCACCATAAAAAATCTGACCAAATACAATACGCCCGTCAACAGTGCGGGGGAACCACTCTCCCACAATGCGCGCACGAATTGCCCAGATGACAAACCAGAGCAGGGCCGGGATGGCAAAAAGCACAGGAAGGCCGGAGGGCTTGCTCATGAGTGTGCCTATGCTTTTTGGTTCCACAAGGTCGCGGTAGATAACATTGCGCGCAGCGCTCATCAGGTCTGCCGGTTTGGCACCACGCGGACAGAGGTCAGAACAATTTCCACAGTTGTGGCAGAGCCATAAATCGGCATCGGCCATAAGCTTATCTTTCAGGCCCCAGGAAGCCCACACCATCTCCTTGCGGGGATAGGGGGCATTGGCAGGAGCAAGCGGACAGGCCACGGAGCATGTGGCACACTGGTAGCATTTTTTGAGAGAGTCTCCACCAGTTTCCTGCAGCTCCCTGACAAACTCCAAATCAGGTTTGATGACACATTGAGCCATTGCAGCCTTCCTCCTACATGCCCTTGAACGGGTTGGGGCCCATAGCCATGATACGGTCGACAAAGCTGTCGATCAGGGCGGGAACCTTGTCGTATTCGTCAATGGCCACTTCAAATTGTTCCACACGCTCAGGCTGCACACCCAAGCGGTTGAGGGTTTCAGCAATATTTTCCTTGCGGCGAGAGCATATTTCAGAACCCTTCACAAAATGGCACTGGTAGTCGTCGCCATATTTGCACCCCAGCAGCATAACGCCGTCAAAGCCCTTGCTCATGGCGTCTGACACCCAGATGGCGTTTACAGAACCCAGGCATCGCACTGGTATAATGCGGCAATACGGACTCCATGGTTTGTTCCGTGCGCCGGCCATATCCAACGCGGGGTATGCATCGTTTTCGCAGGCTAGAATGAGTATACGGGGGCCTTCATTTTTGAAGTCCTTGGGTACTGTTACCTCGCGGATCATGGAGCCGATCTGGTCGATATTGTAATTTGCGAAGGAGATAACACGTTCAGGGCAGGCACCAAAACATGTACCACAACGCCTGCATCGTGCAGGATTTGGCTTTGGTGTCCCCTTCTCATCATCGTCCAGCGCACCAAACGGGCATTCTTCAGTACAGCGTTTGCACTGGGTGCAACGAACAAAATTAAATACAGGATATGAGCTATCCCCGGAACGAGGATGTACGGCTACACCATGACTTGCCGCTTCAATACATTGAATGGCTTTGAGCACGGCACCTCTGGCATCTTCCACGCAAGCATCAAGTGTCAGCGGTTGGCGTACACAACCTGCGGCATACACGCCAGTACGCCGCGTTTCGTACGGGAAACAGATGTAGTTGGAATCTGTAAAACCGTCAAAGAGCTGCAAATCCGGAAAATCCGGACCTTGGCGATAGTCAAAGCCCACTGTCACTTCTTTGGCTGATGTCGGCACAAGGCCAGTGGGCAGAACAACCATATCTACATCAAGGTCAAAGTCCATACCCAACAGGGAATTTTTGCAGGAAACGATCATATGATTGCCAGCGTCGTGTATTCCAGTCACGTCGGCCTTGGTCATCATTATCCCGAGACGATCCTGCATTTTTTTGTAAAAACGCTCAAGTATGCCCGGTATCGTCATATTTTTATACAGGATGAAGGCCTGGCACGCATCATTAGTCTGCTCACAGACTGTATTTGCTAACCGCAGCATGCCCACACTGTTAACAGCATTGGAATACTGAAGGTGGCGGATACTTTCCAGATCCTCCTTTACAAATGCCTTTTCCTCGGTTTCAGCATCTTTGGCAGATTCGGTCTGTGTTGCCTCCGTCTGGTCTTCGGCGGAAAGAGCTGCCTCTTTCTTAATGGCTTCTTCTGCGAGGGATGTATCCAGAACAAAGGCGATGCGACGTGCACGAACCTTACCTGCCACAAGCATTTTGCCAAATGTCGCGGCATCAACAACATTATCACTCTGACCAAGGCCCATGGGCTCCAGGAATTTTTGATCCAGAGGCACCCATCCTGTGGCCAGCACAACGGAGCCGATGTCTACGGTCTGTTGTCCGGAAGGGGTGGAGAAGGTCGCTTTGTATTCTCCAGGCTGGCCTTCGAGTTTTTCCATGTGTGCATTCAGATGGACAGCAATCATGCTATTGTTCGTCACGCGGTTGATCTTTTCGGCCAGATTTGTAGGCTGCTTGTCCGTCCAGGGGGTAGTCAAAGGTGATCCCATGGGTATATTGTTTGCAGCGCCACCTAGTTTATCGCTCTTTTCCAGGAGCACGACTTCGTAGCCTGTTGCCGCTGCCTCTGCTGCTGCCGTCAAGCCTGTCCAGCCGCCACCAATGACAAGTATACGCTGGGTACCCGTGATAGCTGCAGAGTCTGGCAGGGTGCTTTTTTGCAGCTTCACAACCCCCATGTTCACGTAGTCACGCGCCATGGCAGTTAACAGCTCTGGAGCACCGTGGGTGGAATCCAATGGACTCTTGTCAGGATTGCGATATGCCAGCACACACTGCTCGCGCAGATTCACATGCTCAACCTGAATTGGCAGGCGATACAGATCAGAATCCACACGCGGGGAAGCTCCACACAAGAGCACCCCATCAAGTTCCTGTGAGGCGATATCTGCCTTAATCTCGTCCACGGCCAGGGCCAGCACAGGAACAATTTTGACTACCGGAGTAAGATCACCCCATTTCTTTGTAGTCTGCGCGGCAAGTGCAGAAAGATCCAGCCCGCCGCCGATATTCTGCTGGTCAAAATAGACGCCAATTTTACCGGCCATGCCGCCTACCTCCCTTTCACCGTTTGTACCGCCTTCAATGCGGCGGCTGTGCCGGATTGCGCGGAGCGCATCACGTCAAGGGGCATGCGCGCACATCCGGCGGCGAAAATCCCTGCTTCTTCTCCCCCGGCAATAAAACCATCTTCATCCAGGGGCAGTGGTAGTGGCGCACTTTCGCCAGCCAATGAAGGCTGCATGCCTGTAGCCAGCACAACGAGGTCATAATCAAGGGTCAGTTTTTCACCGCGTACAGCATCTTCTGCAGCGATGCGCACCCTGTCTCCAGGGGCCTGTTCTGCGTTGGCGACTTTTCCTTTGATAAAGTGCACGTTGGGCAAAGCCTGCACCTTTTCAAGCACCTTTACATAGCGCCCTGGGGCACGCAGATCTATGTAGTACACGGTGATCTGTGTTTCGGGGCTCTGCTCTGCAATATACAGGCAGTGTTTGAACGTGGCCATACAGCATATATACGAGCAGTAGCTGAGGTGATTCTGGTCCCGTGAGCCGGCACATTGTACAAATGCCACATGATTTGGTGTCCTGCCGTCAGTGGGGCGTACAATACGTCCACCTGTAGGGCCAAAGGGAGAGGCTAGGCGCTCCAATTGCATGTTTGAAATACAATTTTTTACAGTGCCGGCGCCGAGATTGGTCAGGTTGGCAACATCATAGGGTTTCCAACCTGTTGCCACCACAACCGCGCCGACGGAAAATTCCACTTCACGGGGCTTTTCTTCAACATCGAGGAATTTATTTCCTGCTACTCGTGCGGCATCTGCCTTGGAGAGGGCATCAGTATCCAGCACATAGCGGTTAGGGAAGGCAAAGGGCATGGCCTTGTACAGGGCTTTGCGCTTGGACATGCCGAAATCAAATTCATTTTCTACCTCACCCTGCAGCCCCGATGCCAGCAAGTTGAATTCGACATTATGTGGGGCCGTGTGCCGCGGGTTAATGCGTATGCGTACATTGTAATCACCCTTGACCCCTGAAAAACCAATAACTTCAGCCTGCGTAAAAATTTTTATTCTGGGATTCTTCCTGATGCGTTGGAATTGAATTTCCAAGCCGCAGGAGGGGGGACAGAGTTTGGGGAAATATTTGTTGAGCTGGGTCACACGCCCTCCGAGCCAGGGCGTTTTTTCGACGATATAAACGTCATGTCCCAGTTCCGCCGCTTCAATGGCGGCTGTGAGGCCTGAAAAGCCGCCGCCCACGACGAGAATGGCATTGGACATCCTGGATATCCTCCTGCGTTTTACATAGCGGCTGAAGAAGGAAACGGCCTCCCGCCGCGATAGAAAGAGGGGGCGACCTCGCGGCCGCCCCCACGGTGGCATCAGAACAGCCTGCTAGTCAGGAATGATCTGGATGTAAGGCCGTTTGAAGATTGCGGTCTTACCAGTCGCAGGATCAAACTTCGAATTTACGAAGCACTTCCACTTGCTGTCGTCCAGACCCAAGAAATCGGCACGATAGTAGAAGCCGGGGTAACGGGTCTCTTCGCGGAAGGCGATATGCTGCATATGCAGACGCACTGTCCACAGACGATGGTAGTTTTCCCAGCAGCGCAGCAGTTCGTGCAGGTCGCGGGCAGCCAGCTTTTTGGAATCCTCTTCCATCATGTCCAGCAGCCAGAAACCGGTGTCAAGCAAGGCTTTTGAGGTGGTGTAGTAGGTGCCCACACCGCCGCCGTACTCATCAGTGGCTTTGATAAGGCGCATCATGAAGTTCTTCGGCGTGATGTAGTTGGGGTTCACGACCGGATCAGTGGACGCGCCCTTGAATTCCTGGAAGGTATAGAAAGGAGCGTAAATTTCCTTCTTCAGGTCATCGACGCTTTCCTTCAGGCTGGGCTTGAAGTCTTTGTGGTCTACAACCCAACGGATCAGCTGCTTGCCAGCAATGCGGCCTTCGGCATGTGAACCGGAGGAGAATTTGTGTCCGGAGGCTCCCACGCCGTCAGCACATGTGAACAGGCCGTTGACCGTGGTCATACGGTTGTACACCTTGCCGTTGTCAGCCTTGATTTTGAAGTCATCGGGCACCCACTTCTCATCGGGACCGGAAGCCCAGATGCCACAGCAGCCGGAATGTGAACCGAGCAGATAGGGCTCGGTGGGCATAATTTCGGAGCCACGTTCTTCAGGTGCAGTGTTGCTAGCTGCCCAGAGGTTGGCCTGACCAACACACATGTCGAGGAAGTCTTCCCAGGCTTCGGCTTCAAGATCCTTCTGTTCTTCTTCGTTCATGGTGGCGAAGGTGTTCAGCAGGGCGGTCTTGGTATCCATGTAAATGGGACCGCGACCTTCACGCATTTCGCGAAGCATCATGTGGTTGCGCAGGCAGGTAGGTATAACCTTGCCCTTGGCATAGCCGCGATCTTCGTAGGGTTTCAGCATGGCCTTGTTGGTGGCGCAGTAGTCTTCACCCTTGGCATTGGTGGCTTTTGCCTTGAACAGCAGGAACCACGCTCCCACAGGACCATAGCCGTCCTTGAAGCGGGCTGGCACGAAACGATTTTCCATCATGGTCATTTCGGCACCCACTTGGGCGCACAGGGTATATGTGGACCCAGCATTCCATACCGGGTACCACGCACGTCCCATACCTTCACCGGTGGAGCGGGGGCGATAGATGTTCACGGCACCGCCGCAGGCAACAAGCATGGCGTTGGTGCGGAAGATATGTACTTCATTGGCACGTGTGCTGAAGCCCACAGCACCGGCAATACGGTTGGGGGCCTTGGCATCAAGGAGCAGCTTCACGATGAAGATGCGTTCCATGTAGCGATCTTCGCCAAGGGCGTTTTTGGCAGCTTCTGCAACGATGCATTTATAGGATTCACCATTGATCATGATCTGCCATTTACCGGAACGCACCGGACGGTCACCTTTGCGCAGGCTCTTGCCTGCGGCCTTGGCATCAGCGCCGTTCAAATTGTGAACGCCGTCTTCCTTTTTGATCCAACAGGGCAGGCCCCAATCTTCGAACAGATGTACGGAGTCATCCACATGGCGACCCACATCAAAGATAAGGTCTTCACGAACGATACCCATAAGGTCTGTACGTACCATGCGGACATAGTCGTCAGGGGTATTGTTGTTGTCATTACCAATATAGGTATTGATGGCGGAAAGACCTTGTGCCACGGCACCGGAGCGCTCGAGGGCGGCCTTGTCGCACAGCATGATGTTGGTCACGCCATTGTCTTTGCCCCAGCGAGCCGCTTCGTATGCGGCACCGCAAGCGCCCATACCACCACCCACGATAAGCACATCAACGTCATGTTCCTTTACTGCGGGTTCGGCCAAGGCGATACCTTTGTTCGCTTCATTGATGGGAAGCATCGGCATAATAATTTCTCCTTTCGCGCACGCTGCAACTAGCAGGTGAGGGTTTTGTCAGCTTCGCTTACTTCAAACTTCTTGCCGAGTACGGTCTGGGGTTCAGCCAGAGCGGTTTCGGTGTACAGCTTGGAGTCTTCAAGCGTGGCGTCGCCCTTGGGATCGTCAAAGGGCTTAATGGAACCTTCAGGCGTGGTGCGAATGGGGAATTTGAAGCGTTTCACGCTGCCATTACGGAACTTGACCGTCCACATAACGGAGTCGGCAGAACGCATGGGGATACAGGTACCGCCCATGGGGGCAAAGTCCGCATAGGGGCGGGCTGTGATGGCGCCCTGGGGACAAATTTTTACGCAAGAATAGCATTCCCAGCAGGCGTCAGGTTCCTGATTGTAGGCACGCATTTCTTTGTCATCCAACACCATCAGGTCGTTGGGACAAATGTACATGCAGGCCGTCTTTTCGCCACCCTTGCAGCCGTCACATTTGGACGGATCGACAAACGTCGGCATACGTATCCTCCAAGTCTTGTAAAAATGTTACAAAAACCCGCCAAGTTCGGCGAGGCGCACGGCAAAACACCATGACTTGCCGGGCGTGGCCGAGCGCCTCCACAATGATGGCAAGGCGTATGGCTTGCGCATTTAATAACAAGCAGATGTCCTTTGCGTCAACCCCCCCTTGGTAAAAAAGGTGTGAACATAACATAATTTTCACATTTGTAGACGATATACGTTTGGCTGTGTCCAAGCCTTTTGATGCGTTTCTGTTTTCCATTCCGGCACGGTGCATCGGGATGTATTACCCCTTGCAAGAGGTGTGGTTTCAAGCTAATTTTAAAAGTTGTGATGTTGATAGATGCCCAAAAACAACGGTGGAGAACTATGACCGGCAGTACCAGTGCCTTTCGTAAACATGAGCATCAACAGGCATCCGTATCGCGGATGCGGGAGGGTTACGAGCCCCACAGCCGCAAGCCTTTGCGCGAGGTGGTATGTGAAATTGACCGCGATATCCTGCGGTTGCTGCTTCGCCGGTCAAATTTGTTGGCAAAGATGCGTGGAGCAAATCCAAGACTTGGAGCAGCAGACGAAAAGGCAATACGGGAATCCTGGGAGGCTGCAGCAACCCGGGTGAGTCGTGATCCACGATTGTCAGGCCATCTGTTTTCTCTTATGCAGGATATGGAATTCCTGCCTCGCCCCAAACCTCATGGTGACTCTGGCCAGGAGAGTGGCAAGGGCTTTCAGGAAGTGCAGCATACAGCTTTTAATCTGGCACCTGCTAAAAAACCTGTGCGTTTGCATATTGTTGCGCCCCTGGATTGCTGGGCAAGCCAAACGTGGCTTATGTTGGCAGCTGCTTCTGGCCAACCCTTGCGTCTCTCCCCCTGCCTGATGAGTACCCCAGTCATTGACTGTGTCAGGATGCTTACCCAGGCAGGAGCTGTATTCGACCACGACACGCAGGAGGTGAGCGCCACAGGTTCGACACCAATGGGCGCACCAGACATGGTTTTACATGTGGGTGACAATGCCTGGAATTTTTTTATGGTACTGGGGCATTATCTGGGGCACCCTTCCCGCGTGAAGTGTACGGGCGGAACAGCATTAAAACTTGCGGATTTTTCGTCTGTGCGACACTTCTTGCCAACCCTAGGTGCACGTCTTGTACCTGTAATTCCCAAAAGTGAAGGTTTACCCGTACGTTTGGAATGTTCAGGTATGCTACCTGACGCTGTATCTTTGCCAGCAGACGTTCCGGCAGCATTTGCCGAAGGGCTTATGCTGGCAGCACCAGGGTACGAAAAGCCTCTGGCAATTAACTTGGCTGCTCATCCCGACAGGAAGAAAATACTGGCACGCATGTTGCCTGTTCTTACTGCTGTCAAGGCTGATGTGCGGGTTGAGGAGACTGTGGTTCGTATCTATCCTAGTTTACTGCAGCTGCCCTCCTGCCCTGAAGTGGAGATGGAGTCGGAATTGGCTGTATTTTTGCTGACGTTACCCCTGGTACTCGGTGGGGAAGTGCACCTTGCAGGACGTTTTCCTGAACTCTCTGAAGCTCGTTCCGCGTTAGACCTATTGCAGAACTGTGGGCTCCATCTACATATTGGAGATATGGAGATAACGGCTGAAAGCAAGGCACCTCTGAAAAAAATGCGGCATCTGCGAGTACCTTCATCTTTTTCGGTATCCTGGTCTCCCTTGCTTGTGGCACTGGCAGCATGTGGTGCGCTGTGTGCCGGGGAAATGACCATGCCGGATCTGCCCGACGGAACAGAGCCCTCGTTGGTGGAGAGTTTTTTTCATGCTGTTGGGGTTGAGAGGGATGCACAGGGCGTATTGCATATAGTTTCACAAGATACTTCCTGCCCCATCTGGAATGCTCCAGATCCGGTCTGGGCCATGGCACTGGCACTGGTTGCTTGTGTGCGCTCACATTTGAAGCTTGGCAACCCTGGTGTGATGACCGCCCTTTACCCATCTTTTTGGTCTTTGTACAATGGCCTGCCAGAACCGAGGCTTGGAAGCATGGCTTCTTGTCCCGAAGTGACGCCTGTTCCATCGCGGCGGCGTATTATTACAGATGCCGTTGCCTTGGTGCCGCCAGAGCCTCGATCAGAAGATGAATAAAAAACCGCCTGACGGCGGTTTTATGCTCATAGCCATACATGGCATATATGGAGGTATTGTCACTCCTGGGAGAAACGATAGATGCGCACGGCGAGGGGCTGCATACTCTTCCGGTTCATGGCAGAAACAACAAAGGCATAGTTTCCAGTTTTGCCCGATGGCGGACAGGGGCCAAGATAATGGCGTGTCAGTACGCCCTCCGGGATGATTCCTGAACCGTCATACTCCCACGAGCCTCCGCCGAGAAAAAGTTCCTGCCCTTCACCAGTGAATTCCATGAGGCGGACGTCGTAATACTCGGTACCAGCGGGGGTATTGATTAGCTGGATTTCAGGTGAAATCCGGGAACATCTGTGTATGTCATTCATGGATACAGTCAGGCTCATGCTGTTTTGAAGTTCATCCGCAGTATCCTTGGACGCGCATGCAGGCAACAGTAATGTTGTGCATAACACTGGGATAAGAAGATGGTAGGCGCTGATAAACAGGGTATAACGCATCTGAGCCTCCGTACTGGCAGGAAATGATTTTTACTTTAAAATATCTTACCCAATAGTCAAACTGATTACAACAATGGGGAGCCGTCTATGTCTATTCTTGCAGAAAGTGTTTCAGGGTATATGCAAAATGCTTCATGGATACGTCGTATGTTCGAGGCTGGAGGCCAGCTCAAGGCGCGCTTCGGGGCGGACAAGGTGTATGATTTCAGTCTGGGAAACCCAGACTTGCCCGCGCCACCGGCTGTAGCAAGAGGGTTGCATGATTTTGCTGCCCATGCGGAAGAACCTTTTGCATTTGGCTATATGCCCAATGGCGGTTTTGCCTGGGCACGCGAAAAACTTGCAGCGCACCTCAGCAAGGAGCAGGGTGTGACGCTCACTGCCGAGGATGTTATTTTGGGCTGCGGTGCCGCAGGCATGTTCAATGCCTTTTTGCGTGCCGTAATCAACCCCGGCGAGGAAATGCTGGGTATTGCGCCCTATTTTGTGGAATATGGATTTTATGTGGCCAATCACGGTGGCACCTTCCGAGCGGTCATGAGCAAGAAAGACAATTTTGCGCCTGACCTCAACGCGATCGAGGAAGCTATTACCCCCAACACAAGGGTATTGCTTATAAATTCGCCAAACAATCCTACTGGCGCGGTGTACAGCAAAAAGGATCTCACGGCCATTGCAGACCTGCTCACTACCAAGAGCCAGCAATATGGCAGGCCCATCTGGCTTGTGGCAGACGAACCGTACCGTTTTTTGGCCTATGACGGCACTGTGGTGCCATCGGTATTGCCGCTCTATTCCTACGCTGTGGTTATCAGTTCTTTTTCCAAAAATCTTTCTCTGCCCGGCGAACGTGTGGGCTATGCTGCTGCGTCGCCTCTGTTGCCTGAAAAGGCCGAACTCATGGCAGCACTTGCCTTGACCAACCGCATCCTTGGTTTTGTCAATCCTCCTGTGGTAGGGCAGCATATTATGGCAGCAGCACTGGGCAGCCAGGTAGCTCTGGAAGTGTATGCTGCCCGGCGCAAGGCCATGGCCGAGGTGTTGACTGCATCAGGCTACGAATTCCATATGCCAAGCGGGGCTTTTTACTTTTTCCCCAAGGCGCCGGGTGGCGATGATGTGGCCTTTGTCAACGCCCTGTTGGAGGAACGTGTGCTGGCCGTGCCTGGTTCTGGTTTTGGCTGCCCTGGCTATTTCCGACTGGCTTTCTGTGTGGACGAAAAGGTCATACGCAATGCCGCCGAAGGTTTTGCCAGGGCTCACGCCAAGATGCAGAAGTAGCAGCGATACAAGATATTCCTGGCACAGAATGTGCTTCATTACAGGGCGGAGAGGAAGTTTATTCCTTCCCCGCCCTGATTTTTTCCCGGGCCCGTCCTGCACCCTGTTTGTCTGCGTGGCCCTGGGACAGGCAGATTCCGAAAAACAGGGAAATATTTTCCCTGTCGCATTGGAGGCAGACTGTGAGAGCGGCATTGTTTATCGGCGCAACCGGCATGAAGGCTCTTGGCGATGGCATGAACGTCATCACCAACAATCTCGCTAACGTCAGCACACTTGGCTATAAGAGCCAGGATATACAGTTTGCCGACATCTGGTATGCCCAGCAGGCCAATATTGGCGACTGGTGGGATGCGCAGGACAGCTCCTATGTAGCACTGGGCCAGAAGGGCGAAGGCGTGCTGGTCAATGATGTGCGCACCATTTTTCAGCAGGGGGCCTTTGAATCCTCAAATACTGTCACAGATCTGGCCATCAATGGCACGGGTTTTTTCCAGGTTCAGGATGCGCAGAATCGCACTTACTATACCCGTGCAGGCGATTTCCGCTTTGACAATCAGGGCGTGCTGCGCAACCCTGAAGGGCTTGCCCTTATGGGCTATGCCATGGCGGGGGACGGTACACAGGGCGAACTGGCAGCAATCACGGTAGACAAGTTTGACAGTACCATGCCGCCAAGAGCCACCACCTCTCTCAGCATGCGTCTTAACGCCGGACAGGGGCAGGATCTTTCTCATAACGATACCAACCCCTATTTCAGCTTGCTGCAGCAATACACAGCCGGAGGCAATTCCCCTATAGCAAACAGCGGCTACAGCCAGGACATTACCCTGTATGATGCTGCAGGCACGGCGCGCCAGGCCACCATATTTCTTGATGGCGCACCTTCCGACGGGTATGGTAGTGTTGTGGAATATGTCATCGTTGCAGCTGGCGACGAAAATGGCCAGGGGGCTGGCCCCCTTATGGCCGGCACGTTAAGTTTTACCAACGATGGGCAGTTACGGGACATGTCTGCCTATACACCGACCAATGGCAATGGCATGGATGCGGAAGGCAATATTGATCTCAATGCCTGGTCCTCTGCTGCTCTTTCTCCAGACGGTTTGCCGCAGATGCAGTTTTATGGCTCCACTGTTGCCGTGGATATGGGTATCAACGCTGGTGGGGGCTGGCAGAGTACGGGTACAGCTTCTGAAGTGGGCACCAATGCCCGTACACTCACTAGTATGGGCGATACTGCCGTTGTGAGCACGGGAGCTACAACAAATCTCATGGATGCCTCTCCTGTAATGTATGAATCGACGCAAGACGGGTATGCAAGTGGGCAACTGAGCGACATCAACATTACCTCTGACGGTACGGTGCTGGGGCGCTTCTCCAACAATCAGGAGCAGAAACTCTGGCAGATTCCCATTTGCCGTTTTACCAGCGAATACAATCTGCGCCGCGAGGGCAACAACCTCTTTTCAGCCACGCAGGATTGCGGACAGATGGATATGGGTGTGGCGGGAACAGAGAACTTTGGCAAGGTAGCAGCCTATAATATTGAGCAATCCAATGTGGATATGGCTTCAGAAATGGTGGACATGATCATCACGCAGCGCGGTTTTCAGTCGAACAGCAAGGTGGTAACCACGGCTGACGAAATGCTGAGGAGAGCCATGGAACTCAAGCGTTAACTCAGCAGCGCCAGCCAAGGCAGAGAAATAGTCACCACCGTTCCGGCATAGAGTGGGGTGGCAGTGCATTTTCCGGTATTTCACGCAACTGTTCACGCAGGCGCCGGATAGCAGCTACAGCTTCGGCCAATTCCTTTTCCAGCTTTTCCATTTGCAGTTGCTGAGCCGTAACGGTCGCGTCCAATGCGGCAATGCGTTCTTCCTGAAAAAAAGTCAGTTCTTCAAGAGAGATAAGGCGGGTCTCACTATCGCGCATGGTTTTTCCCCTCGCCTGCATGACCACGCCTGCGTTTCTGGGGGGTGGCAGGGGTGGCTTCAGTTTGCATAAGAATGTGGTGTTGACGCAACCGCTGGGCATCAGTGCGGGCTACATAGATGGGGTTGCCAGCCTCGTCGCGCTCACAGTAAAACATGGCCGTGGCAATAGTACCGGGTGTGGGGATAAAACACTGTGTTTGTCTGGGGTTCCAGTGTCGTTGACGCAGCCAATGGGCAAGGGTGTACATGTCTTCATCTGTACAGCCGGGAAAAGCGCTCATAAGGTAGGGCACCACATACTGTTCTCGTCCGGATCTTCGGCTTTGACGCGTGAACGCTTCCAGAAAAGACTCAAAGACTTCGAGTGGTGGTTTGCGCATAAGCTGCAGTACCGCAGGGGCACAGTGTTCCGGGGCGACCTTGAGTTGACCACCCGTGAACTCCCCCGTGTAGGCTGCAAGTGCCATGGTATCACGCAGGGCCAGGTCAGCACGTACTCCACTGGCCACGCGTACCTGCTTGACTTCCTGCAGGGAGGCCATGTCACGCAGCAGTGCCACATGTTTATTCTGCGGCGTAATAAAGGATTTGCAGATTGAAGGAAAACAACAGCTGGAACGATGGCAGGCGCTTTTGGCCGTGACTGCTGTGTCGTCGGCAGATGTTGCGGTGCGTTGTTCCAATGCGCAGTGCCCTTGCCACATGTTGGCCGTGGGGCCACCTACATCAGAAATGGCTATAGGGCCTTTACCCTGCTGCATGCGCTGAAGCCCAAGGCGACGGGCCTCTGCAAGGATGGATTGTGCCGAGCGGGAGCTGATGCGTCTGCCCTGATGCAGCGCCAGAGAACAGAAGCTGCATCCGCCACCGCAGCCGCGATGGCTGGTGATGCTTGCCCGCAGCATTTCTTCGGCTGGGATGGGATGGGTGTAGCGGGGATGCGCCTTGCGGGTGAAAGGCAAGCCATAGAGGGTATCCATCTCTTCCGTGCATAGGGGAGCAGCTGGCCGTGCAAGTACAACTGCACGTTTCCCCACAGGCTGAAATGCCCACGCATCCCTGCGGTGGACCTGTTGTTCTAATTCCTGTGTGAGGTGAAGCAGTGCTGTGGCATCCTGCAGAATAGCTTCGTGAGAAGGCAGTGTCACATATGGCTGGGCAGCCAGCACAGCGGGTGGAGAGGCAGGCAGGCCCTGATCGTATGCTGTACCGGGGATACCGCGTACGTCTTCACCCCGTTCAAGCCGCTGGGCGCATGCAACGATGGCGCGTTCACCCATGCCCCAGATGAGCAGATCTGCCTTGGCATCCATGAGTATGGGGTGCCTGAGGGCGTCTGTCCAGAAATCGTAATGGGAGACGCGGCGCAGGCTCGCTTCAATGCCGCCCAGCACTATGGGCAGATCGGGAAAGGCCTGTTTTGCCAGGTTGGTATAGACAAGACATGCTCGGTTCGGACGCGCTCCGGCCTTGCCGCCGGGGGTGTAGGCATCATCATGGCGTTTTTTGCGAAATGCCGTGTAGTGTGCCAGCATGGAATCCAAAGCTCCGGCACTGACCCCCGCAAAAAGGCGAGGTCGGCCCATGGTCAGCAGATCTTCTGTGGTATTCCAGCGTGGTTGAGCCACGATGCCCGTGCGGAAGCCGTGGTGGATGAGCCAGCGCGCCAGCAGTACAACGCCAAAGGAGGGATGATCCACATAGGCATCGCCATTGATGAGCAGCACGTCCAGCTCGTCCCAGCCAAGAGCACACATCTCTTTAGCGGTCATGGGCACAAACAGCGGTTGCACGAGTGTTGCGGCAGAAACGTGCTCTGCTGTCCGGCAGACGCGTTCGGCATTACGATGTATATCCTCGCTGCGCTGTTCCTCCAGCAGCAGATCGGGAAAGGGTGCAATTCTCTGCGTGAGGGGCCTGGCGGGCTGCGGGAAGGGAACAGAGCGTTTACTTGCCATCCGGCGGCGTCACCAGCGGCACAGAGTTGCTGGGGGACGTGGGCGTGCCATTGACTGAAGGCATGCTGTTCATGCTGTATCGTCCCATAATTTTAGCGGAATGGTTTTGGGCAAAAGCATTCCATTCCGTCCGGTCAATGGCCTTGTCCATGTTTTTGTCAATGACGGTAAAGGCTTCGTCACGCATACCGGGAAAGGCGGTTTTGAACTCTTCAGGAGAAAGAAGACCATTGCCGTCAACGTCCGAGATGGAGAATTTGTCTCTTGCTGTTTCGTCTGGCACAGATGGCATGGCCAAAAGCTGTGTGCCCCACAGGCACTGTGCCATCAGCGCCATGGACAGCAGGCAAGGTACGATGTAGCGATTCACGGAAGTACTCCTTGGCGTGCGGCTAGTCCGGGTAAAAATCTAGTCCTTCACGCTCCATGCCGTCGATGCACAAGGTTAGGTTGTCTGGCTGACCTGGTTTATGGTCAATCGGATAGAGCAGGGCTGACATGTAAAATACCGAATTGAGCTGCAATGCCATCCGCGCGCTGGATGAAAATTTTTCCAGCGCAAGCGAGAAATTGAAACGCGCCTCACCAGGTAGAGCCGCCAGTACGGGTTTGGCTTCTTCTGCCAGGGCCGCTAACATCTCGGCCTTTTGGCGCATCAAGTCGTTATGGCCAGGCGTGTCGCATGCATTAAGACGTGCAAGTGCCTGCTGTTCCACAGCCATAATCCTGTCGTGCTTTTGCCGTAGCCAGCCGATGACGACGGAAAGTGTTTCCTGTGCACTCATTGGTATCTCCTTAAAGGCAACGGATCTCGCTGTATGCAAGCAATGCCAGTCAACTACCAATGAGGCAGTATACAATGCGTTGCGGCTGAGCGCAAATATGGAGGTTTGTATCCTGAGGACTGCACTGGGAAAGGGGCAGAGAGTGGTCAGCACATGTGCTCGGCCACAAGATCACGAGCGATTTGCCATGCGCGATTGATGATGAGCGCCTGGGTGTTGGCCTCCACTGGTTCAAGTCCATGCTCTCCCTCGTGGAGAATCATCATCTGCGTGTCACCGGGAGGATAGAAGAATTGCAGGTCGTCGCCAAATTCCTCACGCAGACTGGCTTGCAGGGTTGAGAGCATGGCTGTTTCTTCACCACGAACAACAAAATTCGTCCAGAATTCGCGTGTCACGCGCTTGAGGACAAAGTCGCGCCTTGCTTCGACGCCCTTGTCTTCACCGCCTGAAATGAGCTTCAGCGCCTGGATTTGGAAAAGCGTGGTGCGCGTTTCCGCAAGTTGTCGCTTATAGGTATTTAGGCCGGCCTTGCGGTAGGCATTGGTAGCATAGGGGGAATTGAGTACCGCATTCATGTGAAGATTGTGAGCGAGATTCATAACCATTTCCCCCGATTATGTCGAACTGGAGAGGATGGAGGCATTGCCGAGCGATGCCAGGATTTGCTGCAGGTAGTTGCTGTCGCTGGTCGCACCTGCAGAGGTAGTTGCCTTGTGCTTCTGCGCATTATCAAAAATGTCGGCCTGTTCTTCAAAGAGAATGCCCAGGTTCTCCAGAGACTTGTAGTCGTAGGAGTACTGGGATTCCAGGTTTTGCATGCGTGCGATATAGTCGCTGATCTTGTTCAGGGCGGTTCGCGCATCACTCTGAGATGTGAGAGCAAGCCCGCTGCCAAGCAGATCTGTGGCGAGGTTATTGAGGTTCATAGAATTGGCCCCCAGAACCGTGCCCGCTGCAAGACCAGTGTCCAACAAATTCATGAAATTCTGCACGCGTACACTGTTGCCTGCCTGGAGCTGCACAGAGGAATGCTGCCCGTCCATGAGGGGCATGCCGTTGAACGCTGTATTCTGGGCAAGACGCACGATTTCATTTATATGATCGCTGATGCTGGTGGAGGCCCCGGCCAGATGCTCACTGGTCAGCCCATCGGTATAGGCACAGTCTGTGAGAATTACTTGAATGGCCTGCAGCTGACTCTTGATAGCCGTAGCTCCAGTTTGTGCTACATTGACCATGGCCTTGGCGTCTTCCATATTCTGGGATGCCATGCGGGCTACGGCAGCGTCCGCCTTCATACGACTTTCGAAGGCCCGTCGCGTTGAGTCGGGCATGGAACGGTCTTCCCGTTCTGTCTGCGCAGAGGCAACGGCTTTCTTGGCCAGATTGGCATTGACGATTCCCATAAGAAGGCTTTCCATATCCATGACTGTCTCCCGCTACGTGTGCGCGTTGAGTAAGGGTGACGCCGGGCTGCCGGCTGTCATTACGGCCTGACTGTCAGAGGCAGAATGGCAGGTGCCAATGAGATCTTGCAGCATGGCATATCTGTTGGATAATATCTGGTATTGTGCGCCTTGTGTGCCAATGGCGGCAGTAAGCTCGTTGACGGCGTCTTCACACAGACTCTGTGCCGATGCCCTGGTCAAGCCGCTGGTGAGTACGTTATAAAGCGCCTCAAATTTGCTGCCACTGCGATTGATATTCGCGTTGCCTACTGTGACACTATCCATGCCGCCCGGTCCAAGGCTGACCGTGCGTCCCGTTCTGTCAAGCACCTTCACGCCCTGCACCTCGGTATGCAACAGAGCATCAATATGTGTCTTTATGTCGGCGGCCATGGATTGTGCTGCAGGATTGTCCTGAGCTGCGGTGCAGAGATCGCTTAGGTTTTTTACCTGTGCTATGAGCTCGGTGATGGCGTCTTGTGCACCTTGTACGAGTGTCTGCGCTGAAGCGACATTGGCGGCGATAACGCCATAACCCTGTGCTGTGGTATCCAGACCCGCAGCCAGGGCACGGGACGCGGCATTGATGCCATGACCGTTTGCTGGAACAGTCTGGCCATTCATAATGCGGTTTAAAGCCAGTTCAGCGGCGAGATTATTGTCACCAGGCGATGCCGTGACGGTAGAGAAGAAGGACATGCGGCTACGCTCCTTGTGGCCGATGTAGATGCTGGATTGCCTTGCACGTCTTAACGGACGCCTATAGCAAAAGTTTAGGTGCCAGCGCATATTTTTTGCTGGCAGGGAGAGCGTAAAACGGGTGCTGGCCTGCTGTCTGCATCTGGACCGGTATCTGTGTGGACAACAAGCTGTTCAATACACGATACGCAGTCGCCCGTTTTCCATCTGGGCTTCGCGATTGATGCACAGGGGGGCATCATCATCGTGGTGTGAAACAAAGATAACCTGGATGTCGCGTTCTGCCAGCACATCCAGCAGATGCAGGTAGCCACGACGGGCAGAGGCGTCCAGCCCGGAACAGGGTTCGTCAAGCAGTAGAATGTCCGGTTTGCCCATGAGTGCCCGTGCCAGAAAGAGTCGTCGCAGTTGCCCCGAAGAGAGTTGTCGGATTGACTGTTTCTCCAGATGCGTCAGTGCGGGAGGCTCCATCTCTGGAAAAAGCAGCTTTATGGCAGCTCTGGCTTCGGCAAACTCCGCATTGGAAAACTGCCGGTATACACCGATGCTGTTATCAAAACCGGTGCAGACCATATGGAGGGCATTCAGATCATAGCCATAGAGTGTCTGGGAGAGATCCGAAACCAGGCGGATGCCACGTCGTACGGCTTCCAGTGTTACTACAGTGCCGCCTTCGCCGGGTAATATGCGCGTAAGGTGGCCGCCATCGGCCACAAATTCGTCTCCCGCCAGGAGACGCAGCAGGGTAGACTTTCCAGAACCATTGGCCCCGGTGATGCGCCAGTTTTCACCGCGGTGCAGGCTCCAGGTGATGTTGTGCAGCACTTTTGTGCGGTCTATGTATACGCAGACGTTTTCCAATTCCAGCAAGGCGCTGTCATTGTCCTCGAGACGCCGGGGTGTGCTGTACTGCTTCAGTGGTACTGCTGGTGCTTGCGACTGCGCAGGGGCGAGAGGGGGGTCAGTGAAAAGGCGCCCTTCACGCATGTAGCGTCGTCCTGCACACCAACGAGGTATGCTGGCAGGCCGGTGTGCACTCATAATCACGGTGCAGTGGTCGGCATATGTTGCTAAAACGTCAAAAAAGATGTGCTGATAGCGAGTATCGAGACCATCGTCATATTCGTCCAGCAGCAGCAGGGCCGGTTTGCGCAATAATGCGCGCCCCAGCAACAGCAGGCGTAGCTGGCCTTGGGAGAAGGTGGGCAGGCGTCGTTCAAGCAGACCCTCAATATGCAGACTGCGAGCCATGGTTTTCACAGCATCTTCCAGTGCAGCGTCTGCCTGGGTGTAGAGCAGAGGGGTGTCTTCAAAACCGGTCAGAAGCAGATCCCGGCCAGATAGATCCCATGCCTGGCGTTGATACGTCTCCTGCTGCAGAGGAGAAACCAGAGCCGTCAAATATCTGCCTGTCAGAGGAGACTCTTCCGGCCCGTCCGGTCCTTGCCAGCGTATGTGGCCTTTGGCTGGCCAGAGCTCTCCGCGCAGCAGGCGCAGCAGGGTGGACTTTCCGGAGCCATTGGGCCCTAGCAAAGCACAGTGGGCTCCGCGTTTCACTGTCCAGACGATGTCATGCAGTACCAGCGTTTGACTGGCATCGCCAGGCAGAAACAGACTGACGTGTTCTATGTCCACCAGGGCATGCATACTGCCTCCGCAACATTATCAGCTCAAAGAGGCCGGGTGTATTTGCGACCGCGGCTGATCACCGTGTATTCCCTGAAACCAAAAGCCTCGGCATAGGAGGCCAGACGGGCAAAAGCGCAGGCCACGTCGTTGGCACAGTGTGCGTCAGAGGCAAAGGTAATGGGCAATCCCAGTTGCACGGCCATGCGCATGATGGGCGGGGCGGGGTATATCTCCCGGCAAGGCTTGCGCAAGCCCGCGGAAGAAATTTCCATGCACATGCCTGTATCGCGCAGGGCCGTAAGATTGCGCAGGATCAATGCCCGACTCTCTGGTTTGGCCAGCCAGATATGAAACTGTTCCACAGAAAAAATTTTGATAAGATCCGGATGGGAGGCCACATGAAACAGGCCGGAGCGTATCATGCGTTCCCATGCTGCAAAATACGCCAGGTAGTGCTGTTCGCATTCTTCCTGTGAAAAACTGCGCCATGGAGTATCACTGTCATCAAAGCCCCACTGACCTATAAAATGGACACTGCCCAGCAGGACGTCGTAGTCGTTCGCGGCGCAAGCCGTACGCGTGAATTCCTCTTGACCGTCAAGCCAGTCCATCTCCATTCCGAAAAGGGCCGTACACGGCCCACTCCCGTCACGCAGGGCACACACTTCACGCACATAGTCAGGCAGATGCTGTGTCAGCTGCTCCCGATATTCGTGCGTATAGTCAAAGCCTCTCGGCCTTGGGGAATGCTCGGTGAAGGCCATGTAGGCGAGCCCGCGTTGCACGGCTGCTGTGTACATGGCTTGCGGCGTATCCGCGCCATGGGAATAGCGGGTATGAGTATGCATGTCGGCTAGAATCATGGGGCCCATCCCTCAAGGAGGCATTAATTGGCAAATCTTTTGACGATTTCCCGCCCTGCCCTGCGGCCTGCGCCCATGGCCAGGATGACCGTGGCTGCGCCGGTCACGATGTCTCCCCCGGCAAAGACATTGGGCATGGAGGTTTCACCAGTTTCTTCGTTCACTTCAATGTAACCGCGTGCATTCAGTCGCAAGTCGGGAGTGGCTTCAAGCAGAATGGGGTTGGAGCGCGTGCCCAGGGCCACAATGGCGAGGTCTGTGGGCATGTCATAGACTGCATCTGGCACGGGTATGGGCCGGCGGCGACCGGAATTGTCCGGCTCTCCAAGTTCCATTTTCTGCAGGGTTACGGAACAGAGTTTTGCCTCTTCGTTGCCGTTGAAACATACCGGCGCAGAGAGCATGGCAAATTGCACGCCCTCTTCCTCGGCATGTTCCACTTCTTCACGGCGCGCTGGCATTTCTGCCCTGGTGCGGCGGTATACCACATGTACACTTTCCGCGCCCATGCGCAGGGCTGTACGGGCCGCATCCATGGCAACATTGCCCGCACCAAAAACAGTGACATGCCTGCCGGGATATGCGGGAGTATCCTGTTGAGGAAAATCGTAGGCACGGCCAAGGTTGATGCGCGTAAGGTACTCATTGGCAGAGAATACGCCCACCAGATTCTCACCTGGTATGCCAAGAAAAATAGGCAGTCCAGCTCCCACGCCGATGAATACGGCAGCGTATTCCTGCATGAGGTCAGCCACGGCTACGGTTCGCCCGCCCACGCTGTTCAGGTGGAAGGTTACACCGGCGCCACGCAGACCGTTAATTTCTGTGCTTACTACGCTCTTGGGCAGACGAAAGGCCGGAATGCCATATATGAGCACGCCGCCTGGTTCGTGCAGGGCTTCGTACACGTCCACCTTGAGCCCCGCAGCAGCGCAGACGCCGGCACAGGTCAGGGATGACGGGCCGGATCCGATACAGGCCACTTTCCTGCCTTGCAGGGGGACGGCACATGCTGTTGTGCCCGTTATCTGTTCACAGGCGGTGGCGGCAATATGCGTGTCAGCCACAAAGCGCTCCAGCCTGCCAATGGCCACAGGCTGGCCTTTTTTGCCAAGAATGCACTTGCCCTCACATTGGTGCTCCTGCGGGCATACACGGCCGCATACTGCAGGCAGGCTGTTGGTGGTTTTGATAACCCGATAGGCACCTTCCAGATTATTTTGGACCACATGACCAATGAACTCACGGATGGGCACTTCTACCGGGCAGCCGGTGATGCAGAGGGGCTTTTTGCACTGGAGACAGCGCGAGGCCTCTTGTATGGCCATTTCAGGCGTATAGCCCAGTGCAACTTCATCAAAATTGCCACGCCGTACGGCGGCTGGCTGACAGGGCATGTCCACTCGGGGCATTTTGTTGGCTTTAGTTTCCATGGCTGACCCTCCACTGCTCCATTGATACGGCTTCTTGTTCCCGGAAAGCAGCAAGACGGCGTCGCAGTTCAGCAAAATCTACGGCGTGTCCGTCAAATTCCGGTCCGTCCACACAGGCAAACTTGGTTTTGCCGTCTACGGTAACGCGGCATGCGCCGCACATGCCGATGCCATCCACCATGATGGGATTGAGGCTGACGGTGGTTTTGACGCCAAAAGGACGAGTTGTCTCCGCTACGGCAGCCATCATGGGCACGGGACCTACCGCCACCACTTCAAAGACATTTTTGTCCTTTTCAAGACGGTCCTGCAAAAGTTCTGTGACGAGCCCTTTGTGACCGTAGCTGCCATCGTCCGTGGAAATGAGCAGCTCATCCACAAAGACGCGCAACTCCTGCTCAAATAGCAGCAGATCTTTGCTGCGTGCACCGATGACGCCCACAACATGATTGCCAATCCGGGCATGACCCTTGGCAATATGGTGCATGGCAGCGATGCCTGTGCCGCCACCCACGCAAACCACCGTACCGCGTTTTTCAATGTGCGTGGCATGCCCCAAAGGGCCACAGACGTCATGTATGACGTCGCCTGCGCCCAGTGTTTCAAGCATGGTGGTGCTTTTTCCCAGAGCAAGGTAGACAATGGTAATGGTGCCCTTTTCTGGGTCGGTATCGGCAATGGTAAGAGGAATGCGCTCACCGGTTTCGCTTATCCGCAGCATGACAAAATGCCCGGGTTGCGCCTTGCGGGCTATCTGTGGGGCATCAAGCAGCAGTTTGCTTGTTTTTCCCGGTATCAGACTTTCCTTGTGTAAAATGCGTGTGGGCATAGGTACTCCTTGTATCGTCGGGTATGTACGCATAGTAGCGGTCATCGAGGGGGCTTGCAAGTAATGGATAATAGCATTTTATATAATTATTTTACAATGTTAAGTTGTTTTGACATATTCATGGAGTTTTTTTTGAAAAAGGGCTAATACAACGTCATAAAGGGTCGATAAGACATACGACGAGTGGGGACAGAAAGCCGTGTTGGAGAACGGACTCAGCCATCCCCTTTGCAAGGAAGCAGTGATCCATTCAAGGAGGAATGGTCATGTCGCAGTATATTGGTGACGCGATCCAGACTGGAATATCGCCGCCGGAATACTTTGATACCCTCATGTATGACCATGATCTTACATTGGTAGAGAGGTATCTTACTGTTTTGGAAGACAACAGAAAGGCTTGTCGCGCGGATCTTACCGACGCGGATATGGCCCTTGATATGGCGGGCTTTGTACGCTGCAAGTTGCGCGGCTCCCCGGAGTTCCCGCGAATGTCATCGGCTTTGATGGCTTTAGCCTTGGTGCGGTGTGTGCCTGACGCCCCCGAGCAGTAAGGGCACACTATTGTCCCTTTGTTGTATACCGTAGGGGGCTGCGAAGCCTCTCTGTGGTAATTGAAGCAACAGTCTTGATATGCAAGGCATATTAAGGCGCATTAGGTTTATGGGACGGCTTCAGAAGGGAACCGTCAATCGCATGGGAATACGTCCATGCCTCCCTGGCAGCGAAATGCATCGCGCCGTGGGAGTACAACCACAACATCACTTTTCCGTGACATGATGGGGTTGCATGGCGTCCGTCTCCGCTGTCTTCTCCACTCGTTGGGGGCGGCAAGAACCAAAGGGTTCCTGTCGCCCTTTTTTTGTTGCAATGTATCCCGATGGCCTCGACTCACGACCAACCTGAGGGCGGGCCTGGGTAAGGAAGGGGTATATTTACATCGGGCAATATACTATAGAAGTTCCAGTGGGCATATGCCCTTGAGAAACTGTATGACTGATACTGCTGCTCATGACGACATCCTACTGCCGCTGGTAATAGAGCCATTGCCTGTAGACGGCATGGCCGAAATGCCTTCAGACCCGTATATCACCACGATATCGGAGGGGTACGGTATGTCAGATGAACTGTCAATTATCTACGGTATCCACGCTTTTGCCGTTGCAGTATTTCCCTCAAGATTTTTCATCCCGGAGCTGACATCTGGTTTGGTAGTTGATGTCGTCGGTTAACGACCCCATCACGCACCTTGCGTAACGCAAACGCATGAAAGAGAATGGGTTAGTATCGCGTCAACCTTGTTCGTATCGGCTTCGTCGGAGGCTGTGGGTTTGTGTTTGATGGAACTATGATGCCTTCTTGCTGCGACAAGAAGAAAGACTATTGCTGGGCGTTAGATGATGTGATTGTTTTAAGCAG
>CAJOMG010000034.1 GCA_905235595.1 uncultured Desulfovibrio sp. | reverse complement strand
ACCGTGTAGGCCAGGGACGTAGTGGCCGCCTGGTTGCCCACACCCAGGGCCGAGGCTGTACTGGTGCCGATCTGTATGTAGTAGTAGTCTTCCGCAGAGTCGTTCATGGTGCCGAAATGGACCTTCAGCTTGCCGGTAGAATCAAGGCTACCGGTTGTGCTGAAGTTTTCACCCGCGCCATTGTGCGTCTCGCTGGACAAGTTACCATTAAGCAGGTGGATACCGTTGAAGTCCGTGGCATTGGCAATTCGGGTTATTTCCGACGCCATGGCCTGATATTCGGACTCGATCATCAGACGCTGGGTGGAATCATAGGTACCTGTGGCCGCCTGTTCGGCCAGTTCCTTCATGCGGATCAGCTTTTCGTCGATAATGCCCAAGGCACCATCGGCAGTCTGGATAAGGGAAATGGCGTCGTTGGCATTGCGCACGCCCTGTTGCAGTACGGCTATATCCGTCCGCATCAGTGCGGCAATGGCGGAACCGGATGCATCGTCAGCGGCGCTGTTGATGCGCAGTCCCGTGGAGAGACGCTGGGTGGAAGTCTGCAAATTGCTATAGTGTGATATCAGATTATTGGCCACATTGGCGGCCATGGCATTATGATTAATGTACATGGCGTTCCTCCGCAAACGCCAAATCCTGTCGGCCGGCATGCATAGCGCAACCCGGCAAGAGGACGTGGTCTGGCTATGCACAGAAGCAGAACGACATCTGTTCTGCTTCTGTGCATGATTGTGACCCTGAAGTTCTCCCCTGCTACAGGATCAGATCGGGCCAGAAGCCCTCCCCGCAATGATTGCCTAGCCGATGAGCTGCATGGCCAGCTGTGACATGCTGTTTGCCTGTGACAGCATGGCCACGGCAGACTGTGTGAGAATCTGATTACGGACGAACTGTGTCATTTCCGTAGCCACGTCCACATCAGAAATACGCGATTCTGCTGCCTGCAGGTTCTCCGCCTGCGTGGTCAGGTTGGAAATGGTGTTCTCCAGTCTGTTCTGCATGGCACCCAAGTGTGCACGAATCTTGTCCTTGGAGACAATGGCATGGTTTAACCCCACAAGTGCACTCTGTGCTGCCTGCTGCGTGGAAACCGTATAGGCCAGGGACGTGGTGGCTGCCTGATTGCCCACCCCTAAAGACGATGCTGTACTGTTGCCAATCTGGATGTAGTAGTAATCTTCTGCAGAATCGTTGGCCGTGCCAAAATGTATCTTTAGCTTGCCGGTGGAATCAATTCCAGACGAATTGCCAGTGCCACTGCCATTGTGCGTATCACTGGACAAATTGCCGTTAAGCAGGTGGATACCGTTGAAGTCCGTGGCATTGGCAATTCGAGTGATCTCCGATGCCATGGCCTGATATTCGGACTCAATCATCAGGCGCTGGGTGGAATCATAGGTACCGGTGGCAGCCTGTTCGGCCAACTCCTTCATGCGGATCAGCTTTTCGTCGATGATGCCCAAGGCACCATCGGCTGTCTGGATGAGGGAAATGGCGTCATTGGCATTGCGCACGCCCTGGTTCAATGCGGCAATGTCCGTACGCATCAATTCGCGAATGGCCAGACCGGCTGCGTCATCAGCGGAAGAATTGACGCGCAGGCCAGTGGACAGTCGCTGTGTGGATGTCTGCAGATTACTGTAGTGCGCTGCCAGGTTATTGCTGACATTGGCAGCCATGGTATTGTGATTGAGATACATACATTCCTCCATGAATGCTGTATGTCACAGGCGGCGCGAAATGCCGACGCTTCCATGCGTGCTACCGCCTCTTGCCCTTCCTATCGGTTGCCTGAAAGGAAAGCATTAGGGGAAAACAGGAAAAATTTTCCTACTTTTCCCTCAAAAAAGGAAAATTTTGCCGGGATACCTGCGCAATAGCATAAACGGCAAGGTTAGAAAAAACGAGAATAATTGGGATGGAGGTAATCTGGGGGAAAAAAAGCCGCAGTGGCATTCTTTGAACACTGCGGCACCAATGATACAAACAGAAAGCCACCATTGCGCCGATCTCCTTTTCGTGGTGAAGCAACCGGCTCAATGGCACGTATTATATATCAGCAATCCTTACCGACCATTTTAATCACTCTATAAAGTTGGTTGGTAAAACCGGCTTCATTGTCATACCAAAGCAAGAGCTTGACCATGGTCTTATCCATGACCTGGGTGGAAAGGGCGTCCACCACGCCGCCATAGGTACTTCCCCTATAGTCAATGGAAACCAGCGGTTCGTCAGAATAGCCCATATTTTCCTTGAGCGGGCCTTCGCTGGCCGCCTTGAGGGCCGCGTTGACTTCTTCTGCGGTGCAGGGCTTCTCCACTTCACAGGTCAGATCTACCAACGACCCGTCAATGGTGGGCACACGCACCGACATACCGTTGAATTTCCCTGCCAGTGCTGGAATGACCTGCCCTACGGCTTTGGCTGCACCTGTGCTGGAAGGTACCATAGACATAGCTGCTGCTCTTCCGCGTCGCCAGTCTTTCTTATGTGAACCATCAAGAATACGCTGGCTCATGGTATAGGAATGGATGGTGGTCATGAGGGCGTGACGCACGCCAAAGGTTTCATAGAGCACTTTGGCTGCCGGAGCCAGACAATTGGTGGTGCAGGACGCAGCCGAAATGATGTCATGCTTGTCCCCGTCATAGGCATCGTGATTAACCCCCATGACAACCATAAGATCCACATCCTTGCCTGGTGCGGAGATAATCACCTTTTTTGCACCACAGGCCAGGTGCTGGGCAAGCCCATCCCTGTCTTTGATGGTACCCGTGCTCTCCACCACCAAGGAAACACCCAGGCGTTTCCATTCCCACTCACCTGCCTTGCAGCGTGTTACAGCGATATGATGCCCGTTGACAATAATGCCGTCGTCATCATGACCTACCGTACCGGGAAAGACGCCAAAAGTGGAATCGTATTTGAAAAGATAGGCCAGCTGGTCATTACCGGCACGGGCATTGACAGCAGTAATACGAATATCCTCTGCATCTGCCATGAGCCGCAGCAAGTAGCGGCCAATACGCCCAAAACCATTCAATCCAACGTTCACAGGCATGATGTAACTCCTCTGGGTAACGGTTAAGCCTTGCCGGAAGATCCCATGACCGTGCGTATCTTACGGGCCACCATATTCTTAACAGCTTCGCGTGCTGGCGTTAGATATTGGCGTGGATCAAAATGCTCAGGATGTTCCATAAAATGTTGCCGTATGGATGCTGTTACAGCCAGACGGATATCCGTATCCACATTGATCTTGCATACCCCCATGCCAGCAGCCTTACGCAGCATATCTTCTGGCACACCCTTGGCGCCACCCACCTGACCACCGTACTTGTTGCACTGTTCCACAAACTCCTGCGGTACACTGGATGCACCGTGCAGTACCAGAGGATAGTTGGGCAGTTTCCTGCCGATGGTCTCCAAACGGGCAAAATCCAGTTTGGCCTCACCCTTAAACTTGTAAGCCCCGTGGCTCGTGCCAATGGCAACTGCCAAGGAGTCACAGCCCGTACGTTCCACAAATTGCACGGCCTCATCCGGGTCAGTATACACATGCTCGGCTGACTGCACATGCTCCTCAATGCCCGCCAGCTTGCCCAGCTCGGCCTCTACCCAGACACCACGGGGATGTGCATAGTCCACAACCTGTTTGGTCAGGGCAATATTTTCCTCAAACGGCAGGTGTGAACCGTCGATCATGACGGAAGTGAAACCGCCGTCAATGCAGTCACGACACATCTCAAAACTTGGGCCATGGTCGAGATGCACCACTACAGGGATGGAGGGATCCAGCGCAAGAGCGGCTTCCACCAGTTTCATAATATACACCTGCCCGGCATACTTGCGTGCACCCGCAGAAACCTGCAGGATCACAGGAGATTTCTCCTCGGAAGCTGCGCTCATGATACCCTGGATAATCTCCATGTTGTTGACGTTGAACGCGCCAATGGCGTAACCGCCTGCATACGCGTCGGCAAACATCTGTTTAGGACTGCTGAGAGGCATGCTTTTCTCCTAAGTTATGCGTTTGCGGGGGTCGTATGCCGCCCCCCCGCATGATGGTTCTTTCTTTTTTGTATACAGCAATTTTCTGCGAAGGGGAATGCTTGCCACATATGAAAACTGCGCTTAAAGCTGCATATCTTCCAGTGCATGCAAACCCGCCTGATCAGTAAAATCAAAGTGCAGGGGCGTCAAAACAATATAGCCACGATTAAGCATGTCCTTGTCTGATCCGGCTTCAATGGATGCCGGAGGAATTTCCCCATCCAGCCACCAGTAAGGCGCCCCACGCGGATCACACCGTTGCGTATATGTGTTCTTCCACACAGCATGTGTCTGTGGGCATACACGCAGTCCCTTGACCTTATCCAGCGCACAGGCCGGATAATTGACGTTAAGTACCCTACGGTGTCCCAGACGTTGCCAGTCAATACGCGAGGCGAGTTTCGCAAGGTGACGGGCCTGCGGCATGAGGTCTTCATGCCGTGGATCATGACAGTCATGTGACACGGCTATGCTGGGCAAATCCTCATGCGCTGCCTCGGTGGCAGCACCCACCGTGCCTGAATATAAGATATCGGGCCCAACATTGGGACCGGCATTGATGCCGGAAATGACCATATCAGGCCGCCGTGGCAACAGATGCCCCAACGCCAGTTTGACGCAATCTGTGGGCGTGCCGTACACACCTAAGCCTCGAAAGTCCGGCTCTTCAAATTCCATGGCACGCACCGGCTCAAAGACCGTCAAGGAATGCCCCACACCAGACTGCTGACGCATGGGGGCCACTACATGCACCGTATGTCCGGCCTCCATAAGGGCTGCATACAGGGCGCGCAATCCCTTGGCTCTAATGCCGTCGTCATTGCTGAGCAAAATGTCCATTTGACAACACCTCGGAAAGAAGGGAAACCACAGGAGTACGGTGCTGTTGCCCGTGCATATGCCCAAAATCTATGGCAACACGTTATCCACTACTGGATGATATATGGAAAAAGGCTGTTACGTCAAAGAAATAGGCGTCGGTTCAGAAGTTCGAGGTCTGTTTGTTGTCAGTCAGGCTACACAGTCACAGTCACGCAATGGCCCTTATTGGCGCCTCACCCTGACAGACGCAAGTGGCAACCTGGAAGCCAAAATCTGGCATCCACTCAGTACGGATTTCACTGATATTCCCATTGGTTCCCTGGTCTGGGCTGAAGGCCACGCCAACCTGTTCCGCGAGCAGATACAGCTTGCAGTGGAGCGTATGCGCTTTCTTAATGAAGAAGAGTGCGGCGACGTTGACCATACGGCACTTATGCCCGCTAGTCCCTTCCCTCTTGATGCCATGCAGACAGAGCTGGAAATCATTGCCAAACAGGAATTCACATATGCTCCCTGGCGCAGATTTGTACACAGCATTCTCAACGATACAGCATTGCGGGCAGCTTTCCGCATCTGCCCGGCTGCCAAGGCCGTGCACCATGCCTACGTTGGTGGTCTGCTGGAGCACACACTGAGCGTGGTCAAACTGTGCCGCCACATTGCCAATCATTATCCTGCGCTTGACCGTCAAACCCTGCTCGCAGGAGCACTGTTTCACGATATTGGAAAATTACGGGAATTCTCCGGTGGCATAGCCAATGACTATACTGACGAAGGCCGTCTGCTGGGTCATCTTATGCTCGGTGTTGAAATGCTGAATCCCTTTCTCGCGAAATCTGGTCTCGACGAGGCACTTCAGTGCCATTTAAAGCACCTTGTACTCAGCCACCATGGTGAACTTGCCTTCGGTGCCGTACGCGAACCCCATTCCCCTGAAGCCATGGCCCTGCATTATGCCGACAATCTGGATGCCAAAATGGCACAGTGCCGTAATCTGTTTATTCAGATGGATACTCCCGGTGCCGGCTGGACTCCCTGGCAACCAACCTTGGGACGACCTGTGTACAGGGCCGCCCAGACGCCCCAATCTGTCCCAACATCTCCCAGTAAAAAAAAGGTTAAGGAACAAAGCTTGTCACTCCTAGATTGCGATAGTGGGAAATAATAACCTTTAGCTCTGCTGCAGAAACGAACCTTGACGGGTGCGTAACGGAACTTTATGGTTCTCTTGGTGACAAGGAAAATGAATCGCTCTGAAGTCATTTCCACACGGGCTTACGCCATTAAGCTGGCCAAGTGGGGCTAGGCATGTTTATTACTTTTGAAGGCATCGAAGGTGCTGGCAAGACCACTGCTCTCAACTACCTTGCCGGATTCCTGCAACGCAGAGGCTATGACTGCTTGTGTACACGAGAGCCGGGCGGTTGCACCCTTGGGCGTAATCTGCGCCCTATTCTGCTGGACGCTCGCACACGTACCCTGGCCGGCAGGGCAGAGCTCTTTCTCTTTCTCGCTGACAGGGCACAGCACGTGGCAGAGGTAATCCGCCCCGCTCTCGAAGCCGGCCAGATTGTATTGTGTGACCGCTACACCGATTCCACCCTCGCCTATCAGGGCTACGGACGTGGGCTGGACACAGACTACCTGCGCAGGCTGAATGAGGCAGCCTCTGGAGGATTACAGCCACAACTAACCCTGCTGTTCGATCTGCCGGTACGCTGTGGGCTCATGCGCGCTGGTGAACGTAACCGCACCGAAGGGCTGACTTTCTCTGAAGGGCGCTTTGATTCTGAAAGTCTTGATTTTCATGAACGTGTTCGCCTTGGTTATCGCGCCCTTGCCGAAGAGGAACCGGAACGCTTCGCCATTGTGGACGCTGCCCAACCTCCGGAAGATGTGGTACTACAATGCCGCTCGGCTCTTGAGGCACATTGGCGAAGCCAGGACCTGAACGAAGCTGATATGCTTGAGGAACAGGACAATGACGACAACTGATACCACCCCGGAAACCCTGGTGGCCTGTCGCCGTCTTGGAGTGGTTTTTTTCCCCGCTTTTGACTGGGCTATTTCGGCCACACATCCCGAACGCGAAGAGCGTCTGCTTTATACCCGGGACCAGCTGCTGGAAGAAGGATTATTTGATATTCCTGGTATTACGGAATACCGTCCTATCTTTGCCACTCCGACACAGCTAACGCGGGCGCATTTCTGCCTGCCCACAGTTTCGGCTGTAAGCACTGAATCCCACCTCGCATCAGCGGGCGGGGCCATACGAGCTGCGCAACTTGTCATGAACGGTGAGGAAGAACGGGCCTTCGCGCTTGTGCGTCCCCCGGGGCACCATGCCATGCGTGTGGTGCACGGAAACCGGGGCTTCTGCAACATCAATAATGAAGCCGTAATGATTGAGTATGTCCGAGACCATTATCCCCGGCCCGACGGTCGCCCTCTGCGCGTGGCCATTGTGGATACGGATGTACACCATGGCGACGGCAGCCAGGACATATTCTGGAACGACCCATACACTCTCTTCATTTCTCTGCATCAGGACGGACGCACACTCTACCCCGGCACGGGCTTTCCGCAAGAGTGTGGCGGCCCTGGTGCACTGGGTCGCACTATTAACATCCCTCTGCCCCCCGAAACTTCTGACGCAGGCTACTTGTATGCCATACGGCACGCGGTGCTGCCCATTCTTGAAGATTTCAAACCGGATCTCATCATCAATTCTGCCGGACAGGATAACCACTTCACCGACCCACTGGCAAACATGAAACTTTCTGCCCAAGGCTATGCGGCTCTTAATGCCGCCCTCAATCCACACATTGCCGTTCTTGAAGGGGGCTATTCCATCCGCGGGGCTCTGCCTTATGTTAATCTTGGCATTTGCCTGGCCCTCGCTGGTCTAGACGCTTCAGACATTCGTGAACCGCAGTGGCGCACGGAATCAACCAGGCAGACAGCCAAGGTAAGTGAGTATATTGCCCGCCTGTGTGATAGTATTTGCGAAATATACTTCCACCCACCCACTGAACCCACAGATGGTCATGAGGACGATGGTTGGTGGGTGCGACGCAAGCACATTTTCTATGATACTGACATGCTGCGCGAAGGCCAGACAGAAGCGTGGCGGCTCTGCAGCGACTGTTCCGGTCTGGGACGCATTACAACGGCTTCAGAACGTGTGGCAGAATCGCTCTGTCTGCTCATTCCCCGCCATGCCTGCCAGCGCTGCAGGAAGGAAGCCACAGCCTTGGCAGATGCGGCACGGCGGAGCGGACGTTACGCGCATATACAGCTTCTGGATGGCGATGCGGTAGATACAACAGCATAGTGTTGCAAAAATAATGGAGCTTTTGATGGCGCACATTCTGATTATCGGCGCTGGTGGCGTTGGCAGTGTTGTAGCACACAAATGCGGACAAGTTCTTCAGGAGGGCTGCTTTTCGCGTGTGACCCTTGCCAGCAGAACTCTCACCCGTTGTGAGGCCGTAGCCCAAAGCGTAAAGTCACGCTGCGGCGCCACACTTGATACAGCACAGGTTGATGCCGACAATGTACCCGAACTGTGTGCCCTTTTGCACAACATCAAGCCTGATGTGATTTGCAATGTGGCTCTGCCCTATCAGGACCTGCATATCATGGACGCTTGTCTTGCCTGCGGCGTTCATTATGTGGATACCGCCAATTATGAACCGCCTGACACGGCTAAATTTGAATACAAGTGGCAATGGGCCTATCAAGAGCGTTTTCGAAATGCAGGACTCACAGCCCTGCTGGGTTCCGGCTTTGACCCTGGCGTCACCAATGTATACGCCGCTTGGGCACTCAAACATCAGCTGGATGAAGTGCATGTGCTGGATATCATCGACTGCAATGCCGGAGATCACGGCCAGCCCTTTGCCACTAACTTCAATCCCGAAATCAACATCCGTGAGGTCACGGCTCGCGGACGGTATTGGGAACGCGGCGAATGGGTGGAAACCGATCCCCTCTCCTGGTCCATGACCTACAATTTTCCCGAGGGTATAGGTCCTAGAAAATGTTTTCTCATGTACCATGAAGAACTGGAATCTCTTGTGCGCAACCTCAAGGGCATCCGACGCGCACGCTTCTGGATGACTTTTTCCGAGAATTACCTCAACCATCTCAAGGTGTTGGGCAATGTTGGCATGACGCGCATTGATCCCGTGGACTATCGCGGACAAAAAATCATACCTATCCAGTTTCTGGCATCACTTTTGCCCGATCCAGCCTCTCTGGGCCCGCTTACCCGCGGCAAAACATGTATTGGTGACGTGCTGCGCGGTGTAAGAAATGGCAAGGAAAAGAGTGTATACATATTTAACGTCTGCGACCACGAAGCCTGCTATGCCGAGGTGGGCTCACAGGCCATATCCTATACCACCGGCGTACCCGCTATGATCGGCACCAAGCTTGTTGCTGAAGGGACATGGCGCAGACCGGGCGTGTGGAACATGGAACAATTTGACCCCGACCCCTTCATGTCCGCACTCAATACCTATGGTCTACCCTGGCAGTGCGTGGACGTGACCGGCAACAACGTATAAAGGGGCGGCAATGCCTGACCAGAGTCATATCCGCAATTTTTGTATTATCGCCCACATTGACCATGGCAAATCCACCTTGGCCGACCGCATTCTGGAACTGACCAACGTGGTCAGCCAACGCGAGGCACGCCAGCAGTACCTAGACAAAATGGATTTGGAGCGGGAACGCGGCATTACCATCAAAGCACAAACCGTGCGCATTCCCTACACTGCCGCAAACGGAGAAATATACGAGCTGAACCTCATCGACACCCCTGGGCATGTGGATTTTAATTATGAGGTCTCACGCTCACTGGCTGCCTGTGAAGGAGCTCTGCTCGTTGTGGATGCAACCCAAGGTGTTGAAGCGCAAACCCTCGCCAATGTCTATCTGGCCTTAGACCATGACCATGAAATCATTCCAGTGCTAAACAAGATCGACCTTCCCAGTGCGGATGTGGAACGTGTCAAAACAGAAATCGAGGAAAGCATAGGTCTGGACTGCGCCGAGGCATTACCTGTTTCCGCCAAGACGGGTATGGGCGTTGACGCGGTGCTTGAAGCCATCGTACACCGTCTGCCAGCCCCACAGGGTGATAGCACTGCCCCCCTCAAGGCGCTCATTTTCGACTCTTGGTATGACAGTTACCAAGGGGTGGTCACCCTTTTTAGAGTTATGGACGGATGTGTATGCCTGGGCGACAAGATTCGTCTCATGAGTACAGGCAAGGAATATGAAGTACTGCGCCTGGGCGTATTCTCACCCGAAGCTGTGGATGTACAGAAGCTCATTGCCGGCGAGGTTGGCTTTCTCTGCGGCTCCATCAAGGAACTGGGGGATGCCCGCGTAGGCGATACCATCACCTTGGCACAGACCCCAGCTGCAGCTCCCGTACCAGGCTTCAAGGAAGTGAAACCTATGGTTTTCTGTGGCCTCTACCCCACAGAATCTGACGAGTACGAGGGGCTGAAGACAGCGCTGGAAAAATTGCAACTTAATGACGCAGCCTTCACCTTTGAGGCAGAGACGTCACAGGCCCTCGGCTTCGGCTTCCGTTGTGGTTTTTTGGGCTTGTTGCACATGGAAATCATTCAGGAACGCCTGGAACGGGAATTTGAAGTGAGGCTCATCGCCACTGCCCCGTCCGTCATCTACAAGGTAGACATAAGCGATGGCACAACCATCTATATTGACAACCCCAGCCGCCTGCCAGATCCATCCAAAATCCGTGCTTTGTATGAGCCTTATGTAAGCATGGATATTCATGTGCCCAATGAATTCGTGGGCAATGTCATGAAACTCTGTGAGGAAAAACGCGGTACACAGAAAAATCTGCGCTATCTTGCTACCAATCGTGTTGTGGTGACGTACGAAATGCCCTTTGCAGAGATTGTCTACGACTTTTTTGACAGGCTCAAATCCGCTACGCGCGGCTATGCCTCCATGGACTACCACCCCATTGACTTCCGCGTCTCCGATCTCGTACGGCTGGACATCATGCTCAACGGCGAGATAGTTGATGCTCTGGCCGTTATTGTACACCGCGACAGGGCCTACCCCTACGGTCGTGCGCTTGCTCTCAAGCTGAAGCGCAGCATTCCTCGTCAACTTTTTCAAGTGGCCATCCAGGCAGCAATCGGACAGAAAATCATCGCCCGTGAAACTGTTTCAGCCTTCCGCAAGGACGTGACTGCCAAATGTTATGGTGGTGACATCACCCGTAAGCGCAAGCTTTTGGAAAAACAGAAGGAAGGCAAGAAACGCATGAAACGCATGGGTAATGTGGAACTGCCGCAGGAGGCATTCTTGGCCGCGCTCAAGGTTGGAGATGAATAGCACGGTTTAGCCATTAAGCATCCTCCCGCAGCGCTGCGCGTATGCGGCACACGCCACAGAGGTCGCCGGAAGATGTGGGGTATCCGCATTCCACGCAAGGAGCAAGTTCCATTCCCTTTTCAGCAATACAGCGTGCGAACGCAGGACGACCACGCTGCAAAAAACCCTGATAATAATCCAGCTTACGTCCAGGCATAGCCGCTTCAAGCCGTTGTAAAATGCCCTTGAGCGTAGTGAAGCTCGCGCCAGGGCTATACGGGCAGGGGGCATAGTGATGTTCTATGCCCATAAGAAAAGCATAGTTGGCAGTTTCAAATTCCGTCAGCCTCCAAAGAGGTTTTACTTTGCGGGCAAAGCCGCACTCTCCCTCAAGGCGTGGCCCCTGGTCAGAAAGATATGCACTGTCCCATCGCAGTGTATTGCTGAACAGACGAGCCACCTCGTCATCCAGATTATGCCCCGTGGCCAGTGCATCAAACCCACCTTCCAAAGCCACTCGGTTGTATATGTACCGTTTGATCTTGCCACAAACCGAACATATGGGCCTGTGCAATCTCTCCTTGATCAACGGGATGGGCAACCCCTCGGCACCCGTTTCTCTGATGATCAGCCTGAAGCCATGCGTTGCACAAAAGCGCTCCACCACGCCACGTGCAGCCGCTGAAGACACGGGGATACCCAAGTCGATGTGCAAACCAGTCACGTCGTACCCCTGACGAGCTAGCTCCATCATGAGGCTGAGTGAATCCTTGCCACCAGAAAGGGCCACAAGAATTTTCTCCTCATGGGTAAACAGCTTCTGGCTTTCAATACCACGTATCACCTGTCTGGCAAAAAAAGCCTTGTAGCATGACCCACAGAACGCAGCGTGATGACTGCGCAAAGCTACCACTGCGTTTGCCTTGCAAATTTTACATTTCATAGCATTTTCCTATGATTTTATACAATAAACCGACCTCACTGGACAAATCAGTTTCCTCTATCCTCGGCATTAACAATCTTTTTTTTATCGGAAGTACTTTCGTCTGTAGTAGCACGATTTGCAGCATTTACAGGCCAACCAAGTTGTCCGCACCAGTCCGCATACATATTGAACACACACTCAGCAAAGGCATCATACCCCAGATATGGTCGAATGCTTTGCCCACCAGCCACTAGACGCTTGCGAAACTGTGTGTCGAGCATGAGACGTATCATGGCCTGTGCCAGAGATTGTGGATCATCCGCTGCAAAGATACCCCCGGCGTCGGATGCGTTTGCAAGCCTTTGTAAATGCAGAGGGCTGTCACTGCACAGAACGGGAAGGTCAGCTGCCACACCGGCCCAGAGGCTTTCTGGCACTTCTTCCAAAGAGGAGCCAGGGGCCAGCCAGGCATGTGCAGCCTGCAGGGCCTGCGGCAATGGCTGATCGCCAAGCAGGCAAAGACGTGAGGCCACCCCCAGAGTTTGCGCCTCATGCAGCACCTCCTCAAAACGCGGGCCCGAACCATAAGCACGCACCTCCCACGGAGGCAGGTCTTCACGCTGGCGTATGGCCGCCATAGCGCGCACTGCAAGATTGGCCCCGGAGTGCGGACTCAGAGCATTACCCATACAAAAAATAAAATGCCTGCCAGAAGCAGCATCTGCTTCTGTCCACGACAGACCAGGAGAATAGCTCGCCACATCTATGGCGGGAGGTAATTCCAGTTCTTTCGAGCCAGCCAAGGAGAGCTGGCCGTCTTCATTACGCGTCTGCACATGTGAACACTGCCATGCTTCGACGATGCATTCCCGCACATGAGCCGAACCACACAGAATCTTGTGTGCCGCGCTCAGTGCCTTGCCCTGCAGGGCAGATCCCATCGGGGGGACAACTGGGAAGGCATGGATAAGCAATGTGGTTCCAGCAGGCCGCTGCCGCATAATTCGCCGGCCCAGGTCCATGGCCTCTACTCCCACAGTCTGCACAACAAGTTGTGCATGCCGCCTTTGCCAAAGCCAGAGACGTAACAAGCCTGAAAATGTGGTAACCCCTCCCAGTGGCAAAAAGGGAAGGCCCAGGGCCTTGGCCGCAACACCCACAGGAGAGTGTCTTCGACAAACCAAAAGAGGTGTGTACTGCCCACCATCGCACATGGCGCAGGCCAGTGCCAGTATGTGTTCCCCCTCTACTCGGGCCGCCCGAGCAAACACAGCATCGCGTTCCTGATTATTATCTGTATCTTGCGACCTAACCGTTTCAGGCCCCTGCAATGCGATCAACAATACATACATCAGAGGCTCGTACCCCGCTCAAGCATATATGCCCAAAGTTTGTCTTTAAGGTCGCGCGCCACAGGTCCTGGCATTCCCACATGTCCTGCACAGCCCACGGGCTTGCCGTCAAAATGGGTTATACCCACACACAAGGTGGCACTGGTAAACAACAGCACTTCGTTGGCCTCGTCAATGGCTGCGCGAGGGATTGGCATCTGAACAACAGTCATGGAACGGGCGGCTACCTCCATTGCAGCAAGCATGGTAGTGCCAGGCAGGATTCGCTGTATCTCGGGGCAGACCAGGCGACCAGATCTATCCACTAGCGCCACATTTGCCACTGCAGCCTCGCCCATAATACCGTGCTCATCAAAGGTCACGGCTACATCCATGCCCTTGCGGACGGCTTCCATAGCCATAAATACATTGGGAAGATAGTTGGTATTTTTGATGCGGGCCAAATATTCCTGTTTAGGAGGAATGGCGCTGGTAAATGCCGTGAGTCCTTTCTTATAGTAATCTGATGTTGGTAGGGATGTTTGAAGAGCCACAATATACAAACCTGCCGTTGGGCATTCTTCTGGAGAAATGCCAAAGCCGCCTGGTCCACGGCTCAAAAAAACACGCAGGTCACCATCATCCCGTCCTGAGGCGCGCGCCACATCACAAATACGCTCAAAAATTTCCTCCCATGAGCAAGGTGGTATAATGGAAAGTGCCCGGGCACCGTCCTTCAGGCGTGCAAGATGTGCATCCAAACCAAAGATAGTGCGCTCTCGGTAACAAATGCTTTCAAAGAGGCCGTCGCCCCGATGGCAGATGTGATCGTCCAACGGCAGCAGCAAAAAACGTGCATCCTTGCAGATGGCTCCAACTCTATGATCATAAAAAGCAAGGATAGTGTCTGCCCCCGGACGGGGTGCGGTCAACAGGGCATTGAGAAAGCTATCCCCCTCCACTGGCTTCATACGTGCCCTCCTGCATCACGAAAGCAAAACGACACAACTGAGGCGACGCCGTGAACAAGTTCACGACGCCGCCAGATACATTTATTGCATAAAGACGTTTTTGTCTTTCACGCACACGAGTTCACGCCTACACAGCTCTTCGGCAATCTGCACAGCATTAAGGGCCGCCCCTTTGCGCACATTATCAGCCACAATCCACATATTCAGGCCGTTAGCAATGCTTTCGTCCTCGCGGATGCGACCCACAAAGGTGGCATCCTCTCCCACGCAGTAGCCTGGCATGGGGTACATAAGCTCGCGGGGATTATCGAACACACGCACTCCCGGTGCCTGCGAAAGCATGATACGGGCTTCTTTAGGAGTAATTTTCTTTTCTGTTTCGATGTTCACCGATTCAGCGTGGCAGTAAAACACGGGCACGCGCGCGCAGGTTGCCGTCACCTTGACGGAAGGATCTTCGAAAATTTTCACCGTTTCGTTGACCATCTTCATCTCTTCCTTGGTATAATCGTTATCAAGGAAGACATCAATGTGCGGCAGGATGTTGAAAGCAATGCGATAGGGATACGTCTTGCATTCGGGGTCGCGACCATTGAACATATCGCGCACCTGCTTTTCCAGTTCCATAATGCCCTTCTGCCCTGTACCTGAAACCGCCTGATAAGTAGAAACAACAATACGCTTAATTTTCACAGCATCGTGAATAGGCTTCAGGGCCACCAGCATCTGAATGGTGGAGCAGTTGGGATTGGCAATGATACCGTTGTGTTTTTCAAGAGCCTGGGGATTCACCTCGGGAACCACCAAAGGACACCGCTCATCCATACGCCAGGCAGCAGAGTTATCAACAACCACACAGCCAGCATGGGCCGCATGCGGAGCAAATTTTAGCGATGTAGCCCCCCCGGCCGAAAAAATGGCAATATCTACGCCATTAAAAACATCTTCCTTGAGTTCGTGCACAACAAGTTCTTTTTCCCCATAGGGCACCTTGGCCCCCTCCGATTTGGCGGAAGCAAAAGCGCGCACTTCAGCAGTGGGAAAATCACGATCATGTAAAGTCTTGAGCATTTCACGCCCTACGGCACCTGTGGCACCAACAACAGCAACAATCATTTTTCTGCTCATGGGATATGCTCTCCTTGGCGGTGGACGGCGGTATGCATCCGCCGAAAAAATGGGAGTCTAGCATAGCGCGCCTCCCCTCAAAAGGGAAGATACTCTTGACGATAGCACGGTATTGTTCTTGACAAAATCTAAAAATATTTTATTGTAACTGAACAAGGGGAGTAACTGGGTTCTTGAAACCTAGGCGGCATCAACAGCATGGCTTTTGGCCTGGTGCCGCCGTCGGTTCCGCAAAGGGAGCATTGCTCCGTGCGAATTGTCGCATAGTGTGCCCGTCTGGTTACCAGCATTTTGGCACGGCGTAACTGTATAAGTGAGACCTTGGCTTTTTGAGCCGAGGTCTTTTTATTTTGAAACCACAAAAGGAGTGCCCATGTCATTCCGAGCGCTACGCCCATATTGCATTGCGTTACTCATGACCCTGCCAGGCATTGCGCTGCGCTTCATCCAGCCAGACATATCGCCACTGCTTATGGCGTTGTTCTCCGGCATGGCCATATTAGGAGCCTCCTTTCTGCTCACATGGGCCTGCGAGGTGGCACAGATGGACATTCCTCAGGCTGTAGCCGTGGCCGTGGTAGCCTTTATCGCCGTCCTGCCGGAATACGCTGTGGACATGTATTTCACCTGGATGGCGGGGCAGCATCCTGATAGTGCGTATTCCCACTACACCATTGCCAACATGACCGGAGCAAACAGGCTGCTCATCGGCGTTGGTTGGTCCTGCATTGTACTCATCTTTGCCAGGCGTTTTCACACAGGTGTTAACCTGGCTGATGATAAACGCACAGATATACTCTTTCTCGGTCTTGCCACACTCTATGCCCTCTTCATTCCCCTCAAGGGTTCACTGACCATAGTGGATAGCTGCGTGTTGCTAGGGTTATATGCCTGGTACATGTGCATCATTGTACGCCGGCCTGTTGAAGAGGAAGAACCAGAAGGCCCCGCTGCCCTGCTGGCCAAAATGGCTAAACGTACACGCCTGCGCAGCGTCATCAGTATTTTTCTGTTTGCCGCCTTGGTTATTATGTGCAATGCTGAACCTTTCAGCGAAAATTTGGTGGCCAGCGGCAAATTGCTGGGAGTCAACGAATTTCTGCTTGTGCAATGGCTTGCGCCCATCGCGTCAGAAGCTCCAGAATTCATCGTTTCCATCATGTTTGCCATGCGAGGCAATGCTGCCCTTGCCTTAGGCAGCCTGCTCTCATCCAAGCTCAACCAATGGACATTGCTCGTAGGCATGATCCCCGGAGTATATGCTGCCTCTTCTGGTGCTTTTTTTCCGTCCATCAATCTTGACAGTCACCAGCTTCAGGAAATACTACTCACTGCCGGGCAATCCCTGTTCGCCGTAGCGCTGTTGACGAATCTGCGCCTGCATGTGCATAAGGCCGTCTGGCTGCTTCTGCTGTTCTGTGCACAACTGCTATCCCCTCTATACGACGTACAGTTGGAAACCCTATTGGGCTTGCCACATGATCCTCTTCGTCTGCACGACATTTTTGCCAAGGTGTACGTTGCGCTCGGGGTCGTACTGTTGATCAAAAACTGGCGTGCCGTGTTGGCCTTACGACGCGGATTCAAAGTGTAACACAGGATCATTCTACCACGTCATACCAAGGTGCTTCTATGCTCCGTTTTTTCTGTCTTTTGCTGGTGATACTGTTACCAGCTCTGGGTCGTGCTGCCATGACTGTGGCCAGTACACTCGGTCCGCGTAGCCATAATATGTCCGCTCTGGGCATAATGGCCGGTGCACCAATATTGTCTCAAAGGAATACACCCGTCCCGCAAAACATATATGTCGCCGCACACACACAATCTTCTGACAGCCAATACAATGGGATACCGCAACCCGACACAGAAGGCCCCAATCGTGCAGAAAGCAGTGCCGCTGCCGCCATCATTTCCGGTTCCCCCAGACCGGGCATCATTGAGCATCAACTCATTCGCAGTGAACGCGACAACAAGCCAGAGATCAGCATCAGCTACCCATCTTTCGGAACCAAGGCGATAGACAGTGACATCCGCCAATGGGTCACCAACATTGCTAATGCCTTTGACGCCAGCTTTGACGAAGACCAGGCTCTCTTTAGCGCATACCGCTCCACACCAGAACTCTGGGGATCTTATTCTGTTACCAGACCTTCTTCCAACGGATTGAGTGTAACCTTTGAAATATGGACATACACCGGCGCAGTGCATGGCAATCTGGATATCATCACCCTAAATTACAACACCCTGACCGCACAGCGGTTGGGACTCGTTGACATGTTTGAAGATCCCGACGCAGCGCTTTCCATCATGTCTACATGGGCGTATAAAGTGCTTTCACGCCGTTTGGGGGGCCTCAGACAAGAACAGATGCTGCGCACCGGGCTAACCCCTGTGCCGGAAAACTTTGCCAGTTTGACACTCACTCCACAGGGCCTGCGCATTAATTTTCAGCCCTACCAAGTTACACCCTGGGCTGCCGGTGCACAGCGGGTGGACATTCCTTTGAACGAACTACGCCCGGCCCGTCCATTGCTTCTGCTGTGGGACAAATGAAGCCACAAGCTCACGCTGCCCCCATACATTCTGCCTTGGTGTCAAGCCATGCCTCATAGCGGGGCAGCACCTCAGTAGGCGTACCCTGCATGACAATACTGCCATTGCCCAGCCAGTAAAGATAATCACAGTTTTTCACTGTGCTCAATCTGTGCGCCACAAGAATAAGCGTGGCGGAGCCGCCAAGAGATTCGATAGTGTGCTGGATGGCCTGCTCTGAAGCGCCGTCCAGTGCACTTGTGGCCTCGTCAAAAAGCATGAGCTGCGGACGTTCATAAAGAGCGCGTGCAATGGCTACGCGTTGCACCTGACCGCCAGAAAGACGTACACCCCGCTCACCTATAACAGTATCAAGCCCCAGTGGCAGATCGGGTAAAAAATCCATGGCGGCCATACGGCAACACTGCTCTACACGGGCCCGGTCTATGCTTCCTCCCCACTGGGCAAAGGCCACATTGGCGGCAATAGAAGCATTGAGCAAAAATGGAGACTGGGGCACATATCCAATAGAACGCAGCCACCCCGACTTGCGTTCTGACGTAAGGGGCTGTCCATCCACCAGCAACTCACCCGCAGTGGGAGTTAGCAATCCAGTGAGCAATCCAACTACGGTGCTTTTGCCTGCCCCGGACGAACCGATGAACCCCACCATAGTACCTCGTGCAACGCGTACATTAAGATGATGCAGAGCATCTGGTTTATCTGCCGGAGTATCCGGATAACGAAAAGCCACGTCGTGTAATTCCAGTGCCTGAGTAAGAGGGCAGGGAGCGGGATGGATCTCCTCCACAGCCACACGCGCCGTGACCAGCTCTTTCTCCAGAGCAGCAATAAATAGTACGGCATCCTGCGTATACATCATATGCTGCTGTACCTGTAGGAGGTAGCTGACCAAGGTAGTCATGGTGGGTAGAAGGCGCCAAGTCACTGCCGCCAGTAATGTTAATTCACCGGTGAGACGTGCTACGGAAAGCCCCTGCCCGCTCATGACAAGCAAGGCCGCCAGCAACATGAGCATGCCAGTAAAATCCAGAATCCACGAAGGTGCAGGGTACACCACCGGCAGTAGGCTCTGCACCTTGGCAAAACCCTCGCGTTGTCTGGTAAACTGATGCAAAAAGGCCTGCTCCTGTCCGTAGATTTTCACCTCACGAATGCCAGCCAGCGAAGGATAGGCCACCCTGTTGGCGTCGGCTTCTGTCTGCATGGATACGGCGTTAAGCTGGCGCACCTTGCGCCGCGCCAGGTGATAGGTGCCCAAAGCGCTCAGCCCCATGGTCAGACAAACCAGCAGAGCCGCCCACGGAGATACGCCGAAGACCACACCCACCAGGACTATTGCCACCAGCAGCTGTGCTAGTGACTGTAATACTGCCAAAAGGAAATCTGCGCTAAAACGCGCCCATGTCAGGCGTGTTTGCAGCATACTCATATCCTGCCGCACATGCCACAGATAGGGTGCGCGCAACAGGAGCCTGTAAAAACGCACGCTGAAAAAAACTCCTACTGCCTGTGAAAATGTTGCCTGCCGCCAGGTTAGAAAACCAAGGGATATAGCCTTGACAGCAATGGCCACGCATAAACCTATCATGAGGAAGACAAGCAGCAAACGTTGGTCGCCCGCCACCGGAGCAAGTGCTGGCACGGCTGCGAGCAAACGCTGCGTCCAGGGGTTATCCAACAGGCTCTGGGGTGCTGCCAGAGCAACACCCAGCAGGGAGACGGCGGCAGTAATGGCCAGTTCCAACAGGCTGACAAGACCAGATAGAGTCAACACCCGCCAAAAACGCATGGCAAGAGGCCTTTCCAGTTGCGTGTAGATACGACGGAATGCCGCGATGGCCTGCGCCTGGACCATATTTGCCTCTCCTATATGTTATTATATTTTCTGCAGTGTATCGTGCAACTGCTCGGCCTTGCGTACGCCGACACCCGGCAGTTGCCTGATATCATCCACACTGGCATTGCGCATGGCCTCTACGCTGCCAAAATGATCCCACAGCAACCGTGCCGTAGCAGGGCCAATACCCGGCAGACGCATAAGCTCACCAGACAGAGCCACGCCACGCCGTGCACGGCGGTGCCGCCCTATGGCAAAACGATGTGTGTTGTCACGCACATTCTGTAAAAAAAGCAGTTCCGGCCCTCCCTCACGCAAAGGCAGAGGATTGGATCGTCCTGGCACAAAAATTCGGTCGGCCACATTGCCGGCCCGACGGTCAGCATGCCCTGCAGCATCTCTTGCCTTGGCAATGCCTACCAGAGGAAACAAATTCTCCTGGCCGGCCTCACGCAAGGCACGTTACTGCTGCCAGCTGGCCGCGCCCCCCATCAATAAGCAGAAGATCCGGCCAAGGGGGGCCGCTTTCCAGACGACGGGGAATCCAGGCAGCCAACGTCGCGTAGTCGTCCTCACTGTCAGGCATGGCATACACTCGGTACTGTGTCTGATCTGCCCGACCGTCCTCAAAAACCACCATGCCCACACGTGTCTGCCGACCACCTGTGTGGGAGACATCCACACATTCAATGCGCCTGGGAGGATCCTGTAAATGCAGTACGTGGGCCAGACGTTCCAGGATGCTAGATTCCGTTACCTTTTCCTGGCGACGGGCTTCCTCGCGTGCATTTGTCTGTGCCAAATCCACCAGGCGGTTGTCTCCCGCATTCCGTGGAGATACGATATGCACAGGTCCACCCCTTCGGTCTGCCAAAGACTGCTCCCAAACCTCGCGCTCTGTGAGCGCAATCGCGGGAGTATCCGTCACAACTGTTGTTTCTGTCGTATTGGCGTCGTCCATGCCGTCCACATCGTCCGGTATCCAGGGCAAAAGTATGCGTGGAGGTGGAAGAACACGGGTATAGTACTGTCCCAGGAATGACCACAGCAATTCTGGCGCGTCTTCAAGCGACAGACCGGCCCAATAGAAGGCCCGTCCATCTGTCATTGCTCCATTACGCACAAAAATAACGCCCAAGGCTAACCCCTTCTCTGCAGGGAAAATACCTATGGCGTCCATGTCTCCCCCACCGGGGAGCACGGCTGCCTGCCGCTCCACCGTAGCCTCCACTGCGCGTATCTGATCGCGCAAAGCGGCAGCGCGTTCGTATTCCAGGGTTTCCGCGGCTTGATCCATGGCGGTATGTAAACTGCACAAAAGCTCCTTTGAACGCCCCTGCAAAAGCTCCATCACCTTATGCACATTTTCCTGATATGCCTGCGACGTCACCAATCCCAAGCAGGGGGCTGGACATTGGCCCATGGAATGGTACAGGCAGGGACGCACCCGGTTCTTCATGACACGGTCCGAGCAACGCCGGAGGGTAAAAGCCCGATGAATGAGTTTCCACGTTTCACGGGCAGAAAGACCTGAGGTAAAGGGGCCAAAATAACGTGCCCCATCGCGTCTGGCTTTGCGCACAATTTCAAGACGAGGAAAAGGATTCTTGAGATTGAAACGAAAAAGTACATACTGCTTGTCGTCACGCAGCATGATATTGTAATGTGGACGGTACTTCTTGATGCAGTTCGCCTCAAGCAACAGGGCTTCCTTCTCCGTCGTGGTAGTGATGAACTCCATTGTCACAGCGTGGGAAAGCATAGCCAGCGTCTTGGCGGGCAGACCTTCCTGTCGAAAATATGAAAGGACACGACGTCGTAATACACGAGCCTTGCCCACATAAATGATGCGCCCCCTGGCGTCCTTATACATATAAACGCCAGGAGTCAGGGGAATGCTTACAGGGTCGGGACGCTGCATGCCTTGCTGGCCTCATTTGGACAACTATCTACACAGAAAACAGGATTTTTTTACACTCGCCTCTTGCAGGGAAGCTGTCAAGCCACGGCTGAATGCACAAAACTGAGCACATGCACAAATGGTATTGCGGTATACAACGCTTTAATCTAAACTATAGTTTTAGGCCATTGTCTATCATGGGGGGGAGTATGCTCAAAGAGACATTCACTGGCCAGGGCAAAGTCATGCTGCTGGCAGGCGGTGGAAAAATATATACAGATATCGCAGCCCGTTTCGTTCGCAGCGAACGCTCACTAGAAGAAATTGCTGCTTCACCATACTCCCGCAACATTGTGCAGAACATTCTGGAATCAGGACACAAAGCTGCACTGGAATTTGATTTCTTTCTCTTCGGGGTGGAGGGTTTCTCACGTGTTACGGAAACGCAACTCGTACGTAAGCGCCTAGCTTCCTACCTTATCAAGTCCGGCAGAGCCGAACTGAATGGCAAACGTGCATTCAGCGTAGTCTACCCGCAACGCATTGCCCAGTTTGGCGCTGAAGTCACCCTACCCGACGCTCATACCTGTACGCTCACGGGCCACGATCTGGCCAACCTCATCCGCCAGTGGTATGACGCCGGTCTTGCATCAGGTCTGCCTGAAGAGGAATTACGCTACATCAAACCGCAAGCCACGGAATTCAAAGCCATCATTGGCATGAATGCCCATGCTCTGCTGGACTGGTTCTCCATACGCTGTTGCCGCAACGCCCAAGCCGAAATTCGAGATCTTGCCTGGAAGATGCTGCGTCTTTGCCGCAAGGCCGCGCCCGACCTTTTTGTCGGGGCTGGCCCCAACTGCGTGCAGCTAGGTTACTGTCCAGAAAACCGATTGCAACACCCGCGTTGCCGAGGACATATTCTCACAAGAGAGGAAGCCCTCACCCTGTTACGCGCGCAAAGTAAAGAACATTTTGCAGATCTGCTGGCAGAAAATGGAGAAGCATAGATGAACTTGCACCATAACAAACGATAAATTCTTGACAGTACATCTCATGCCTTATAATTTTCTTCTTTTCAACAGGCCTTCGTTCCAAAAGTATATTTCCGCCCTTTACAAACTGTAAGGCGGCTTTATTATGCATCCGGGCTAGATGTTTGTCCGGGGAACGGCGATTACGCAACAGATTTTTTCGGAGGCGACATGGCCCGTATTACTGTGGAAGATTGTCAGGAACGCGTGGACAACCGTTTTTTACTGGTCCAAATGGCCATCAAGCGCGTACGCCAGTACCGCGAAGGCTATGAGCCGTTGCTGGAATCGCGCAACAAGGAGACCGTGACGGCACTGCGTGAAATTGCCGGCGGCAAAGTGTTGCCGGATGACCTTAGCCTGTATATTCCTCTGCCTGGGCAAGAGCTTCCTGACGCGACAGAAAAATAACTCGCATTCCGTCATGCCATGCGGACACCACCAGAGGTTGTCCGCCGTTTGTACACTCTTTGACACTGGCCGCTAACGCGAAGGAACGCCGGGAATATCATGGAACGCGATTATTACGAAGTACTGGGTGTCAGCCGTGATGCGGCTGAAGACGAAATCAAGCGGGCCTACCGCAAGATGGCCCTGAAATACCACCCCGACCACAACCCCGGCAATGCAGAAGCCGAACAGAAATTTAAGGAAGCCGCTGAAGCCTATGATGTGTTGCGTGATCCGGAAAAACGGGCGCGCTATGACCGTTTTGGCCACGCTGGTGTACAGGGAGGAACGGGCGGTTTTGGCAGTGCGGAAGATATTTTCTCACATTTCAGCGACATCTTCGGCGATCTCTTTGGCTTTTCCACAGGGGGAGGGCGTGGCTCCCGCGCCATGGCCGGAGCAGATTTGCGCTATAATCTGACTATTTCGTTCGACCAGGCAGCCAAAGGTGCAGAAATCACCATCAAACTCCCCAAACATGTGACATGCCCGGACTGCAAGGGCAGTGGCGCAGCCCCCGGCAGCAAGGCCGAAACCTGTCGCCATTGTAATGGCACGGGTCAGGTGCGCCGTTCTCAAGGTTTTTTCCAAATTGCCATGCCCTGCCCTATTTGTCAGGGGTCCGGCCGTGTTATCAGCAAACCCTGTCCCAAGTGTAAGGGCGAAGGCATCACCACCGATACCCGTGAACTGCAAGTACGCGTACCCGCCGGTGTGGACACCGGCACACGCCTGCGTGTGCGCGGCGAGGGAGAACCCGGCGTTCATGGAGGTCCCCCAGGTGATCTTTATGTAGTGCTTACGGTGGAACAGGACAAACGCTGGAAACGCGAAGGACAGGATCTTGTATATACGCTGGAGATATCCTTCGTTCAGGCTGCTCTGGGGCATCGCGCTGAAGTTCCAGGTTTGGACGGACCCTTGCCCCTGGAAGTTCCCAAGGGCATACAGAGCGGCTCACTGCTGCGCTTGGCCGGTGAAGGCATGCCCTATCCCGGTCGCAAGACACGTGGTGACATGCTTGTGGAAGTACGTGTACTCACCCCCACCAAGATTTCTCCCCGACAGGAAGAACTGCTGCGGGAATTCGAAGCCGCTGCAGAACAGGGGCCGCTGGAAAAAGTCAAAAAAGCCGCCAAAAAGATTGGCAAGGCCATGGGCATAGACTAACACCAAGTATCCAACAAAATAAAAAGGGGCCGTTCTTCCATATAGACCAACGCCCCCGCATTATGTCTGTCCTCACCCTTAGGGGTGAGAGTTCTTCTCGGTAGCTGGTTCTTTTTCAATATTTCTGGGGGTGGTTTGTGCGGGCTTGAGCGAGTGCATGTTGATCTGCTGTGGACCATCGGCATTCTGTGGCACCTGCATACCCACCCGGGCCTCATGGTTAATGATGATAGGCCCGGTGAGATTGAGAGCCGCTTCTTCCGGAACCCCCGCAGGGATGGAAACTGTCACCAGTACCGCAGCATCATCCAAATTTTCAATCCGCAACAACTGCTTTTCAGCTGCGCCAAGAACAGGTGTAAACTGCGCCTTGTCGAGAAAGCTGTATGGGTCGGCAACCAGGAGCCCCACCACGGGAGTGTTCACGCTTTGCAGAATAAGCAGTGGTGCCTCTGGACGGATCTGAAGAAGAATGAATTCCCGTTCCTGTTCGAAACCTGCCAAACCCTGGGGGAAATGTACAATCTTGTCGGTATCAATACACCGGCGGCCAAGGCGGGTATCTATTTCTCGTTCTGTATTCCGTTCCATAGTTCGGCAGCCACCATGAGGTCGTTATTACTGGTTTCAAGGGCGCGGCGATTCTCTTCTATCACTCTTTTATACACTTCTTCGCGATATACCGTAGTATCGCTCGGCACATCCAGGCCAAGCTTGACCTGTTTGCCCTGCATTCCCAGAACAGTTATGCGTATTTTATCACCCAGGTACAGACTTTCTCCCGGGCGTCGCGTCAATATCAGCATATGCGCTTCCGTAGCGTGTTACAACAAATGGTTGTTACGGACATCAGATATAATTTGCCAGACTCATCTGCATAATCTTCGACGAAGACTGGAGCACAGTCTGGTATGTCAGCTGCTGGCGCGTAAGCTTATTCAGCAGTTCTGTCAAGTCGATGTCCTCAATATAACTCAAACGCTCCTCCTGGTCCACCTTCTGGAAGCTCAACACATCGGCGGCTGTTTCGATACGGTTTTCCAAACCGCCAATACGGGCAGCCTGAGTGAGAATATGATTTTGCACAGAGGCTATTCTTTCAAGAGTTCGCTGACAGCCTTCCTGATTGTTATTTTCCAGATAGGCAATAAAGTCGCCCACCATGCCGAACAGGTCTTCTCCTTCGGGCAGTTCGGGTTTGCCATCGTATTCGCCGCCAAAGATATCCTTGCCTACGTTATTGATGGAAATATAGGTATCCTTCATGATTTCCAGATTCAAATCCGCCTGATGAGGGCGCACGAGTATCTGTGCGCCTACGTCAATGGCACTACTGTTGTCAGTGGCATCCACATCCACATATCCACCAGGCACAGGCAAATGCAACTTACCATCTCCTGAGGTAATTGCCGATGCCGTTATCCATGTAGATCCATTGTCTGTGCTGTAAGAATAATATAGGGCTTGCTTAGATGTGGTAAGGTCGTAGTAGTACTTCTCTTTGCTTTCATTATATTTATAGGCCGTCGTCGTGGCGTTAGCGGGCGGGGCATCCATACGCAACAGCACGTTAGTACCAAATGTGCCGGCGGCATAGACCTTTTTTTCTTCAATACTACCGGTACCCATAAGGGTAATCTTAGGCGGGACGTCATTGTCGTCACCCTGGTACATGGCCTGCGGGCGGATGTAGACCAGAGTGCCGTTCTTGGCACCAGGGCCCTCAAGAGAAGTATCGGCCGCTGTTACTTCCATATCTTTATTTAACTTCACCACAACACCATTGCCCAAATCAAGTGTATTTGTAATTTTTGTAATTGTGCCGTCCGCATCCACGCTACGCGATGTAGTGCCCTCATGCCAGTGTTCGCCGCCGTCATCGGTCCAACGGTAAGATACTGATGTCTTGGTATTCACAGGATTTCCGTTACTATCCACGACTGGGTTGCCATCGCCCATAATACCGGACTCGGTAAACTGAATGGCGATGCTGCTGGCAGAAGCGCCCTCAATAGTGTAATCGCCATTCTCCAGGGCATCTTTCCAGTTTTCATCCCAGCTGCACAGGGCAAGCCCTTCCTCATAGGCGTTCACGTCGTACCTGTGGCCGCCAAAGATGCTCTTGCCCTCAAATTCCGTATTGGCAAGATTAAGGAACTGGCCGAAGATCTCCCGGGCCTCGTAAGCCATCTGCTGCCGGTTCACCGCCGTGTAGGTACCTGTGGAAGCCTGCTCCGCCAGACTCTTGAGCCTGGTAAGCACGGTACTTACCTGCGTGCCCAGCACATTGTCAGCCAAGTTGAGCCAGCCCTTGGCCGTATCCACATTGCTCTGGTACTGCTTGGTGGCATTGATGTCATTGCGGGTCATAAGTACGCGATAGGTGCCAGCAGGATCATCTGAAGGACGGTTGATCTTCTTCTGCGTGGAGCCCTGCTCGTTGCTGTCCATATAGGCAGAGAGCGTACGCTGCATCTGGCCCGTCATATTGCGGTACATGGCATTTTGAGTGATGCGTAGAGACATGGCGGGCTCCTTACTGCTTGAGACCCAAAACGGTCTGCAACATCTGGTCGGCCGTGGTAATCAGCTTGGCGGCGGCCGTGTACGAATGCTGATACTTGATCAGATTGGACATTTCTTCATCCAGATTCACGCCGCTCACGGCATCTACCTGGTCACTGAGATCGTTGGTAAGTGCGGTATGGTATTCTGCATTGGTGTTGGCCAGACGAGCATCCGCCCCCACGGTGGTTACCTGGTTGGCGTAGTACTGGCTGATGGTCTGATTGCTCACGGTCTTCCATACGGTGGAAATGCGCACTGTGGTATCCGCCAGCTTGCCCAAAGCCAGGGCGTTGGTATTGTCACCCCGGTTGACCATTTCCTTAAAATATCTGTCCTGCTGCGGGTCAACCTGTGCTGCCGCCACATAGTTGACGTTGCTGTGCAGCTGATCGTTGACGGCGAGGTCTGCTGCTCTGGAACCTGTAAAAAAGCTGTTCAGCCCCAAGGCTGCCATGAGACCCGTGCTGTCCGTACCAAAGGCAAACTGCACATTGGCATCAGCTTCCAGAATGAGCTTGCCATCCTGAATGATTGCTGTAATCGGCCGTATTGGTGTATCTGAAGCATTGTTGATGAGGATGGCATTTATGGCCTCCCTCACATCTTCCAATGTATGTGTGGAAGGATCAAAGTTCTGTGTTCCGCTTGAAGAACTGTCAAAAACCAACATACCCGCATCAAGATATGCACCTGTAGTCTTGTCGTAAAAATAAAAATTGGTATTACCTGCCTGCAGGCGATTCCAGTCGGGCAGGATAGCTTGGGGCGAACCCAGGGGCTTATTAGTGGACTTCACGGTCTGCTGGCCCTGTGCGTAGTCCATAAGGATGTTGCCCGCACCCTGGCTGTGGATACGGTTGACTTCCCAGATGAGAGCGCTAGCCGTGGCATCCAGCTCATCCAGGTAGCGGCCGCAGTTGTCATCGCGCACGTTGAAGTATGCAGCCAGCTTACCGCCGGTGACGCGGTCAGGATTATCCGTACCGTCAAAACGCACCTGCGGCGTGATATTCTGCGGGCCATGTGTAGGCTCTATCCAGTACAGGCCCGTCTTGGGAATGATGGTGAACTGGTCACCCACCCTGAAATCATAGTTTTCATCATCCTTAGAGATGGCAAAATCAATGGTCAAATTCTTTACCAGCACCTTGTCGCTGCGGTCAGTGTAGGTACCATCGGTCGCAGTGTCGCCATCTGTAGTGCTGGAATTGGAAATCTCATAGTGCAGCTCGTTACCGTCTTCATCACGCAGCCAAGTCTTGCCGCCGTCAAGCGATACGCGAAACAACGGATTACCTGAAGCTCCATAAGCACCTGGCGTAGAAATGGGTGAACCATCTTCAGGTGCTACAATTTCCAGCGTATACTCATGCGTATCTACTCCGTCAAAATAGACTTCCCCGGGACCGGCTTCACCCTGCTTCCTAGAAATGGGGTGCGTTTCTGACTGCGCCGCCAGAAAATCAAGACTGTAATAATCAGTGCCGTTGACGAGGGGCTGACCTGTGCTGAGCTTGACGGTGAAGTCGCCCTTGCCGTGGTCGTTGGCCTCCACATCCACATAGGTGGCCAGTTCGCGCACCAGCTGGTCACGCTTGTCCAACAGATCATTGGGATTGCTGATGCCGTCAAT
>CAJOMG010000033.1 GCA_905235595.1 uncultured Desulfovibrio sp. | reverse complement strand
CCCACCCCAATCCCGCCCTTGGAGTACGCATTGTCTTTTTCACTGGCGGCACGGCGTTACGCAGTCTGAGCAGAGAACTTACCCGTCATACACACAATACCGTCCATCTTGTGACCCCATTTGACTCCGGGGGCAGCTCTGCAGCATTACGGCATGCTTTCGCCATGCCGGCAGTGGGTGATATGCGCAATCGCCTACTGGCACTAGCTGACAGTACTACAACCCCCCCTTCCGTGCTTGAATTCTGTGCAGCCCGCCTGCCAGACAATACGGGAGAGAACGATCCTGCCTCCCTGCTGCTACACCTGCGCAGCATGGCCAATGCTGACAATATTGTATGGTCTGACATGCCTTCCCTGTTTGCAGATGCTCTGCGTCTCCATTTGACATATTTTTTGCATCGCATGCCGGCCAATTTCGACCCCTTTCATGCCTGCTTAGGTAATCTGATGCTGGCAGGTGGCTACCTGCATCACAGACGCATGTTTGGGCCGGTACTGGCTTTTTTCAGCCGTCTTCTGCAAACACGAGGCGTGGTATTACCCATCGTAGGTGAAAACCTGCATCTGGCTGCACGACTGGAGGATGGTTCCCTAGTAGTGGGGCAGCACTATTTCAAAATGCTGTCCGCCCCTGTACGCCAGCTATTTCTCACCGTTCACGAACCAGATCGGCAATGCAGTACGGATAATACGCGTCCTCTTATCCCTTGCCGTCCGCCGCTGAGCGAGGCCGTGGAAACATATTTGCACTCGGCCGGGGCTATTTGTTTTCCCATGGGAAGTTTTTATACCAGTATATTGGCCAACTTACTGCCTCAGGGAGTTGGCCGGGCAGTAGCCGCAGCACATTGCCCCAAAATATTCATCCCCAGCAGTGGCAAGGATGCAGAACTGCACGGTCTCACTGTTTCCGGGCAGGCTGCCATGCTTTTGCGTTATTTACGCATGGATGCACCGCAGGCATCAACAGAACAACTGTTACAGACCATACTTGTGGACAGCCGCCATGGACACTACGAAGGAGGGCTCTCTACTGAAGAGAGAGAGGCTGTTACACGTATGGGCCTGCGTCTTGTTGATGTGGATATGGTCTGTGAAGGCGAACCACAGCGCCATGTTCCGGAGCTTACGGCCACAGCACTGCTTAACCTGATCACCTCTTGCGCTGCACTGTGACCCCGCATCAGACTCCAACAGAAAAAGAACGCATGCGCACTAGCCTACAGTGCGGCCCAGAACAGGATGGACAACGTCTGGATCACGCGTTAGCCCTTCTGTTGCCGGGCATGGGCTTGCGTGGCCGTAAACGCCGTATTGAAAACGGCACAGTGCTTGTCAATGGACGGTATGGCACGGCTGCGCAGCGTTTACGGTTGGGCGACAGACTGGAGCTGCTTCCCGCAGAAGACAAGACAAATAATCTCTACATCCAGGACGATCCCGCCCGCCTGCTTGCACACCACAACGGTTACTATTTCTTGTACAAACCCGCAGCTCTGCACAGCTCATCCCTAGCAGGCGGCAATGGCACAAGTTTGGAAAGCAGACTCCCACAACTTTTTCCCACCGCACGATCCTTGCCCGTGCTGCTGCAAAGGTTGGATTACGGCACATCCGGCATCATATGTGCCGCTGCAGATATGGCGGCAGTCAAGGCATTTCGCGCTTCCGAAGCGGAGGGGTGCTGTGAAAAACGCTACCTTGCCATACTTGAAGGTCGTCTGAGAGAGCCAGCGCTTGTCCAAAATGCCTTGGATACTGCCAGGCGCAAGCGCAGCGTTGTTCTTTCCTCTACAGCTGCACCTTTTCGCTGGACATATTTTTGGCCCTTGCACTTCTGGACCGCAGGAGAACTCCCCCATAATTTTTCTTCCAACGGGGTAACACTGGCAGCCTGCCGCATACACCGTGGTGCCCGGCATCAAATACGGGCCCATGCGGCACATCTGGGACATCCCCTTGCCGGAGATGCGTACTATGGCGCTGTCTGCGATCCTTCAGGCTCCTCAAGATTCTACCTGCACCACGGCGCCATATATTTTCCCGGTGCCTCATGCTTCGTGCTGCCACCCTGGAATTTTTTATCCCCACTGGTACGGTCATTGTCCGCAACATGGCTGATTGACGTCTCCAAATGCACATGAGGACGTCAAACATCCAGACTGCAGGCAATCAAAAAAGGCTGTTTTCGTGTTCTTTCTGGCACGCCAGACATAAACCAACGCCTGGCAGGGCATCCAGACGTTTCTGAGGGATTGGTTCACCACACTCGCGGCAACAGGCCACGCCATTAATCCACTCAGGCCCGCCATGATCCATCATGGCATGTGCGCGCACAAGGGCAGATTCACGGTCAAGCCGTTCCAGTTCAGTGGCCTGATCAAATACATCCATGCCATACTCCTTTCAACACAAGCGGCAACCCCGCCAAAGCGGAGTTGCCGTTGAGGTATTATGCATGCACGGAGTACCCCACATTTTCTTTGGTGTAAAGCCCCCATGAAAGTTTTACGCTTCGTCTTACATGGGGCAATCAGGCTGCCTGCAAAATATCCTCAAGCGAAGTGGCAAAATTGATAAGGTCAATCTCTTCTATGGTCAGGGGTGGCAACAGACGCAACGTTACATCATGGCTCAGGTTGCAGATATACCCGCGACGGAGTAATTCCGTCCAAACTGGGCGACCGGGAACAGCCAGTTCAACCCCGAGCATGAGGCCCATCCCCCGTACTTCACGAATTTTTTCCGGTAACCGGCGCTGTATGGCCTCAAGCCTTGCCTTGAAACGCCCCCCCACTTCTGCTGCTCGGTCAGCCAGATGATCACGCAGCATAATCTCCACGATCTTGGTTGCCACAGCCGAAACCAGGGCGCCGCCACCAAAGGTTGTGGCATGGCTACCGGCAACAAACCCTTGTGCCACCTCGTCAGTGGCAAGCATGGCTCCCATGGGCAGACCATTTGCGAGTGCTTTGGCAGTGCTGATAATGTCGGGAGTGAGCCCGTAATTCTGGAATGCCCAGAATGTTCCCGTGCGGCAGAACCCCGCCTGCACCTCGTCGCACATAAAAAGTACATCTCGCTTACGGCACAACGTCTCCACTTCACGAAGCCAGTCGCCGGGCAGGGGTACAATCCCGCCTTCTCCCTGTACTACTTCTACCAGCACAGCCGCCACTGACGGTGTCAGAGCTGATTCCAGAGCTGCCATATCCAGAGGCGGAACCTGTTTGAATCCTTCAGGCAGGGGCGTAAATCCATCACTCAGACTTTCACGGCCAGTGGCTGCCAGCGTTGCCAGCGTGCGGCCATGAAAACAGCCGTTCAATGTAATAATTTCAAAGGCATCTCGCTGTCTTATGGTGCGCATATAGCGCCGCGCCAGCTTAATACTCGCTTCATTGGCCTCTGCACCTGAATTGCAGAAGAACACCTTGCCATGATGACTTGTTGAAAGCAGCAACCTGGCCAGCTCTAACTGCGGCTCCTGATAAAAAAGGTTGCTCACATGCCAAAGGCGATGCACCTGCGCCTCCAACGCTGCACATACTTCATCGTTGCAGTGGCCAAGGGCCGTCACGGCAATGCCTGCGAGCAGATCCACATATTCCTTACCGTCCACATCCCAAAGCCGCGCCCCCTTGCCACGGGCTATGGCAAGGGGATAACGACTATATGAACGGCAAAGCAGATGCTCTTCCTCGGCTTTCACAGCGTCAAAGGCTTTCGTCATATCAGGCTCCTTATGATGTATCTAGTACTATTGGCAACAGTGTACATAGTCGGAAAAAGAAAGCCCCGCAAGGCAGTTAAGACTTTGCGAGCTTTCTGATACTCCTTTTTACATGAATTTGCTCAAATAAAAGGGGGAAATCCCTCCTTCAATCAATGCCGTTTGTCCAAAAAATCGTACAGAGCCTTATGTTTTTCAAAAAGTGCAGTCAAATACCCGCTGTATTCCACGTCAGAATACGACGCGAGTTCGTTTAAGAGGGCATTTTCCATTTTGTCAACAGTATCACTGACTTTCAAGTCAATAACATTGGCCGAATCCCCTGTCATGGTGTATTGGGTTTCACGGATAATATCCAGCAAAGCATCCCCCATGGCCATGGTATCAGTGTACCGCATAAATGTTTGTTGACGAACAGGTCCATAGTGAGGATTTACTCTGTTTTTTGCATCATACACCAGCAAGGTAAAGGCTTCGCACATATCTAGTAACCTTGAGTCGTTCGCCACATACTGCGGCTTGTGGACACAAGCTGAAAGACTCAGAAGACACATGAAAATGAAAACACCTATTTTTTTGCACATAGTTATATCACTTCTAGAAATGTGTTCACATGCAGCGTTGATCACATCACTTTTGCTGGTCCATAAATTTCACTTGCGTTACCCAGTCGTGAATAATTCTGTCCTGAACAACACCACTGCCTGCCTCCATCCGAATGTGCCGTTCTGCAAGTTTTTTCAGACTGCCAGCAACCTTATCCTGTATGCTTTTGATAAACCTGAAAATACCATAACCCACCTGTACTTTGCCATCCAGAGTAAGCAATCGCAGACCAAGAATCTCATCTTTCCACAACAAGGGAAGCAGGCTGCTGTAATTGACGCTCTGCACATATTTGTCATTGTGCAGCACATCCTGGATGGTTATATTCTGGTTCATATCGTTGATATTCATTACTTTGTACATACTGAGTTTTGTACTTTTCAGGCTGTCAACATATACATCCAGATGCACAGGCGGCTTTTGCAGACAGACCACACTGTATACCGAGGCAACTGGCTGCAATTGTCCGTTGAATATAATAGACCTGTTTGCCAGTAACCACTCAACAAAACAGAATATAAACGCATCTTTGGCACTGGCTGTAATGTCATGATTCCTGATGTCGGCACTGCTGTTTGTGAAATATGCATATTCTTTGGCAATACTATCTCTGGTGTCTGTATTGTCAAAGAGTGTTTCAAATACATCACGTAAAAAATCCATATATTGGATTTCAGAGTTCATAATGTTATTTGCAGTACTGGCAAAGCCCATAAAATTTTTACTGCTCAAATATGCCATTGATTACACCTGATGTTATAGTGACAGTTAATATTCCCCTGTTGATTGTTCATCAAAAAAACAAAGAAGCAGTCACTCTTATTCATGACAGCCTTGCAGTCAGTTTGCCTTCTTTTCAGGCAAGACTTCACCCGCATTACTGCCATACCTAATCAGTTCAGGCTTTATGATATGGCGCCAGACACCGTAAGCGACGGCAGAAATGATAATACTTGACATCGTCATTCTCGTGATGGCAGATGCGCCAGTCACAATACGGGCAAGACCAATCAGCGGATGCTTGGCGTCCTCCCGATTTGGAATAACATGTCTCACTACACGTAGGTATACAGGATAGGAAAGTCAAGAGGCGTATAATTATCAAATGATTTCCTATAGATATACATATAGAGAACGCTGTGTGGCAGGGAGTGCGCCATGTCTGCCGGACCACACCGCTTAATTCACACGTTCTGCTGGGCGTACCACAAAAAAAAGGGGTTAGGTTTACGCCTAACCCCCTAATTTTATTGGTACCGGGAGCGAGACTTGAACTCGCAAGGTGTTGCCACCGGCGGATTTTGAGTCCGCTGCGTCTACCAATTCCACCATCCCGGCAGAAAAAGAACCCGTCATTCGGGAACTGTGTAACAGTAGGTTATATATCTCAGTTGTTATTTCACGTCAAGACAAGTTTTGCTTCTCTTTGGTGTCATTGTTGGCATCATCCGGGTCAATCGAATACCGTTCATGCGCCAGCCTGCCACCCCTCTTGCTGGCTGCTGCATCTTCGTTTATTCTACTTGTGCAAATCAGGCCCATAAAACAGATGGGACTGGGCAATAACGCGACGTCGTGACCGCCTATGAAAAAATATCTGCGATATCTCGGCCCACTACTGGTTGCCGCCATCTTTGTCCTAGCAGTATATCTGCTTTACCATAAGCTCAAAAGCTACAGCATTGCAGAAATACGTGACAGTGCAGAACGCATTTCACATATGCGCATTCTTTGCTCCATGTTACTCATGGTAGTCAACTACATCATTCTGGTAGGGTATGATTGGTTGGCCCTCAAGGCCATACGCAAAAACCTGCCCTTGCCACGAGTGGGCCTTGTTTCCTTTGTGGGTCAGGCCGTCAGTTACAACTTTGGGGCCCTGTTGGGTGGCACCAGTGTGCGTTACCGCTTCTATTCCGCCTGGGGATTCACCATACCTGAAATTGTCCGGCTTGTGCTCATGCTGGCCGTGACATTCTGGATGGGTGCATTGGGGTTGTCTGGCCTTATTTTCATCATTTCCCCGCCAGTCATCCCCGATGAACTGCTTGCCAAGATGCCCATGACGGATGTGCGCATTCTTGGGGTAATACTGTTGCTCGTGGCTTGCTCCTATCTGGTTCTATGCTGTACTGTACGCAAACCTGTACACGTCTTTGGCAAAGAGTTTGTCTTTCCCTCGCCACGCATTGCCTTTGCACAGGCTCTGGTGGCAGGGCTCGACCTCGTGGCCGCAGCAGCTTGCATGTACGTTCTTCTTCCGGGCGACATTGGGCTTTCCTTCGTAGATTTTCTGCCAAGCTACCTCATGGCGCAAGTGGCTGTGGTGCTGACGCACATCCCCGGTGGGGTCGGGGTATTTGAGCTTGTTATCATTCATTTGACGCACACCACTGAGACACAGACCGTCTTTGCTGCCGTACTGCTGTTTCGTCTTATCTACTTTATTCTCCCCCTGCTGCTGGCGGCCTTGCTTTTGGCCGCGTATGAAATGCGTCAACGGCGTGACATGCTGCGTGATACAGGGCGCTGGCTCTCCGTGTTATCGCATTCCATTGCGGCTTACATGGGTTTTGCCGCCGGAACATTGCTCCTGAGTCGCTCGTTGTGGCCGACAGGTGGGATGGGCATTCTGCCAGACATAGCAAAACACGTCCCTCTGACACTGGCAGCAGCAGGCCAGTTTATGATGGCCCTTTCCGGTTCGGCGTTGCTCTTTGTTTCCTATGGATTGGAACGACGTCAGTCGCGAGCGTGGCAGCTGGCTGTGACACTATTGTGCGTGGGCTTGGTGGGTGCCATGTTCTACGGTCTTTCATGGCTGACAGCCTGTATGACTGGCGTAGTATTTGTGACCGTTTGCCTTGCCCGACGGCGATTCTACCGCACTTCCTTCTTCTGGGAGGAACGCATTCCCGTCTACTGGCTTGCCGGAGCGTTGGGAGTGATAGCTTTGGCTGTTGCCGTTGGTTGGGCACTATACCACCCCCAATGGAACAAGGCTGCCCTTTGGGGTATGGCAAGTCCCGGCATGGCCACACGCGTGGCCTTGAATTTTGTCGGTATTATAGTGTGTCTCATTCTGTCATGGACTTGGCGCACCGTACGGCGCAGACGCTCACAATACAAGCTCGATACACGCATCTGACTCTGGCTCTGCACACCTGTGCCAATGGCTCTTGCTCTGATTGACACACTCCCCGGTCCCCATAGCGGCTTTTTTTCGAGGTAATGTATGCAAAACCACAAGATCTCACTCAACAATCTTCCTCTTGAGGGACGGGAATACATAGTGGATTCTACATCCGTATGGCTGACACCCTTACGTGAATTTCGGATGGACTGCCAGATTGAGGAGCCTCTACATGCCCGTATTCTGGTCCTCCCTGTAGAAAATGGCTGGCTTGTACGCGGCACACTGAAGGGCAGGGTTATCGTGCCCTGCAGCCGCTGTGCTGAAGACACAGTTATCTCCATTGACACACACTTTGAGAACTTTGAATCTCTGAACGAACAAAGTGACGACGAAACACAGCCTTCCCACGATATGGATGACGGCTGCGTAGTGATGGAAGGCACTACTCCCCTGCTTGATCTGGCCGCCATCTGCTGGCAGGAATTTGTACTGGCCCTGCCCGCAACCCCGCTCTGCCGCAGGGATTGCAAAGGGCTGTGCGCCAGATGCGGAGCAAACCTCAATGCAGGCCCGTGTGCCTGCAAAAATGACGAAGGGGACCCCCGCATGGCACCCTTGCGCGGTCTTATTCTGCACAACAACTAGACAACGGCAGTTTTTTTTACTAAACAATTTTTTTTGTGGGCGGGTCCGATATGTTCTCCCCACAACAGTTTGTATATTCCCTGCCGCCAGGCGGGTAAGGAGAAAGGTCATGGCAGTTCAACAAAATAAAAAATCCCGTTCCCGTAAAGGCATGCGTCGTTCCCACGACCACGTTGCTGTACCCGCAGTTATTTACTGTAAATGTGGCAGCCCGACATTGCCTCACAGCGTCTGTCCCTCCTGCAACAGATATAATGGACATCATGTAGGCAACACAAAGGATTCCAGCAACTAAATGAACGAGCGCCCCATCATCGCTGTGGACGCCATGGGGGGCGATTTCGGGCCCTCAGTGGTCGTGCCCGGTGCCATAGATGCCGCACGTCGCTACGATCTGCATGTCCAGCTTGTAGGGGACACTCCCAGGGTGGAAGCCGAGCTGGATAAGATCGACCTCGACAGAGTGCATTATGACGTTGTGCAGGCCGATGACGTGGTGCATATGAATGAAAAGCCCTCTGATATCCTTCGGCGCAAGAAAAATGCCTCCATCCAGGTCGCCTGTCGTCAAGTTAAAGACGGAGCGGCAGATGCTGTGGTCAGTGCCGGACATTCCGGGGCATCTGTGGCTTGCGGCATGTTTATCATGGGGCGACTACCCGGTGTGGAACGCCCTGCCCTTGCAGCCCTTCTACCCACGGAAAAAAAACCCGTAGTGGTGCTGGACTGCGGGGCCAATGTGGATTGCCGCCCCTATCATCTCTTTCAATTTGGGCTCATGGGAGATGCCTTTGCCCGTGATCTGCTGGGGTATGCCTCTCCGCGAGTGAGCATCTTGAGCATAGGGGAAGAGGAAGGCAAGGGAAACAGCCAGGTTAAAGAAGCCTATGACCTGCTGAAAATGGCCCAAAATCTCAACTTTGTAGGCAATGCGGAAGGTCGCGACATTTTTACTGGTGATCTTGATGTTGTCGTCTGTGATGGCTTTGTGGGCAATGTGGTAGTCAAAATGAGCGAAGGCCTTGCCGGATCTCTCATACGTATGCTCAAAAGAGTATTCACATCTGGAGTGCTGCCCGCCTTGGGAGGCATGCTTGCCAAGAATGCCTTCAAACGTTTTGCAGCCACCATTGACTATGCCGAATACGGGGGAGCGCCCCTGTTGGGACTGCAAGGGCTTTCCATTGTATGCCATGGCCGCTCCAGCGCCAAAGCCATGACCAATGCCATCAGGATGTGTGGGGCGTTTGTGCGTAAGGGTACTAATGCACGCCTTGCCGAAACCATCCTCGCCAATGAGGAATTAACGCGTTTTTCCCGTGCCATTTAACTCGGCAGTAACTGTATGCTCAATCAATCGTGCCACATGCTCTCATTGAGTGCCTATATACCGGATACGGTACTCACAAATAACGATCTCGCCAAGATTGTGGATACCAGTGACGACTGGATCGTCAGCCGCACGGGGATACGACAACGGCACAAGCTTGCAGAGACAGACAATGCCTCTGACTTGGGTCTCAGGGCTGCGGTCAAAGCACTGAATGAGGCTCATCTGAAGGCTACAGCCCTCACTCATGTTATTGTCGCCACATGCACGCCGGATACCCTTTCCCCATCTGTTGCCTGCATCATTGCCGGGCAGCTGGGTGCTAACGGCGTCATGGCCTTTGACATAGGGGCTGCGTGTTGCGGTTTTTTGTATGGTCTTTCACTCTGCCGTGCATTGATTTCGCAGGAACCAGAGGCAAAAATTCTCTTCGTCTGCACAGAAGCTCTGACACGTCGCGTTAACTGGGCAGACAGGTCCACTTGCGTGCTCTTTGGCGATGCGGCCACGGCCTGCGTGCTTTCCGCAAATGCAGACTGTGCCTTGGCAAAACTTGACGATGTTGTCTGTCACAGCGATGGCACGCGACGTGACCTTATCCATGTGGGTGGTGGCACAAGCTGCGCCTATGCCATGGGTACAAGCGTTGACGAACAATTTTTCATCACCATGCAGGGTCGCGAAACCTATAAACATGCCGTACGCAACATGGTTGGCGTGTGTGAGGAAGTGCTTGAGCGCAACCATCTCACAGTGGCTGAAGTACAGCTGCTCGTGCCGCATCAGGCCAATATGCGCATTATTGAAGCAGTAGGAACTCGTCTTGCCATTACCGACGACAAAGTATTCACCAATGTTGCAAAATATGGCAACACATCTTCTGCGTCCATTCCTCTTGCTCTGACTGAAGCCCACATTGAAGGACGCATCCGCCCCGGGGACCGTGTACTGACAACAGCTTTTGGAGCAGGGCTTACATGGGGTGCGGCATTACTGCAGTTTTAACCCCCAAAAATATAAGGCAAGCCGTATGAATGCAGCACAAAGCATACCGGATGTCACACAGCCTACGGCTGTCGTCACGGGCGGATCCCGTGGTATAGGAAAAGCCATTGCCATAGCCCTTGCTCGGGATGGTTTTCAGGTGTTGCTCACCTATGTCAGTCGTGCGGAAGAAGCAGAGAGCGTCGTTGCAGCGATACGCACGTCTGGTCACAGTGCATGGGCCTTCCCCCTCAATGTCAGTGACAGTGCTGCCGTAGCCAATTTTTTCACCACTGTCGTCAAAGACAAGGTAAACCTTGCAGTCCTGGTCAATAATGCCGGCATCACCAAGGACGGTTTTCTTGTGCGCATGAAGGATGAGGATTTCGACAAGATTATTGCCGTCAATCTGCGAGGAGCCTTTGTCTGCACACGAGAAGCGGCCAAAATTATGAGTAAGGCCCGCAAAGGCCGGATTATCAATATTTCCTCTGTTGTGGGGCAATCGGGCAATGCAGGGCAGGTAAACTACGCTTCGGCCAAGGCCGCCTTGCTTGGGCTCACCAAGTCTTGCGCCAAAGAGCTGGCAGCCCGCCAGATCACAGTCAACGCTGTGGCACCCGGTTTTATTGAAACAGATATGACCGCCACCCTCACGGAAGAAGTCCGTGCAAGCTATACACAAAATATTCCGCTCAAACGCATGGGAACAGCTGAAGATGTGGCTGAGGCAGTAGCTTTTCTCGCTTCAGACAGGGCGAGCTATATTACGGGCCAGGTGCTGGGGGTCAACGGGGGCATGTATTGTTAAACCAACGGTTTTTTGTAAGCATGAAGAACATCAAGAGTTGCTGGAGGGAACTATGTCTGAAGTTGCTGAAAAAGTAAAAAAAATCATTGTTGATCAGCTGGGCGTGAGTGCTGATGAAGTAAAACCAGAAGCTTCATTTGTAGAGGATCTTGGGGCTGATTCTCTCGATCTGACAGAACTTATCATGGCCATGGAAGAAGAATTCGACATCGAAATCGCTGACGATGACGCCCAGAAAATCCTGAAAGTTCAGGACGCCGTTGCCTATATTGAGAACAAAAAAAATAGCTAACGCCCTTTCAAAGCATCTACCAGGCAGAGGGGGCCACGCTCCCTCTGCGTCAAAGGAGCATGCATGACCCGTCAACGCGTAGTGATCACCGGCATCGGCGGCGTTACGCCGCTTGCCAATGACATACAAACCACCTGGAAAAAACTTCTCGCAGGCGAGTCAGGCATTGCGCCCATCACGCTCTTTGACGCATCTGCCTTTGATTCACGTATTGCCGGAGAAGTCAAAAATTTTACCCCTGAGACCTATATGACGCCAAAACAGACGCGTCATATGGATCGTTTCACACAATTTGCCGTGGCTTCAGCCAAAATGCTGCTGGACGATTCGGGCTACACCATTACCGAGCAGAATGCCTTTGATACAGGCGTTATCCTAGGTATTGGTCTTGGCGGCCTGCACACCCTTGAAACATGGCACGCAAAGCTGCTCTCTGCCGGTCCAAACAAGATTTCTCCCTTTATGATTCCAATGCTTATTTCCAACATGGGGCCCGGGCAAATTTCCATTTTTACCGGAGCCAAGGGAGCCAACATTGTTACCACAACAGCCTGTGCCTCAGCCCTCCATGCTTTGGGTACGGCATACAGCGAAATTCTGCTGGGCCGCGCCACAGCCATTATCACTGGCGGGGTAGAGGCCACGGTCACTCCGCTTGGTGTGGCCGGTTTCACCGCTCTGAAAGCCCTTTCTACGCACTACAACGATGACCCGACACATGCCTCGCGCCCATTTGATGCCAAGCGCGACGGTTTTGTCATTGGCGAGGGTGCGGGACTGCTGCTGCTGGAAACGCTTTCTTCAGCCCAGGCACGTGGAGCAAAAATCTACGCTGAAGTGGTGGGCTACGGGGCTTCGGGTGACGCCCATCACATGACAGCCCCTCGGGCTGATGGCGAGGGTATGGCACGGGCTATGGCCAATTCACTGCGTGAAGCACAGGTGGACGCATCTGCTATCGGGCATATCAATGCCCATGCGACCTCTACCATGCTCAACGACGCGACGGAAACCACAGCAATCAAGGCCATCTTTGGACAACATGCCAAGAATGTCAAAATTTCTGCCACAAAATCTATGACAGGGCATCTGTTGGGTGCTGCAGGTGGCATTGAAGCTATATTTACTGCCCTGGCTCTGCATGAAGAGATGCTGCCGGGCACCATCAATATGGAAAATCCCGACCCCAGCTGTGACCTGGACTATATAACCAATGGTTCAGAACACGTTGCCTGTGAATATGCCATGTGCAACTCCTTTGGGTTCGGTGGTACCAATGCCAGCGTTATTTTTAGGAAATGGCAGGGCTAGACCGCACATCATCCGCCCTTCCGCATATCTTCAGCCCGCCTATGGCGGGAACTATTATATAACATAGTAAGGATTTCCCCACATGGATGAGATTCTCCTTCAAGATCCTGAGCTGGCCCGTGCCATCGCGCTTGAATCCAACCGCCAGATGAACAAACTGGAGCTTATTGCTTCGGAGAATTTTGTTTCTCCCGCAGTTCGCCAGGCTCAGGGCAGTGTGCTGACCCACAAATATGCCGAAGGATACCCTGGCAAACGCTACTATGGTGGTTGTGAATATGTAGATATGGCGGAAAACCTTGCCTTGGAGCGTGCAAAGAAAATTTTTGCCTGCGAATATGCCAATGTACAACCCCATTCCGGTTCACAGGCCAACATGGCTGCTTATCTGGCAGTGCTCAAACCTGGTGAAACCATTTTGGGTATGAACCTCTCTCACGGAGGGCACCTCACCCACGGCAGCCCGGTGAATTTCTCAGGCCGTCTCTTCAATATTGTTTCCTACGGTGTGCAACGTTCGACGGGTTATATTGATTATGATGAGGTTGCTGACCTCGCCCTCAAGCACCATCCCCAGGTCATCGTGGCCGGCGCCAGTGCCTATCCACGCCGCATCGATTTTGCCCGTTTTCGGAAAATAGCCGACGAGGTCGGTGCCAAACTCATGGTTGACATGGCCCACATTGCGGGACTGGTGGCTGCCGGCCTGCACGAGAGTCCTATCCCTTATGCCCACATCACTACCACGACCACGCATAAAACCTTACGCGGACCACGTGGCGGCATGATTCTCGCAGGTGCAGACATGGGTAAGGCCTTGAACAGCCAAATATTCCCCGGCATTCAGGGGGGACCGCTCATGCACGTCATCGCCGCCAAAGCCGTGGCCTTTGGGGAAGCTCTCCGCCCCGCATTCCAGACCTATCAGCAGCATATTATCAATAACGCGACCGTACTCGCCAAAGTACTTATGGATGCAGGATATGATCTCGTTTCTGGCGGTACAGACAATCACCTCATGCTGGTTGACCTGACCCGTGCAGACATCACAGGCAAGGATGCGGAGCAGGCTCTGGATAAAGCAGGCATTACTGTCAACAAGAATACTGTGCCTTTTGAAACACGTTCTCCCTTTGTGACGTCCGGCATTCGCCTGGGAACTGCGGCGCTGACCACGCGCGGCATGCGCGAGGATGATATGCGTACGGTGGGGGGCTTTATCGTTGACGCTCTTGCCCGACATGAAGATGGCTCTGCCCTTGAACACATTCGCGGCAAGGTCGAAGAATTTGCCCGCCAGTTCCCCCTCTTTACCTGGTAAGCCTTTGTGGAGGGCATTGGAACGCATGCTGCGCTTGGTTTTTACGCCGGTCTGATATATTGTGGTTAGCAAATTCCAATGTGACTGCTATTGAAATAGAAGGGCATAATCTCATGCAGCGCATGCCATGGCCTGAATACTTTATGAACATCACCTATCTGGTGAGCGGTCGCTCCACCTGCCTGCGCCGCAAGGTGGGAGCCATTGCCGTAAAGGATAAACGTGTTCTGGCTACGGGCTACAACGGTTCTCCCCAACGCATGTCGCACTGTCTTGATGCGGGCTGCCTCAGGCAGCAAATGAATATTCCCTCCGGGCAAAGGCACGAAATCTGCCGTGGCCTGCATGCTGAACAGAATGTCATTATTCAGGCGGCTGTCCACGGCATTCATATCAGCGGCGCGGAGCTCTACTGTACTACGCATCCCTGCGTTTTGTGCGCTAAAATGTTGATCAACTGTGGCATCAAACATATATATTATGCAGAATACTACCCCGACGAGCTGGCAGAAAGCATGCTGCAGGAAGCCGGGATTCCTGTGGAACATGTGAAGTTCATACCGCCCGTCGTCAGCGCCCAAGCAGGAGAACCGAACCATGGCTGATGCGGATTTTATCCCCTTCATGCACGAAGCCATAGCCTTGGCCGAAAAAGGCCGTTGGCGCACATACCCCAATCCCACGGTTGGTGCTGTGCTCGTACGCGATGGCAAAGTGGTTGCCCGAGGTTGGCATCACGCTGCTGGGCTGGATCATGCAGAAACAGATTGCCTCAACAATGCAGCCTCTTTGGGAATAAATACCACAGGGGGCACCTTGGTGGTCACCTTAGAGCCTTGCCGGCACCAAGGCAAAACCCCGCCATGCACGGAGGCTATTCTCAAAGCAGGTATTGCGCGTGTTGTCATTGGTACTGCCGATCCCAATCCCGAAGCCGGCGGAGGGGCAGAAGTGCTGCGCGCAGCTGGCGTGGAAGTGATTGAAAATGTCTGCCAGCAAGAATGTCTCGACCTCGTGGCCGACTTTCTGATATGGCAGAAGCACAAACGTCCTTATGTAATATTGAAAATGGCGGCTACATTGGACGGCCGCATTGCCACACGTAACGCCCATGCGCAATGGATCAGTTCGGAGGCTTCCCGCAAGAGAACGCATACGCTACGCGCAGGCGTTGGTCTTTGCGGCGGTGCGGTACTTGTGGGAGGTGGAACCTTCCGTGCAGACAATCCCCGTCTTACAGCAAGAGATGTCGATGTTGCAACACAACCCCTTGCCTGCATCCTCACCTCGCGCCTGCCACAACCCGATGCCGATTTTCTCCTGCTTAAGGAACGTCCAGAGCAGACAATTTTTCTGAGCTCACCAGCAGCAGCAGCCTCAACCACAGCCAAGGCACTGCGTGAAATAGGTGTACGGGTGCTGGCCCTGGGGTCCAGTATACATGGCGGGCCAAATTTTCAGGGAATGCTGCGTATCATGTTTGACGACCTGCACTGCCCCTATGTACTTTGCGAAGGGGGCGGTCATCTTGCCTTGACGTTACTTGAGGCAGATCTTGTGGATGAGTTTCATCTACACCTTGCGCCCATGGTTCTGGGCGATGCCGAAGCGATTCCCATTTTCTCCGGCCGTGCCCCCCTGAGCCTGGATGAAGCCCTGCGCATGCGTGTCTGCGATACGCACATCTGTGGCGGTGACGTGCATATTCACTTGCTGTCCATGCACCAAACGACACTATAGGAAGACGCATGTTCACTGGCATCATTCAGGGACAAGGTGAAGTAATCGCACTTCATGGCAACGCCGAACGCCGTTTTACGCTTCGCCCCCTCTTTGATCTGCCAGATGTGACAGACGGGGAATCCATCGCTGTCAATGGTGTCTGCCTCTCGGTGGAGACGCATACCCACAGGGAATTTACCGTCTATGCTTCGGCAGAAACACTGTCGTGCACAACCCTGGCCCACTGCTCCAAAGGCTCCCTGGTCAATCTGGAGCGTGCCCTTGCCCTGGGTGACAGGCTGGGCGGCCATATGGTCAGCGGCCATGTTGATTGCCTGGCTGTGGTACGCACGATGGCACCTGTGGGGCAGTCCCTGTGCTGCCGCCTCTCCTTTCCACCTGCGTATGGCCCTGAAGTTATCGCCAAGGGATCAGTATGCCTTGATGGAATCAGCCTTACGGTCAATGCCTGTGGCCCGGATTTTCTGGAAGTAAATATTATACCTGACACGCAAAAACGTACTACCATGCATCGTTGGCGACCCGGCTGCAAGGTGAACATGGAAACAGATATCATCGGTAAGTATGTGCACAGCCTGCTTACGGTATACATGCCTGGCTCCAGAGCACAAAAAGCCATGCCTGCCTCAAACGGGTGCACCCATGATTTCTTACGACAGTATCTTCTCTATTAATGGTGTGCTGATCACGCCCAATAACAGTGAAATGCCACAAGGAGATAAGGCATGAGCACGGTAACAACTATTGCCGGCCAGTTAGACGCCAAAGGCCTCAAGGTGGCCATTGTAGCCGCCAGATTTAATAATTTCATCGTGGATCACCTGATCAGCGGTGCGATTGACTACCTGGAACGTCATGGCCTTGATGCTACTGGTATCACGCTGGTACGCGTGCCAGGTGCCTTTGAGCTGCCACTGGTCTGCCATAAACTGGCGGCTTCAGGTCAGTATAATGGTATTCTCGTGCTGGGAGCGGTTATCCGCGGTGCGACCCCGCATTTTGACTATGTTTGTGCAGAGGCCAGCAAGGGCATAGCACAATGTATGCTACAAACCGGCGTGTCCGTTGGTTTTGGACTTTTGACCTGTGATACCATTGAACAAGCTATTGAGCGGGCAGGCTCCAAGGGCGGCAACAAAGGCATTGAAGCCGCAGCGGCCATGCTGGAAACCATACGCGTTCTGGAGCAGCTGTAATCCATGGCCAGGGGTAAAATGGCAACACGCCACGGCGGAAGGGAATTGGCCTTTCAGGTGCTGTACGGTCTTTCCTTTGCGTCAGTACATACTCTGGATGAATTGCAAGACATCTTTTACAGCTCCCCGGGCAATCAGGCCAAGGAAAGCATCTCCACCACTCCTTCGGGATTCGCCTGGGAACTGGTGGAAGGCGTATGGAAAAGCGCCACCTTACTGGACGACGTAATTGACCGCCATTCGCACAATTGGCGTGTAAACCGTATGGGCCGTGTTGAACTCACATTGCTTCGGCTCGCTGTGTTTGAAATGCTCTGTCGTGATGACATCCCATCCAAAGTCGCCATCAATGAAGCTCTGGACCTCAGCCGTCAGTTTGGCGATGATGGAGCCGGCAGTTTTATCAACGGCATTCTGGACGCTGTAGCTAAAGCCCAGGAGAATGGCACGCTCAAAAGCCCTCTCATACATAATTCTTCCCCATCCAAGCAAGCCGGGTGATTTTTCATGACGCAAGAACGCTACAATCCTCAGGTTATAGAAAAAAAATGGCAGGCCCGCTGGCAGGAACAACACGCCTTTGCCTGCTCTCATGACAGCAGCAAACCCAAGTATTATGTGCTTGAGATGTTCCCCTATCCTTCGGGCAATATTCACATGGGCCATGTACGCAACTATGCTATCGGTGATGTGGTGGCACGCGCCAAACGCATGCAAGGATATAACGTGCTGCACCCCATGGGTTGGGATGCCTTTGGTTTGCCTGCGGAAAATGCTGCCATCAAGAATCACACGCACCCGGCAAAATGGACGTATGCCAATATCAACAACATGCGTGAACAGCTCAGACGCTTGGGCTACTCCTATGACTGGTCACGCGAAATTGCCACTTGCCGGCCGGAATACTACCGCTGGGAGCAGCTGTTCTTTCTGCGCTTGTTGGAAAAAGGCCTTGTCTATCGCAAAAAGGCCTCGCAGAACTGGTGCCCTTCCTGCCACACGGTTCTGGCCAATGAACAGGTTATCGACGGCCTGTGCTGGCGTTGTGACAGCCGTGTTGTGCAGAAAGATCTGACCCAGTGGTTTCTTAAAATCACGGCCTATGGCGACGAATTACTGCAAGATCTTACCCGCCTTAAAGGTGGCTGGCCCGAACGCGTACTGGCCATGCAACGCAACTGGATAGGCAAATCCACAGGTGCCTCCATTACTTTCGGACTGGAAAAAAAGGTGCAAGGAGTTGACAGGCTGGAAGTATTTACGACACGACCGGACACGCTCTTTGGTGTCACCTTTGTTACACTGGCCCCCGAACATCCTCTGGTGGAGCATCTGCTGGACGGCTATGAACATGCGGACGAAGTCCGCGCTTTTGTGGAACGCATTCGCAACATGGACCGCATTGACCGCCAGTCAGACACACTGGAGAAAGAAGGCATCTTCACGGGGGCCTATGCCATACACCCGCTCACCGGTGAGCGGGTGCCGCTGTGGCTGGGAAATTTTGTCCTTGCTGATTACGGCACGGGCGCCGTCATGGGTGTACCTTGTGGCGATCAGCGAGACTTTGAATTTGCCCGCAAGTATGATCTGCCCATCAGAGTGGTTGTGGAGCCAAGGGGAGAACACCTTGACCCTGACCGTATGACTGAAGCGTACACAGGCCCGGGTGTTATGGTCAATTCCGGTGCTTTTGACGGCATGGATAATGAAACCGGAAAAGAAGCCATCACCAAGGCCTTGGAACAACAGGGCAGGGGCAAGGGAACTACTCAATTTCGCCTGCGTGACTGGAATATCTCACGCCAGCGCTACTGGGGTACCCCTATCCCCGTCGTCTATTGTGAGCACTGTGGAGTTGTGCCTGAAAATGAGAATAATCTGCCAGTGCTGCTCCCACTGGATGCCCATGTTCGTGACGACGGCCGCTCGCCTCTGCCTGAAACGGAAAACTTTGTTGCCTGTACATGTCCACGTTGCGGCCAACCGGCCAGACGCGAAACAGACACCATGGATACCTTTGTGGAATCCTCCTGGTATTTTGCTCGCTATACGAGCCCCCGTGATGATGTAACGCCATTTGATACTGCGGCGCTGACGTACTGGCTGCCTGTGGATCAATATATTGGTGGCGTGGAACATGCCATCCTGCATCTGCTGTACGCCCGATTTTTCACAAAGGCATTGCGTGACTTGGGTTTTTATCCTCCTGCGCTTGACGAACCGTTCAGCAATCTGCTCACGCAAGGTATGGTACTCAAGGATGGGGGCAAGATGTCCAAATCCAAGGGCAATATTGTGGCACCATCTGAGATGATCGAAAAATATGGTGCAGATACAGTGCGTCTGTTCTGCCTGTTTGCGGCACCACCGGAACGTGACTTCGACTGGTCTGATGCCGGCATTGAGGGTGCCTCGCGCTTTATCGGACGTGTATGGCGCTTGTTTGCCGAAGAAGAAGCGCATCTGCTCCCCCTGAAGGCCTGCCAATCTGACGCGCAAGATGCCACCACCCCGCAAGCACGCGAGCTACGCCGCCGCGAGCACCTTACTGTCCAAAAATGTAGTGAAGACATGGGCAACCGCTTCCAATTCAACACGGCCATTGCCGCTGTGATGGAACTGGTCAACGCCATGTACCTTGCCCGTGAACACCTGCGCGGCAGCGACGGCGGACGACGCATCTTCTCTTCGGCCATGGCCTCTGTGCTCACCCTGCTTTCCCCTGTGACACCTCATGTGTGTGAGGAATTGTGGGAACGGCTGGGGCATACAACACCACTTGCCGCTGAACTCATGCCCCGTTGGGATGCCGCTGCAACCGCGCAGGAAATGCTTGAGGTGGCACTCCAGGTTAACGGCAAACTCCGTGGCACGACACATGTTCCTGCTGGAGCTGACAAAACGGCTATGGAACAGGCTGCCCTGGCAGATTCTGCAGTGCAACGGCATATAGCGAATCTCACAGTGCGCAAGATTGTGGTTGTTCCGGGAAAACTGGTGAACATTGTTGCCAACTGACAGGATATGTCTTCAATGCTGCGCATTCATCCTTCTGCAAAGGATTGCTGATGAAGATCAAAATTGGCGAGCTTGCCAGGATAACCGGCTGCCAGGCGGTCACCATCAGGTATTATGAAAAAGAGGGACTTTTACAAAAACCGGAGCGAACAACGGGCAATTACAGACTTTACGGCGACAGTGAAATTGAACGCCTGCGCTTCATCCGTCACTGTCGCTTGCACGGGATGAACCTTTCCGAAATCCGGGCATTACTTACCTTCAGGGATAACCCCACCATCTCCTGCGACTGGATCAACGCCCTTGTGGAAAAACACATTGCCCATGTGAGCGATCAGATCGCTGCGTTACAGCATCTAAAACAGCATTTGCTATCTTTGCTGTGCAAATGCTCCGGCGGCAAAGGAAAGGAATGTGGTATCCTGCAAAGTCTCAATAAAGGCGAGGAATGTCCCTACTGCAAAGAAAGGGAATGTCAGCGTTGCTAAACACGTTTTCCAATGCCTCACACAGCGCCCCAAACCGTTGCACAAGGGAGTGTCCCCATGTGGATGCAAAAAATTTCTTTCACAGAAAGAAGGAATCTCTTGACTTCCTGTTCGCCATGGTCGACAATTCCTTTTGTTTTGCCGTTCTTGTTATACATAGATCAATGTGGACAGTTAGCTCAGCTGGTGGAGCATCGCCCTTACAAGGCGGGGGCCACAGGTTCAAGTCCTGTACTGTCCACCAAATATTTCAGGCACTTACGGATAATTTTCGTGAGTGCCTATTTCTTTGCCATACCGGATGACTCGGTAACTGCTCGACAGCACTTTGCTTTTGAACAGTCGATACATGCTGGTAATGCTGGTAAACCATCTGCGCAGACGAGTGCCCAAGCACTCTTGCCACCAAACCCACATCGCACCCGTTGGCGATTAGCTGACTGGCGAAAGCGGAAAGCGTATCGAGGGACATCAATAACGACTGTCCCCAGCTTGGAGGATACCTCCTTCCGGCTATAGCCGTTACGACGATTGCCGGTACCAATATTTGAGGTTTACACAGTTCGTGGTACAGGCGCGGCGGTTACTTTTTTGTATGCTTCTTTGTATGCGTCCCTTCCTTTCCTTTTTCCCCTTCCGGTCGATTGTGCAGGCCTGCAAATTCAACCTTGGCTTTTTCAAGCTCAGCCTGAAACTCGGGGTTGTCGTGCAACCTAGCAAACAGTGCGCCAGCCAGCAAACGTCCTGCATCGACATCGGTTTGCCAGTGATAGCCACAGATCACCCTGTACTGCCCGAAATCCATGCCGCGCTTAAGAATCGCTTCGGCCCGTTCAGGATTGATTTCGCTCAAAAGCAGGGCCACGCCCCAGCCGCGCGTGCTGTGTGCCGACGGATACGACCCCTTTGTCTTCGGCGTGGTTCTGCCCTCTCGAAAACAGGTGGAATCCCCATAAAGCATAAAAGGTCGCTCACGCCCGTAAACAGTTTTGAGCGACTTTGCGCTATTGCCGAACGTTTTGCGCACCCGCATTATCAGCTTGTAAAGCGTCGGCAGCGTATCCTTGCTGATGGTCGCACCGAAGGCTTCGGAGAAGTACTCTGGCAGATTATGGGTGTCGGCTGCCTCGGCTGCCTGACGGGCGATCTCCGGGTTCTGCCGCAACACCTTGCCCTTCTCATAGCAGTCCTTGTCATACTGGAAAAGCAGGCTTGCGGAGTCCGGTGGCTTGGGCAGGAACACCGTCGCATCAATCGTGCCAAGGTCGATTTTCCCGACGTCAGCGTCGTGTTGCAGGCCTCTGGCATCCTTGGCACAGCCTGTTGTGAAGGGCATCACGGAAAGAACGAAAAGGAAACACACACAAAACGAAAAAAACACTCGCAACATGGAGATATACCTCACACCGTCACAGGACTTCCCGCATCCTCGCCTCACGGCAAGAAGGCGGATGTTTTTTTCAAGACAGCTTCATAGCCGACACAAGAACAAAGCACAAGTGGTGCCACGGAACGGAGGATGACAGTTTTCCCAGGCGGAGTACCGCTTGACAGTTTCGGGACAGGTGAGGGCATCCCTGTTGCCGACTGGACAGATAACGCTGTACAATTCTGGGAGAAACATCTCCGGCAATATTGCTGAGATGGATTCACAATGTTGCTTACAACGGAGACTGTATGCAAAGACTTGCCACAATAGCTATACTGTGTGCTGTTCTGTTGACAATGAAGCAGGTCGGCTGGACAATGGAAAGGGAGGACGCTGCCATGCACATCAGAATCAATGGTTCATCCTTTCCTGTAACGCTGGAAGATAACGCAACTGCCCGTGCTTTTGCCGCAATGCTGCCAATAACGCTGGACATGGAAGATCTGCACGGTAATGAAAAATACCACAATCTGAAGCAATCCCTGCCGTCCGCTCCGAAAGCCGTAGGGTCTGTTGCGGCAGGCGATGTCATGCTGTTCGGAGAGAACTGTATCGTCATCTTCTACAAAAGCTTTTCTACGCCATACAGCTACACACGCATCGGTCGCATGAACGATGCAGGCTCCCTTGAGCATGTGTGCGGCAGTGGGAATATAACAGCGACATGCAGCAAGGAATAGTACTTCGTAAGCGTCCCAACAACCGCATCTTGCCGGGACTGTTTTCAATGGTAACGTGACATCTGATCATGGTATCGGAGGTTCCAATGTCCATAGAACGAGGCGAGCAGCTGCAGTATATCCAGCTATGGAAAGAAAGCGGCGTAACCAAGGCTGCATTTTGTCGGTAGATGGGCATTGGGTACGCTACTTTCAAGAGACGGTTGCACTGACCGGGTATTGCCCAGCAATCCCTTGTCAGGTAAACTTGGAGCATGCATAGCACTCGTCCGCCCCACGACCCAGCATATAAGCAGTTTTTCAGCGATCCGGCCATGGTATCCAGCTTGCTGCGGGATTTCGTTGATGAAGATTTCATTGC